>NZ_JBEXPY010000071.1:0-29178 GCF_040612315.1 Streptomyces sp. NPDC006435
TGGCAGGGCAGCGGTCTCGAGCTGCTGCAGGACGCCCGCCCGTGGGAACGGAACGAGAACCGGGTCCGACGCGCAGGAGTCTCCTCGTTCGGCCTCAGCGGCACCAACGCCCACGTCATCGTCGAAGAGCCGCCGTTGGCGGAGCCGGCCGCCGGAGCCGTCGACGACGGTGTCTTCCCGGTGGTGGTGTCGGGCCGCAATGAGGCTGCCTTGCGTGGGCAGGCGGGGCGTTGGGCGTCCTGGCTGTCCGGTCGTGAAGAAGTCCGGCTCGCGGATGTGGCGGTGACGGCTGCGCGTCATCGTTCGCACTTCGAGTCCCGGGCGAGTGTGGTGGCGTCGGATGCTGCCGGACTGGTCGAGGCCCTGGAGGCGCTGGCCGAGGGGCGCTCGCACGACGCGGTGGTGACGGGCGCGGCCGAGCGCCGCGGGAAGGTCGTCTTCGTCTACCCCGGCCAGGGCTCGCAGTGGACCGGGATGGGCCGTGAACTCCTTGATTCCAGTGAGGTGTTCGCGCAGACCGTGGACGCCTGCGACGCCGCGTTGCGGCCGTTCACGGGCTGGTCGGTGCGGGAAGTCCTGGCCGGTGAGGAGGGCGAGAACCCGCCGTTCGACCGGGTGGACGTGGTCCAGCCCGCGCTGTTCGCGATGGGGGTGGCCCTGTCCGCGCTGTGGCGGTCGTTGGGTGTGGAGCCGGCCGCCGTGGTCGGTCACTCGCAGGGCGAGGTGGTCGCCGCGGTCGTGAGCGGCGCTCTCACCCTGGAGCAGGGGGCGCAGATCGTCGCCCAGCGCTCGAAGGCTGTCCTGGCCTGCGCCGGACAGGGCGGCATGGCCCTCATCGAACGCCCCGTCGCGGTGGTGGAGGACTTCCTCACCCCGTACGGCGACGCACTGTCCGTCGCCGCGGTCAACACCGCGGGGTCGACGATCATCTCCGGCCGGGCGGACGCGATCGAGCAGATCGTCACCGAGCTCCAGGAACGGGACGTCTACGCCCGCAAGATCAACGTGGACTACGCCTCACACAACGCCCAGATGGACCCGCTGCTGCCGGGCCTCGCCTCCGACTTCGAGGGCCTCGCCCCGCACCGTGCGGACCTGGCGTTCTACTCCACCGTGACGGGCGAGGTGTCCGACGGCACCGACCTGGACGGCGGCTACTGGTGCCGCAACCTGCGCGAACCCGTCCGCTTCGACCGCGCCCTCAACCACCTCCTCGACGACGGCCACACCGTGTTCGTCGAGATCTCCGCCCACCCCGTGCTGTCCATGCCGCTGACCGACGGCAGCGCGGAGCGCGGCGGGATCGTCGTGGGCTCCCTCGCCCGCGACCACGGCACCACCGCGCAGCTCCTGCGCAACCTCGGCCTCCTCCACGTCCAGGGCCACGCCATCGACTGGAACCAGGCCCTCGGAACCGCCCCGAACGTCGGCAAGAACCCCCTGCCCGACCTCCCCACCTACGCCTTCCAGCACGAGCACTACTGGATGGACACCCCGAAGACGTCCGGTGACGTGCGCTCCATGGGCCTGGACGCCTCCGGACACCCCTGGCTCGGCGCAGCCCTCGCACTCGCCGACGGCGAGGGCCACCTGCTCACCGGCCGCCTCTCCCTCACCGACCAGCCGTGGCTGGCCGAGCACGCCGCGTTCGGGACCGTTCTCGTCCCCGGCACCGGACTGCTCGAACTCGCCCTCACCGCAGCCCACCACGTAGGGGCCTCGGCCGTCGAGGAACTCACCCTCCTCGAACCGCTCGTCCTGACCGACGAGACCCCCCTCCGCCTCCAGGTCGTCGTCGGAGCGGAAACCCCACAGGGCCGCCGGCCCATCCATCTCTTCAGCCGACCGGAGAGCGCCTCGGAGGGCATCTCCGCAGATGCTCCGTGGCGTCGACACGCCTCCGGCGAACTCTCCACCGGAGCCACCTCCGTTCCGGAGGCGGCCGCCGAACTGGTGCAGTGGCCGGTTGCGGGTGCAGAGCAGGTCGTACTGGACGGGTTCTACGAGGACTTCCGTGCCCGTGGCCTGGAGTACGGCCCCGCCTTCCAGGGCCTGACCGAACTGTGGCGCAAGGGGAACACCGCGTACGGGACCGTCCGCCTCCCCGAGGGGCTCCGGCCCGACGACTTCGGCATCCACCCCGCACTCCTGGACGCCGCCCTGCACGCGATGGTGGCGGTCCAGGACGGAACGGGAACCGAGGGACACGTACCGCTCCCCTTCGAGTGGACCGGTGTCGAGCTGTACGCGACCGGCGCCACCGAACTGCGCATACGCATCGAACTCGACGACACGGAAACCGGCCTCCGACTGTGGGCGACCGATCCGACCGGGCAGCCCCTTCTGCACGCCCGTGGGCTCCGGTTGCGTCCGGCCGACTCCGAACAGCTCCGCGCCGCTGCCACCCCTGCGGCCGACGAGCATCTCTACCGCGTCGAGTTCCAGGCCTTGCGCACGCTGGAAGAGGCACCGGCTCAGGAGACCTGGGTCCTCGGTGGCAGCGGCGAGATGGCCCGGGCCCTGGACGCGCAGAGCATCGCGCAGGCCGACGGACTGTTCGCCCGACTGGACGAAGGCATCGAGCCGCCCGGACGTGTTGTGGTCGACACCACGGGCAACGCCACGAACAACACCATGGGCAACGCCACAGGCGAAGCCGCGGACGGCGTCATCGACGACGCACTGGGGGCGACGGCCGAAGCCCTGGTCACGGTGCAGCGGCTGCTGGCCGAACCCCGCCTGGAGAACACCGAGTTCGTTTGGGTCACCCGAAGCGCCGTGGACGTCGGCGATGGCATCGGTGACCTCGTACGTGCACCGTTGTGGGGTCTGCTCCGTGCAGTGCGGGCCGAGCACCCGGAGCGGGTGATCCAGCTCGTCGACCTCGACACCAACGCCAACGCCAACGTCGATACCGATACCGACACCGGCACCGACATCGAGGTGCCGTTCCTTGTGGACGAGCCCGAGGTCGTGGTGCGTGGGGGCCGGGTGCGGGTGGGCCGGCTGGTACGTGCGGCAGCCACCGACAACGACAACAGCAGCAACAGTGTCGCCGGTGAGCGGCCGGTGCTGGATCCGTCCGGTGCGGTGCTGATCACGGGTGGTACGGGTGAGCTGGGCCGTGCGGTGGCCGGGCACCTGGTGCGTGTGCACGGGGTGCGGCACCTGGTGCTGACCTCGCGACGCGGCCAGGACGCCCCCGGCGCCCAGGAGCTGACGGCGGAACTCACGGCCGCCGGAGCCGAGACCGTACGCCTGGTGGCCTGCGACGTGTCGGACCGCGACCAGATCGCGGCAGTACTCGCCGACACCGGCACCGACACCGGCACCGAGCGTCCCTGGACCGGAATCTTCCACCTCGCCGCCGTCCTCGACGACGGTGTGATCTCCGCCCAGAGCCCCCAGCGGCTCGCCCGGGTCTGGGCGCCCAAGGCGACCGGTGCCCGTCATCTCCACGATCTCAGCCTGGAACTGGGCCTGGACCTTGCGGCGTTCGTCCTGTTCTCGTCGGCCGCCGGGGTGCTCGGCGGTCCCGGACAGTCCAACTACGCCGCGGCCAACGCCTGTCTCGACGCCCTGGCCGTCCACCGGCGTGCTCTGGGCCTGCCCGCCACGAGTGTTTCCTGGGGGTTGTGGCAGCAGGCCGGCACCGGTCTCACCGCCGACCTCGGCCGGGCCGAGCTCGCCCGTCTGCGCCGCATGGGCATCGGCGCCCTCACCCCCACCCAGGCCCTGACGGCCCTCGACGCCGCGCTCGTCCGTACGGACGCCCACCTCGTTCCTGTCAAGTTCGTGCTCGACGCCTTCCGGAGGGAGGACGGAAACGACGTTCCCGCACTCCTCCGCGGACTCGTCCGTGCTCCCCGCAGGCGCGCCGATGCCACCGCCACCGCCGGGCCTTCCGGCCTGCGGGACCGGCTCGCCGCGCTGCCCGGGGCCGAGCGGCCCGCCCTGCTCGTCCAGATCGTCCAGCGGGAGGCCGCCGCGGTCCTGGGCATGTCGGACTCCGGGGCGATCGGCAAGGAACAGGTCTTCAAGGATCTCGGCTTCGACTCGCTCATGGCGGTCGAGCTGCGGCGTCGGCTGTCCGCGGAGACCGGGACGCAGCTGCCCTCGACGCTCGCCTTCGACCATCCCACCCCGGCCGCGGTCGCGGCGCTCCTCCTCGACAGGCTGAGCCTCTCGGGCCGGGCCGACGAGTCGTCCCCCGCCGCACCGGTCCGGCGGGAGGGGACCGCCTCCGACGACCCGATCGCCATCGTCTCCATGGCCTGCCGGCTCCCCGGCGGTGTGACGACTCCCGAGGAGTACTGGACCCTTCTCGCCGAGGGGACCGACGCCATCGGACCGTTGCCGTCCCGCTGGGACGGTCTCGACCTGTACGACCCCGACCCGGACGCCGTCGGCAAGAGCTACGCCCGTGAGGGCGGGTTCATCGACGGCGTCGAGGACTTCGACGCGACGTTCTTCGGGATCTCGCCGCGCGAGGCACTGTCCATGGACCCGCAGCAGCGACTCGTGCTCGAAACTGTCTGGGAGGCGCTGGAGCGGGCCGGCATCCGGCCGGACTCGCTGCGCGGCAGCGCCACCGCCGTCTACGTCGGGACCATGGGTTCGGACTACGACGACCGCAACGGCGGCGCGCTCCAGAACCTGAACGGCTACGTGGGCACGGGCAACGCGGCCAGTGTCATCTCCGGGCGGGTCTCGTACACGCTCGGCCTCCAGGGCCCGGCCGTCACCGTCGACACCGCCTGCTCCTCCTCCCTGGTCGCCCTTCACCTCGCGGCGGCCTCCCTCCGGCAGGGCGAGTGCGAGCTCGCCCTCGTCGGTGGTGTCACGGTCATGAGCACCCCGGCGACGTTCGTCGAGTTCAGCAGGCTCAGGGCCATGGCGACGGACGGTCGGTGCCGCAGTTTCTCGGCCGCCGGTGACGGTGCCGGCTGGTCCGAGGGGGTGGGCGTGCTGGTGCTGAAGCGGCTGTCGGCCGCCGAGCGCGACGGGGACCGCGTACTGGCCCTCGTCCGTGGTTCCGCCGTGAACCAGGACGGGGCGAGCAACGGGCTCACCGCGCCGAACGGCCCCTCGCAGCAGCGCGTCATCCGGGACGCCCTCGCGGCGTCCCGCCTCGCCCCGGCCGACATCGACGCCGTCGAGGCGCACGGCACGGGCACCGATCTCGGCGATCCGATCGAGGCCGGTGCGCTGGCCGAGGTGTTCGGATCGCACCGGCTGTTCCTCGGCTCCGCGAAGTCCAACCTCGGTCACACCCAGGCCGCCGCAGGCATCGTCGGCGTGATGAAGATGGTGCTGGCGCTCCAGCACGAGACACTGCCGAGGACGCTCCACGCCGAGGAGCCGAGCCCGCACATCGACTGGGCGGCGAGCGGCCTGACCCTGTTGCAGGAGGCGCGGCCCTGGCCGCACGAGGAGGGGCGGACGCGTCGCACCGGTGTGTCGGCCTTCGGCATCGGCGGCACCAACGCGCACGTGGTGCTGGAGGAGGCCCCGCAGCAGCGGGTGGACGCGCCCTCCGGGGAGCCCGGAGCCGTGCCCGTGGACGCGTGGCCGTTGCTGCTGTCCGGGTACGACGAGGAGGCGCTCCGCGCCCAGGCGGGCCGGTGGGCCGACTGGCTCGCCGGGCACGACGGCACTCCGCTGTCCGACGTGGTGCGGACGGCTGCCCTGCACCGTACGCATCTGCCCGCCCGCGCGTCGCTGGACGTGGCGGACAGGTCCGAGGCGGTACGGGCACTGTCCGCGCTCGCCGCGGGCGAGCCGCACGACCGGGTCGTCGTGGGCGACGCCCGTGAGCGGGACGCGGTGGTCTTCATCTGTCCCGACCCGTCCGCGGACGTGCGATGGGACGGTGTCGGGCGTGCGCTCCTCTCCGGGAGCGAGGTCTTCGCCGATGCCGTCGGGGCGTGCGACGCGGTGCTGCGGCCCCTGACGGGCTGGTCGGTGCGGGACGTGCTGGCCGGGGAGGCGGCCGGTGGTCCGGATGTCGCCGGGCCCGCCGGGTTCGCCCTGGCCGTCGGACTCGGTGCCCTCTGGAAGTCCCTGGGAATCGAGCCCGCGGCCGTCGTCGGCCACGGGCTCGGGGAGACGGTCGCCTCGGTCGTACGGGGAGAGCTCCCTCTCGACGAGGGTGCCCGGATCGTGACCGGGAACGGAGCGGATGCGGCGGTCGACGACGGTTCTCCGGGCAGCACGGCGGAACGGTTCGAGGCGCACGGTCATGAGCTCTGCGTCCGTCTCGCGCCGAACACCGACCCCGGCCCGGCCACGGAACCCGGCACCGGGTCAGGCGCCGAAACCGGCATCGAGACCGGCGTCGAGATCAGCACCGGGCTCAGCCCGGCCGGTGTCCTCCGTTCGCTCGGCGCCCTGCACGCGCAGGGGTATCCGGTCGACTGGCCCCGGGTACCCGGAGCGAGTGGGCCCGTTTCCCTCGTCGCCCTGCCGACGTACGCGTTCCGGCGGGACCGGTACTGGTCCGAGCCCGGCACCGGCCGTACCGGAGCCTCCGCCCCCGGAACCGCTTCCGGCACCGCTTCCGCCGATGTCCGTTCGGCCGGCGTCCGTTCAGCCGGGCTCCTGCCGTCCGCGCACCCCTGGGTGGGGGCGACGCTTCCACTGGCCGGGGGCGAAGGACATCTGCTCACGGGCCTTCTCTCCTCGGCCGGGCAGCCCTGGCTGGCGGACCACGCGGCGTTCGGCGTGGCGATCGTCCCCGGTACCGGGATGCTGGAACTGGCCCTGACCGCCGCGGCCGAGGCCGGGTTCGGCGGCGTGGAGCAGTTGACGCTGTTGGAGCCGCTGCCGATCGATCCGGCGGGTGCCGAGCGCGTCCAGGTGGTCGTCGGTGCCGCAGATGCGGGCGGGCGGGCGACGGTGACGGTCCACAGCCAGTCGGAGGGCACGGACCGGGCCTGGACGCGGCACGCGGTGGGCGTGCTGAGTCCGCCGGGGACCGGGCGGGACGGTGCGACGGCCTTCCCGGACCTGACGCGGTGGCCCGTGGCCGGGGCCGAGCAGGTGGACCTGGACGGTTTCTACGAGCGGTTCCGGGAGCGGGGTCTGGACTACGGCCCCGCGTTCCGGGGGCTGGTCGAGCTGTGGCGGGACGGCTACACCGCGTACGGGCGGATACGCCTTCCGGAGGGGCTGCGGGCCGACGAGTACCGCGTCCACCCCGCGCTGCTCGACGCGGCGCTGCACGCCTGCATGGGAGCGCGCAGGGAGGCCGAGGGGGAGACCCCGGTCCTCTTCCCGTTCGAGTGGTCGGGGGTGGAGCTGTCGGCAGTCGGCAGTGCCGAACTGCGGGTGCGCGTCGACGTCGACGAGTCCGGAACGGGACTGCGGCTGTGGGCCGCGGACGCCGACGGCTCCCCGGTGCTCTCCGGGGAACTGCGGCTCCGCGAGGTCACGGCGGAGCAGGTCCGCGGGGCCACGCGCCCCGAGCACCTCTACCGGGTGGAGCTGCGGGAGGTGAACGCCCCCACGACCGGAACCGGAGCCGGAACCGTCGACGGTGGCATCGGTGTCGGCGTCGGCGTCGGAAGCGATGCTTCCCGTGTGGTCGTGGACGCCCGCGGCTGGACCGGGACCGTCACCGAGGTCGCCACCCGCGGCCTCACCGAGCTCCAGCGACTGTTCACCGAGAACACCGAGAACACCGGAACCGGCATCGCTGCCGACGCCGAAGTGGTGTGGCTGACGTCCGGTGCGGTCGGCGACGACGGTCACGACCTGGCCCAGGCCGCCCTGTGGGGTCTGGTCCGTGCGGCTCGCAGCGAGTTCCCCGACCGTACGGTCCGGCTGGTGGACACCGCCGGGGCGGACCTCACCGGACCGGTCGCCGCGGCGCTCGGCTCGGAGGCCGAACTCGTGGTCCGCGACGGCACGGTGTACACGCCGCGGCTGGTCGCCGTCCCCGGTGCCGGGTCCCCTGCACCGGTTCTCGACCCCGACGGCGTCGTCCTGATCACCGGCGGCACCGGTGAACTCGGCCGGGCGGTGGCCGAGCACCTCGTGCGCGAGTACGGGGTGCGGCATCTCCTGCTCACCTCGCGCCGCGGCCTGCGGGCCCCCGGCATGGACGAGGCGGTGGCAGGGCTGACGGCTGCCGGGGCCCGGACCGTGGACGTGGTGGCCTGCGACGCAGCGGACCGCGAAAGCCTCGCCGCCGTGCTGGCGGACGCCACGTCCGACCGCCCGTTGACCGGTGTGTTCCACCTGGCGGCCGTGGTCGACGACGGGCTCCTCGGGTCTCAGAACCCCGAGCGGCTCGCCCGTGTTCTCGCCGCGAAGACCGAAAGCGCCCTGCACCTGCACGAGTTGACCCTGGACCTCGCACCCGCGGTGTTCGTGCTCTTCTCGTCGGCGGCCGGTCTGCTGGGAACGGCCGGCCAGAGCACGTACGCCGCCGCCAACACGGCCCTGGACGCCCTCGCCGCGTACCGTCACGGCCTCGGGATGCCGGGCACGAGCCTCTCGTGGGGGCTGTGGGAACAGGGCGGGCTGAGCCGTACGGCGAGCCTCGGCCGGGCCGACCTCGCCCGGATGAGCCGCCAGGGCTTCGGCGCGCTCGACCGGGCCGAGGCGCTGGCGGCGCTCGACTCCGCGCTGCGCACGCCCCACCCGCACCTGGTCCCGGTCAAGCTGACCGGAACCGATTCGTCGGCCCCGCAGCAGCACCCGGCCGGGTCGGAGGAGCCGCCCGTCCTGCTGCGCGACCTCGTACGCGTACGGCCGCAGGCCACCGGAACGGGAGTCGGCGCAGGAGCCGGCGCAGGGACCGGAACGGGGGCCGGTACGGCCGCCGTGCTTGCCGGAACACAGGAGCCGCTGACGTCGCCGACATCGCTTTCCGGTGCTGAACTCCGTGCCGCACTGGTGGAGTTGGTGCGAGCGGAGGCAACAACCGTCCTGGGGCTCTCCTCGACGATCCTCGCCGACCAGAGGTTCCAGAAGCTTGGCCTCGACTCGCTGACGGCGGTCGAGCTGCGCCGCCGCCTCACGGCGGCCACCGGCACCACCCTGCCGTCGACCGCGGCCTTCGAGCACCCCACCCCGGAGCGGCTCGCGGACCGGCTGATGCGGGACCTGGACCCGGACCACGACGCATCGGCGACACCCGATGCACCGGCGGCGACCCCCACGGAGCAGCCCGCGCCCGTCACGACCGCCACGACGCCCTCGGCATCCCCGATGCCTTCAGCGCCTCCGGCACGCAGCACCGTGCGTCCGGCGACCGAGGGCCAGAAGCGGCTGTGGTTCCTGGAACGGCTCAACCCCGGCTCCGCCCAGTACAACGCGACGATGACGCTGCACCTGAACGGCGCTCTGGACCGCGAGGCGTTCGAGCGGTCCGTGCTCTGGCTGATGGAACGTCACGAGGCCTTGCGCACCGGGCTGGAGAGCCGGGACGGACAGCTGGTCCAGGTGGTGCACGAGAACGTCGACGCCCCGGTCACCTACCGGGACGCCACCGGCCTGTCCGCCGACGAGGCGCGGGCGTTGCTGCACGCCGAGGAGCTCAAGCCGTTCGCCGTGTCCGGCCGGACCCTGCTCCGCCTCTTCGTCCTGACCACGGACACGGACACGGACACGGACACGACAACGATCGCGGACGAGAACCCCGACAAGGGCGACAGCCGGCAGAGCGTGTGCCTCACCATGCACCACGCCATCACCGACGGCTGGTCCATCGCGCTCCTGCTGTCCGAACTCACGGACGCCTACCGCGCGTTCCGGTCGGGAACGGAGCCGGACCGTCCCGCGCCCGCGGGCTGCCCGGGAGACCTCGCCGCCCAGGAGGAGGAAGCGCTGCGGACCGGGCTCTTCGACGAAGGGGTCCACTTCTTCCGGGAGCAACTCGCCGGCGTGCCCCGGCTGGAGTTCCCGCCGGGCCCCGGCACCGCGCCGGAGAGCGGCGGGAACAGTGCGGGCGGCACCGTCCACTTCACGATTCCCGCCGGGCTGCGGTCCGGGATCGAGGAGCTGGCCTCGGACCGTTCGGTGACCCCGTACACCGTGCTGGTGAGCGCGTTCGCCGTGCTGCTCGGACGGGTGACGGGACAGGACGACTTCGGCCTCGGCACCGTGTGGGCCAACCGTCAACTCCCCGAGGCGGAGGGCATGGTGGGCTTCCTGGCGAACACGCTGCCGCTGCGCTGCGACCTCACGGGCGACCCGGCCTTCGACGAGCTGATCGGCTCGATGGCGCCCCGGGTGCTCGGCACCATGGAGCACCAGGCCGTCCCGCTCACCGAGGTCGTCCGGGCCGTCGGTGGTCCGCGCACCGGTGACGAGAACCCCCTGTTCCGCTGCCTGTTCAATTACGCGTCCATGCCGATGGCCGCGCAGGGCAACGAGTTCTGGCGGCTGTCGACGGAGGGGAGCCTCGCCGGAAACGTGGACGGGGCCGCGAAGTTCGACCTCGGTCTGACGCTGCTGCCGTTCGGGGACGGGTTGCGCGGCGAGCTGGAGTACCGGCCGGAGGCCTGGGCGGCCGGGGCCGCACGCCGGCTGGTGGACGGTTTCCTGACCCTGCTGCCGGCCCTGCTCTCCGCCCCCGGGCGCCCGGTCGGTGAGGCGGCGCTGCTCGCCCCGGCCGAGCTGGCCTGGCTGGAGGAGCGCGGCGGCCGTGTCGTGGCGGCGGCGCCCGACGGGCCCACGGCCCTGGATCTCGTACTGGCGCAGGCCCGGCGCACGCCGGACGCGGTGGCGCTGGTCTCCGACGGACAGGAGCTGACCTACCGCCGGACGGTGTCACGGGCGGCGGACCTGGCGGACCTGCTGCGCTCGGCAGGAGTGGGTGCGGAGAGCCTGGTGGGGGTGCATCTGCCGCGTTCGGCGGATCTGGTGGTGGCGGTGCTGGCGGTCTGGATGGCCGGTGGTGCGTACGTGCCGCTGGACCCGGAGTATCCGAGGGCCCGCCTGGAGCACGTCATCGGCGACAGCGGACTGACGGTGCTCGTCTCGGACCGGCCGGTGGAGACCACTGCCCGGGTCGTACTGATCGACGACGTTCCCGCGACGACGGATCCGGGTGCTGTGGTGCCGTCGGATGTGGTGCTGCCGGGGTTGTCGGATCTGGCGTATGTGATCTACACGTCGGGTTCGACGGGGCTGCCGAAGGGTGTGCAGCTGGAGCATGGGCAGTTCGCGAATTTCTGTGCGGCGATGGATG
The DNA here is from genome assembly GCF_040612315.1 of Streptomyces sp. NPDC006435. Taxonomy (NCBI): domain Bacteria; kingdom Bacillati; phylum Actinomycetota; class Actinomycetes; order Kitasatosporales; family Streptomycetaceae; genus Streptomyces; species Streptomyces sp. NPDC006435. The sequence goes on from NZ_JBEXPY010000071.1 coordinate 11,201, forward strand.
TGCGGGTGGGGGGTGGTGCGGGTGATACGTGGCTGGCGGTGACGAGTCTGTCGTTCGACATCTCGACGCTGGAGTTGTTGTGGACGTTGACGCGTGGGTACCGGGTGGTGGTGGCCGGTGGTGGTCCGGCGGGGTGGGCGGAGTGTCTGCCGTATGCGCCGACGCATCTGCAGTGCACGCCGTCGCTGGCCCGGATGCTGCTGGCGGACGCGGACGGGCGGGCGCTGGTGCGGGGTCTGGACCGGATGCTGGTGGGTGGTGAGGCCCTGGACCGGGGTCTGGCGCGCAAGCTGCTGAGGCTGTGCCCGGACGGTCTGATGAACATGTACGGGCCCACCGAGACCACCGTCTGGTCCGCCGCCTGGAAGGTCATCGAGGGCGACGTCTCACTGGGTGAGCCCTTGCTCAACAACCTTCTGTACGTACTGGATCCGGCGGGCCGGCGGGTGCCGCGTGGCTGTGTCGGCGAGCTGTTCATCGGTGGTCTGGGCGTGGCCCGCGGCTATCTCGACCGCCCCGAACTGACCGCCGAGCGCTTCGTCGAGGACCCCTTCCTGCCCGGCGGGCGCATGTACCGCACCGGCGACCTGGTCCGCTACCGCGAAAACGGCTCCCTCGAATACCGCGGCCGCGCCGACTTCCAGGTCAAGCTCCACGGCCACCGGATCGAGCTCGGCGAGATCGAGGCGGTCGCGGCCGAGCAGGCCGGGGTGGTGCAGGCGGCGGCGGTGGTCCGTGAGGACGTGCCGGGCGACGTGAGGCTGTTCCTGTACTTCACCACCGCCCCGGGCCGTGCCGTGGACCCGGACGAGCTGCGCACCGCCCTCGCCGGACGGCTGCCGGTGTACATGGTCCCCGACCGGCTCGTCCCGCTCGACGAACTGCCCCACACCCCCAACAAGAAGATCGACCGCAACGCACTGCGGGAACTCGACACCCCCCGCACCACCACCCCCGACACCGGCCCGGACGGCGCGACCGGCCCGACCGGTGCCCCCGGTGCCACCGAGGCGGTCGTCGCCGGGGCCTGGCGGACCGTCCTGGGCATCCCCCACATCGACCCCGACAAGGGCTTCTTCGAGATCGGCGGCAGCTCCATGACCGCCCTCAACGCCCACAAGATCATCACTGCCGAACTCGGCCGGGAGTTCCCGCTCTCCGCCCTCTTCCAGTACCCCACCGTTCGCCGCCTCGCCGCCCACCTCGACGGCGGGAGCCGTACCGGGCACGTCCCCGCCGCGCGCCGGGCCGTTCACCGTGACGACGCCGTGGCGGTCGTGGGCATGGCGTGCAAGCTGCCGGGCGCCCCCGACATCGACACCTTCTGGAACAACCTCCGCGAGGGCGTCGAGTCCATCCGCCACTTCACCCTCGACGAACTCCGCGCCGCCGGACTGCCCGAGGAACTCATCACCGACCCCGACTACGTACCCGCCAAGGGGTACATCGAGGGCGCCGACCTCTTCGACGCGGCGTTCTTCGACTACATGCCGTCCGAGGCCGAGCTGATGGGGCCGCAGCACCGGCTGTTCCTGGAGACCGCCTGGCAGGCCATCGAGCACGCGGGCATCCTGCCGTCGAAGTACGACGGCCACATCTCCGTCTTCGCCGGGGCCGGTGTGGGCGAGTACGGCTACGGCGAGCACGACAGCGACGACCTGCCGTCGTTCTACCGCACCATGACGGCCAACAAGAGCGACTACCTGGCGACCCGCGTCGCGCACAAGCTCGACCTGCGCGGCCCGTCCCTCACCGTGCAGACGGCCTGCTCGACCGGGCTGGTCGCCACACACCTGGCCCGCGAGAGCCTGCTGCGCGGCGAGTCCGACATCGCACTCGTCGGCGGGGCGTCGGTGACCTGCCCTCTTGAGCACGGGTACCGGTACCAGGAGGGCCTGATGGTGTCGCCCGACGGCAAGTGCCGCGCCTTCGACGAGAAGGGTGCCGGGACCGTCTTCGCCAATGGTGTCGGTGTGGTGGTGCTGCGCCGGCTGTCCGACGCGATCGAGGCCGGCGACACCGTGTACGCCGTCCTGCGCGGCAGCGCCATCAACAACGACGGCTCCGCCAAGGTCGGCTTCACCGCCCCCAGCATCGAGGGCCAGGCCCGCGTCATCACCCAGGCCCACACCGACGCCGGCATCGACCCCGCCACCATCGGCTACATCGAGGCCCACGGCACCGGCACCCGCCTCGGCGACCCCATCGAGATGCAGGCACTGCAACAGGTCTTCGGGCCGGCCCACCGCGAGGAACCCTGCGCGATCGGCTCCGTGAAGACCAACATCGGCCACACCGACGCCACCGCCGGCATCGCCGGACTCATCAAGACCACCCTCGCCATCCACCACGGCGAACTCGTCCCCAGCCTCAACTACGAACACCCCAACCCCGAAATGGGAATGGACCCCAACCTGTTCCACGTCAACACCGAGACCCGACCCTGGCACGAGGACGGACCCCGCCGCGCCGGCGTCTCCTCCTTCGGCATCGGCGGCACCAACGCCCACATCGTCCTCGAACAGGCCCCGCAACAGTCCGAGCAGCCGGAGCAGGAGGCCCCCTCGGTCGTGCTGCCGGTCGTGCCCTGGGCGGTGTCGGCGCGCTCGGCCGAGGCCCTGCGCGACCAGACCCGGCGGCTCGCGGACCACGTCCGGTCCGGTGCGTTGCCGGACGTCCTCGACGTGGGGTACTCGCTCGCGGCCACCAGGACCCTCTTCGAGCACCGCGCGGTGGTGACCGGGGCCGACCGGGACGAGCTGCTGGCCGGGCTGGACGCACTCGCCGCGGACGAATCCGGGCCGGGTACGGTCACCGGTTCGGCCACGCCGGGCCGTACGGTCTTCGTCTTCCCCGGCCAGGGGGCGCAGTGGGCCGGGATGGGTCGTGAACTCCTCGACTCCTCACCGGTGTTCGCGGAGCGCATGGCGGCCTGCGAGCAGGCTCTCGCACCCCATGTGGACTGGTCGCTGAGCGATGTCGTGCGGGAGGTTCCCGGGGCGCCGGGGCTGGAGCGCGTGGACGTCCTCCAGCCGACGACGTTCGCGGTCATGGTGTCGCTGGCCGCGCTGTGGCGTTCGGTCGGTGTCGAACCGGCCGCGGTCGTCGGCCACTCGCAGGGCGAGCTCGCCGCCGCGCACGTGGCGGGGGTGCTCTCGCTGGAGGACGCCGCCCGGGTGGTGTGCGTCCGCAGCCGGGCCCTGACGGCGTTGGCGGGCCGGGGCGCGATGCTGTCGGTCCCGCTGCCCGCCGACCGGGTGGCCGAGCGGATCGGGGCCTGGGGCGGGCGGCTCTCGGTCGCCGCGGTCAACGGGCCCGCGTCCTCGGTGGTCTCGGGCGAGCCCGGGGCCGTGGAGGAGCTCCTGGAGGCGTGCCTCGCCGACGGGATACGGGCCAGGACGATCCTGTCCGACTGTGCCGGTCACTCGGCTCAGGTGGACGCCCTGTACGACGAGGTGATCGAAGGGGTCGGTGGGATCGAGCCGCGGGCCGCGCTGATCCCGATGTACTCGACGGTCACCGGTGGTCCGGTCGGCTCCGAGCCGCTGGACGCCGGGTACTGGTACCGGAACCTGCGCGAGACGGTCCGTTTCGACCGGGCCGTCGAACTGCTGCTGACCGACGGGTTCGACCGGTTCGTCGAGATCTCCACGCATCCCGTGCTGGCGTTCGGCCTGCAGGAGACCGCGGACGGTCTCGACACGGCCGTCACGACCGTCGGCACGCTGCGGCGCGAGGAGGGCGGGCTCTCCCGCTGGCTGCGTTCTCTCGCCGAGGCGCACGCCCAGGGGGTGGACGTCGACTGGGAGCCGGTCTTCGCGGGCACGGGTGCCCGTCGGGCCGTTCTGCCCACGTACGCGTTCCAGCGGCAGCGGTACTGGCTGGACGCGCGGCGGTCCGCGGGTTCGGCGGCCGGCCTGGCGGCCTCGGGGCTGCGGGCCGACGGGCATCCGCTGCTCGGCGCGGCGGTGGAGCTGCCCGAGACGGGCGGCCTGCTCTTCACGGCGCTGCTGTCGCTGCGCACCGAACCCTGGCTGGCCGATCACGCGGTGACGGGCACCGTGCTGCTTCCGGGCACCGCCTTCGTCGAGCTGCTGGTCAGGGCCGGTGAGCCGGTCGGCTGCGAGCAGGTCGAGGAGCTCACCCTCCAGGCGCCGCTGATCCTGCCGGAGAGCGGCGGGGTGCAGTTGCGGATGGTGGTCGGAGGTGCGGACGAGGACGGCCGTCGCAACGTCACCGTCCATTCGCGTCCCGACGGCGCCGACGAGGACCGGGCGTGGACCCGGCACGCCACGGCCGTACTGGCGCCGCAGGCTCCCGGGCCGGACTTCGATCTGACTGCCTGGCCGCCGCCGGGTGCGCAGCCGCTGGACGCGGCCGCGCTGTACGAGCGGCTGTCCGCGGCGGGTTACGGCTACGGCCCGGCGTTCCAGGGGCTGCGGGCCGCCTGGCAGTCGGGTTCCGAGGTGTTCGCCGAGGTGGCGCTGGACGACGGGACGGCCGAGTCGGCGGCGTCGTACGGGCTGCATCCGGCGCTGCTCGACGCGGCCCTGCACGCGGTGGCGCTGGGCTCGCTGGTCCCCGACGACGGGCGGATCCGTCTCCCCTTCTCGTGGAGCGGGTTCAGTCTGTACGCGGAGGGTGCGGCGGTGCTGAGGGTGCGGGTCTCGCCCACGGGGACCGACGGCACGGTGTCGTTGCGGATCGCCGACGGCGGTGGTGCCCCGGTGGCCTCGGTCGAGGCGCTGGCGCTGCGGCCGATGTCCTCGGCGCAGCTGAGCCGGGCCGACGCGGACGCGGAGGCGGATCTGTTCCGGCTCGACTGGGTGCAGCTTCCGGAGTCCTCCGCCGAGGCGGTTGCGGCGGGCCGGGCCGTGCTGGTGGGCGGTCCGGGTGCGGGTCACTCCGATCTGGCCGCGCTGACGGCCGCCGTGGAGGCGGGTGCGGTCGTACCGGACGTCGTCTTCATGCGGTGCCCCGACGCTCCGGGCCGGGCCGACGGTACGGCGGGGCCCGCGGGTCCGCTCGCCGGTGCGGTGCTCGATCTGGTGCAGTGCTGGCTCCGCGACCAGTGGTACGAGCGGTCGCGGCTGGTACTGGTGACCCGGGGCGCGGTCGCCGCGCTGCCGGGCGACGGGGTCGCCGATCCGGCGGCCGGTTCGGTGTGGGGGCTGGTCCGTTCGGCGCAGGCCGAGCATCCCGGCCGGTTCGGTCTGCTGGACCTGGAGCCGGGTGCCGACGGGTCGTCGGAGACCGTGGCGGGGCTGCCGTTCGGGGAGGAACCCGAGCTGGTGCTGCGCGGCGGTGCCGGGTACGTACCGCGGCTGGTACGGGCGCGGGAGCGCCGTCCGCTGGTGCCGCCGTCGGGTGTGCCCGCCTGGCAGCTGGACGCGTTCTCCGGCAACACCACGGACGATCTGTCCCTGGTGTCCGCCCCGGAGCGGATGGCGCCGCTGGGTGCGCGCGAGGTGCGGGTGGCGGTGCGGGCCGCGGGTCTCAACTTCCGTGACGTGCTGGTCTCCCTGGGCATGGTGCCGGGTGACGGTGTGATCGGCAGCGAGGCGTCCGGGGTGGTCGTCGAGACGGGTCCCGATGTGACCGACCTGGTGCCCGGTGACCGGGTGACCGGGCTGTTCCCGCGCGGTTCGTTCGGTTCGGCGGCCGTCACCGATCACCGGTTGCTCGTGCGGATGCCGGCGGGCTGGTCGTTCGCCACCGCGGCGTCGGTGCCGACCGCCTGGCTCACGGCGTACTACGCGCTGGTCGATCTGGCCGGGGCCCGGCCGGGCCAGTCGGTGCTGGTGCATTCGGCGGCGGGTGGTGTGGGCATGGCCGGTGTGCAGCTGGCCCGCCACTTCGGTCTGGAGGTGTTCGCCACGGCCGGTCCCGGAAAGTGGGACGCGGTGCGTGCGCTGGGCGTCGACGACACGCGTCTCGCCTCGTCCAGGACGCTCGACTTCGAGGAGCGTTTCCTCGCCGTCACCGGTGGGCGGGGGGTGGACGTGGTGCTGAACTCGCTGACGGAGGAGTTCGTCGACGCGTCGATGCGGCTGCTTCCGCGGGGCGGGCAGTTCATCGAGATGGGCAAGCGGGATCTGCGTGACACCACCGGGCTCGCCTCCGACCGCGCCATCCACTACAGCGTGTTCGACCTGATCCAGGCGGCGCCGGAGCGCATCCACGAGATGCTCGCCGATGTCGTCGGCCTGATCGAGCGCGGTGTGCTGAGTCCGCATCCGCTGCGGGCCTGGGACATCCGGGAGGCGCCCGAGGCGTTCCGGTTCATGAGCCAGGCCCGGCACATCGGCAAGGTCGTGCTGACCGTGCCGCGTCCGCTGGATCCGGACGGCACCGTCCTGGTCACGGGCGGTACGGGAACCCTGGGTTCGCACCTGGCCCGGCACCTGGTGGCCGAGCACGGTGTGCGGCATCTGCTGCTCGCCGGCCGGCAGGGTCCGGACGGTGCCGGTGCCAGGGCCCTCCGGGCCGGGTTGGCCGGTCTGGGCGCCGAGGTGACCGTGGTCTCCTGCGACGTCGCCGACCGTGACGCACTGGCCGCGCTGCTGGCGGGGATCGACGCGGAGCACCCGCTCACCGGTGTGTTCCACCTGGCGGGGGTCCTCGACGACACGGTGATCGAGTCGATGACGGCCGAACGGGCCGAGGAGGTGCTGCGGCCCAAGGCGCACGGCGCGTGGAACCTGCACGAGCTCACGTCGGGTCTCGACCTGTCGGCGTTCGTGATGTTCTCGTCGGTGGCCGGGACGCTGGGTTCCATCGGGCAGGCCAACTACGCCGCGGCCAACGCGTTCCTGGACGCCCTGGTGCGGCACCGCCGGGAGCGCGGGCTGCCCGCGCAGTCGCTGGCCTGGAGTCTGTGGGCGGACCGCAGCGCCATGTCCCGCGACGTCGGCGAGAACGATCTGGCCCGGCTGGCCCGGTCCGGGATCACCCCGCTGCCGGCCGAGCAGGGCATGGGCCTGTTCGACGCGGCGCTGGAGCACGCGGGGGCGGTGCTGCTGCCGGCCAGGCTGGACACCTCGGTGCTGAAGCGGGAGGAGGTCCCGGCGCCGTTGCGGGCCCTCGCCGCCCCGGCCGCCCGTTCGGTGCGGCGCACGGTGCGGGCGTCGGCCGCGGTGGCCGGTCCCGCGCTCGTGCGGCGTCTCGACGCGGCGCCGGCCGCCGAACGGGACGACATCCTGCTGGAGTTCGTACGGGCGCACGGTGCGGGGGTCCTGGGCGGCACGGACGGGGACGGGCTCGACCCGGACACGGCGTTCAAGGAGCTCGGCTTCGACTCGCTGGTCGCCGTGGAGCTGCGCAACCGGCTCAGCAAGGAGACCGGGCTGAGGCTGCCGCCGACGCTGGTCTTCGACTACCCGACGCCGCGGGACATGGCCGCGTTCCTCGCGCAGGAGCTGGCCCCGCACACCGCGGCCGCCGTGCCCGACCCGGTCGCCGCCGCCCCCGCAGCAGGGGTGAGCACCGCGGTGACCGCCGAACTGGACCGGTTGGAGGCCGCGTTCGCCGCCCTGGCCGCGGACGGCGCGACCGTGCTCGACGAGGGGACCCGGGCGGGCGTCGCCGTTCGCCTCACCGACCTGCTCACGTCGTGGACCGCGGTGCGGCAGTCCCCGGCCGGGGGCCACGACGCCGTGGCGCCCGACGAGCACCTGCGGTCCGCGACCGCCGACGAGATCTTCGACTTCATCGACAACGAGCTGGGAATGGGCTGATGACCGATACCACGCTGGATCAGAACAAGTTGCTCGACTACCTCAAGCGGGTGACGGCCGAGCTCCACAGCACGCGTCAGAAGCTCCAGGAGGCGACTGCCGCCGCTCCCGTGCCCGTCGAGCCCGTCGCCGTCGTGGGCATGGGCTGCCGCTACCCGGGCGGTGCCCACTCCCCCGACGCGTTGTGGGACATCGTGGCCGAGGGTCGTGACGTGGTCGGGGGGTTCCCCACCGACCGCGGCTGGGACGAGTCCGGGTCGTATCCGCGGGCCGGCGGGTTCCTGTACGGAGCGGCGGAGTTCGACGCCTCGTTCTTCGGCATCACGCCCCGTGAGGCGCTGGCGATGGACCCGCAGCAGCGGTTGCTGCTGGAGTCCGCCTGGGAGGCGTTGGAGCGGGCGGCCATCCGTCCGGCCACCCTGCGTTCGAGCGCGACCGGTGTGTTCGTGGGTGCGACCGCCGGTGGTTACGGGCCCCATGCGGGCAGTGCCGTCGAGACCGTCCGGGGCCATCTGCTCACGGGTGCCGCGCCCAGCGTGATGTCGGGCCGGCTCGCCTACTTCTTCGGTCTGGAGGGGCCGGCGGTCACCATGGACACCGCCTGCTCGTCGTCGTTGTCCGCGATCCACTACGCGGTGCAGGCCCTGCGTTCCGGCCAGTGCGGTCTGGCGCTGGCGGGCGGTGTCACGGTGCTGGCCACCTCCGACGCGTTCAGCGAGCTCAGTGCCCAGGGCGGTCTCTCGTCCGACGGGAGGTGCCGGACGTTCGCCGCGGCCGCGGACGGCACCGGGTTCTCCGAGGGTGCCGGAATGCTGGTGCTGGAGCGGCTCTCGGACGCCCGCCGCAACGGTCACCCGGTGCTCGCCCTGGTGCGCGGCACCGCCGTCAACCAGGACGGTGCCAGCAACGGGCTGAGCGCCCCGAGCGGCCGGGCCCAGCAGAAGGTGATCCGGCAGGCGCTCGCCGACGCCGGGCTGACGTCCGCCGACATCGACCTGGTCGAGGCGCACGGCACCGCGACCCGTCTCGGCGACCCGATCGAGGCGCAGGCCCTGCTGGCGACCTACGGGCGCGACCGGGGCGGGCGCGGCCCGTTGTGGCTGGGCTCGATCAAGTCGAACATCGGGCACACCCAGGCGGCGGCCGGGGTGGCCGGTGTCATCAAGACCGTCCAGGCCCTGCGGCACGGGGTGATGCCGGGCACCCTGCACGTGGACGAGCCGACACCGCGGGTGGAGTGGGCGTCCGGCGAGGTGGAGCTGCTCACCGAGGCGCGGCCGTGGGAGGCGCGCGGGGCGGTCCGGCGCGCCGGGGTCTCCGCGTTCGGCATCAGCGGCACGAACGCGCACGTGATCATCGAGGAGGCGCCCGCCGAGGAGCCCGCCGGGGCCGTCGAGGAGCGGCCGTTTGGTGCCGGTGGCACCGGGCGTGCCCGGGCGGTGGTGCTCTCCGCCCGGGACGAGGGCGCGTTGCGTGAGCAGGCCGGTGCCTGGTCGCGGTGGCTGCGCGAGCACCCGGGGACGCCGGTCGCCGACGTGGCGTTCACGGCGGCCCGTGCGCGGACGCACTTCCCGGTGCGTGCCAATGTCGTCGCCGAGGACTCCGCCGCACTGGCCGGGGCGCTCGCCGCCCTCGCGGACGGCTCCTCGCACCCGGACGTGGTCGTGGGGCAGGCCCGGAGCCGGGGGAAGGTCGTCTTCGTCTACCCGGGCCAGGGCTCGCAGTGGGTCGGCATGGGGCGCGAACTCCTGGAGTCCAGCGAGGTGTTCGCCGCTTCCGTCGACGCGTGCGACGCGGCGCTGCTGCCGTTCACGGGCTGGTCGGTGCGTGCGGTGCTGACCGGTGAGGCCGGTGACAACCCGCCGTTCGACCGTGCCGATGTGATCCAGCCCGTCCTGTTCACGATGGGCATCGCCCTGTCGGAGCTGTGGCGGTCGCTGGGTGTGGAGCCCGCGGCCGTGGTCGGTCATTCGCAGGGCGAGGTGATGGCCGCGGTGGTGAGCGGCGCTCTCACCCTGGAGCAGGGGGCGCAGGTCATCGCCCAGCGTTCCCGGACCGCCCTCACCCATGCGGAACGGGGTGGCATGGCGCTGATCGGGCGCCCGGTCGCCGCGGTGGAGGAGCTCATCGCCCCGTACGGCGACGACCTGTCCGTGGCCGCGGTCAACAGCGCGGCCTCGACCGTGGTCTCGGGCCGGGTGGAGGCGATCGAACGGATCGTGGCGGAGCTCCAGGAGCGGGACGTCTACGCCCGCAGGATCAACGCCGACTACGCGTCCCACAGTGCCCGGATGGACCCGGTGCTGCCGGTGCTCGCCGCGCAGTTCGAGAATCTGGCGCCGCGCCGTGCGGACATCGCGTTCTACTCCACCGTGACGGGCGAGGTGTCCGACGGCACGGACCTGGACGGTACGTACTGGTGCCGCAACCTGCGTGAGCCCGTCCGCCTCGACCGCGCCCTGGACAGGCTTCTAGACGACGGCCACACCGTCTTCGTGGAGATCTCCGCGCACCCGGTGCTGTCCATGCCGTTGACCGACGGCAGCGCGGAGCGGGGCGGGATCGTCGTCGGCACCCTCGCCCGCGACCACGGCACCACCGCCCAGCTCCTGCGCAACCTCGGCCTCCTCCACGTCCAGGGGCACGCCGTCGACTGGGAGCGCTGCACGGACGGCCGGCTCGCCGATCTGCCCACCTACGCCTTCCAGCACAAGCGCTACTGGCTCGCCCCGGCGGCCGACGCCGTGGACGCGGGCGCGCTCGGGCTCGACGAGCCCGGCCACCCCTGGCTCGGCGCCGCGACCGAACTGGCGGACGAGCAGGGGACGTTGCTCACGGGCCGGGTGTCGCAGACCGCTCAGCCCTGGCTCGCCGAGCACATCGTGTTCGACAGCGCGCTCGTACCGGGGACCGGGCTGCTCGATCTGGCCCTGGCGGCGGCCCACCACGTGGGTGCCGACCGGGTGGAGGAGATGACGCTGCTGGAGCCGATGTGTCTGCCCGATTCCGGGGAGCTGCGGGTCCAGGTGGCGGTGGGTCCGGCCGACGGTGACGGGCGGCGCCGGCTGACCGTGCACGGCAGGCCGTCCGGAACCCCCGGGCCGTGGTCCCGGCACGCGGAGGGAACGCTCGGTACGGGTCCGGCGGCCGACGCCGGCCCGGTGGACGGTTTCGCCGGGCTGCGGGAGTGGCCGGTGCCGCACACCCGGCAGGTGGACCTGGACGGGATCTACGACCGGATGGACGGGACCGGTGTCATGTACGGTCCGGCGTTCCGCGGGCTCGTCGGGATGTGGCGGGACGGCGACACGCTGTACGGGCGGGTGCGGCTGCCGGAGGGCGTCGCGGCCGAGGGGTTCGGGGCGCATCCCGCGCTGATGGACGCGGCCCTGCACGTCCTGGGCATCGCACGCAACGAGGAGAACCCCGAGTCGCCGGTGCTCGTGCCGTTCGTCTGGTCGGACGTGCGGCTGCTCGCGGGCGGCAGCGACGAACTGCGGGTGCGGATCGATCTGGACCCCGCGGCCGGTGCGCTGCGCCTGTGGGCGGTCTCCGCCGACGGCACCCCGGTGGTCACCGGGGACCTCCAGCTGCGTGAGATCACCGCGGAGCAGGTGAACGGCGCCCGGCCGGTGGAGCATCTGTACCGGATGGAATACCAGCCCGTACGCGTCCGGGGCACGGCCGACGGCCGGGCCCGTACCGTCGTGGACGCCCGCGGCTGGTCGGGCACGGTCGGTGAGGTCGCGGCCCGGGGTCTCGTCGAACTCCAGCGGCTCCTGGCAGGACCGCCGTCCACCGAGCTGGTGTGGGTCACCCGGGGCGCGGTCGGTGCGGACGCGGACGATCCGGCGCAGGCCACACTGTGGGGCCTGGTGCGTTCCGCGCGCAGCGAGCACCCCGAGCGGGTGCTGCGCCTCGTCGACACCGACGCGCCGTCCGACGAGCCCCTCGGCGGTGCGGCCTTCGAGGCGGTGCTCGCCGTCGCGGACGAGCCCGAGCTGGTGGTGCGCGCGGGCCGGACGAGCGCGCCGCGCCTGATGCCGGTGACCGGTCCGGCCGACGGGGCGGCGCGCGCGCTGGACCCCGAGGGCACGGTCCTGGTCACCGGTGGCACCGGGGAACTGGGCCGTTCCCTGGCCCGGCACCTGGTCCGGGAGCACGGTGCACGGCGTCTGGTGCTGACCTCGCGCCGGGGCCCGGCGGCCGCCGGGGCGGACGCGCTGGTGGCGGACCTGATCGAGGCGGGGGCCGTGGACGTGCGGGTCGTCGCCTGTGACGCGGGCCGTCGCGAGGAGCTCGCGGCGGTGCTGGCGACGGCTCCGGAACAGCATCCGTGGACCGGTGTGTTCCATCTGGCCGCAGCGCTGGACGACGGGCTGCTCGGGGCCCAGACCCCCGAGCGGCTGGCGGGCGTCCTGGCCGCGAAGACCGGGGGCGCGCTGCATCTGCACGAGTTGACGCGCGGGTTCGACCTGGCCGTGTTCGCCCTGTACTCCTCCGTATCGGGTCTCGTCGGCGGGCCGGGGCAGTCCACGTACGCGGCCGCCAACACCGCGCTGGACGCCCTCGCCACGTACCGGCGGAGTCTCGGGCTGCCCGGCATCAGCCTGTCGTGGGGGCTGTGGGAGCAGGACGGCACCGGGGTGACGTCGAACCTGACCCGGGCGGACCTGGCCAGGATCGAGCGGCAGGGTTTCGGCGCCTTCTCCGCCGACCGGGCGCTCTCGGCGCTCGACTCCGCACTGTGCCGGGAGCACGCGCACGTGGTGCCCGTCGCCCTGGACGTGCCGGGGTTGCGGCGTGCCGCCGAGGAGAGCGGGGTCGTGCCCGCGCTGCTGCGCGGTCTGCTCCGCGCGTTCCGCCCGCGTGCCGCGGCCGCGGTGGCCGCGCCCGTGCGGGAGACGGATCTGCGCGAGCGGCTGGCGGCGCTGCCCGCGCCGGAGCGGTTGCGGGCCCTGAGCGATCTGGTGTGCGGCGAGACGGGTGTGGTCATCGGTCTCGCGGCGGGCGACGAGTTGGACGAGCAGCAGTCGTTGAAGGACCTGGGACTGGACTCGTTGATGGCGGTCGAGCTGCGCAGGCGGCTCTCCGCGGCCGTCGACGCCGTGCTCCCCTCCGATCTGGCGTTCTCCCACCCCACCCCGTACGCCATCGCCGAGTACCTGATGGACGTGCTGGGCGGCGGGGCGGCGGTGGAAGCGGCCGGGCCGGCGGGACCGGTGATCCCGCTGGAACGCGCGGAGCGGCGGGACGAGCATCCGGCGACCGAGGGCCAGAAGCGGCTGTGGTTCCTGGAGCAGCTCAACCCCGGCTCCGCCCAGTACAACGCGGTGCTGCGGGCCCGGATCGTGCGCCCGCTCGACCCGGACGTGCTGGCCCGTGCCCTGGCCCGGGCCGGCGAGCGGCACGAGGCGCTGCGCACCGGGCTGGAGATGCGTGACGACCGACTGGTGCAGGTCGTGCGGGAGACGCCCGCCATCCCGTTGGTCCACGAGGACCTGTCGGGTGCGGGCCGGGACGCGGTGGAGGCACGTGTGCGCCGCGAGGAGACGCTCCCCGTCGACCTGGGCGGTCCCTCGCCGGTCCGCTGTCTTCTCCTGGACGTCTCCGGCGGCGAGCAGCTGCTGTCCCTGACGATGCACCACGCGGTGATCGACGGGTGGTCGACGGGGCTGCTGATGCGTGAAGTGGTGGCCGCCTGCGAGGCGTTCGCCGGGGGCCGCGAGCCCTCGGCGCCGGAGATCGTCCACCAGTTGGGCGACTACGCCCGGTGGGAGGCGCGCAGCATCGCAGAGGGCGGTTTCGACGAGGGGCTGCGGTTCTTCGAGGAGCAGCTCACGGGTGTGCCCCGGCTGGAGTTCCCGCCGGGCCCCGACGAGGTGCCGGAGGGCACGGAGGACGGCGACCGGCTGCACTTCCGCCTTCCCGCCGAGGTGTGCGAGGCCGTGGAGCGGCTGGCCGCCGAGCGCAAGGTCACTCCGTACGCCGTGTACGTGAGCGCCCTCTCCGTGCTGCTGGCCCGTCACTGCGACCAGTACGACTTCGGTCTGGCCACCATCTGGGCCAACCGTGAACCGGAGGTCACCGACACGGTGGGCTTCCTGGCGAACACCCTGCCGCTGCGCTGCGACCTGACGGGCGACCCGACCTTCGACGAGCTGATCGAGTCGATGGCTCCCCGGGTCCGCGGCACCATGGAGCACCAGGCCGTTCCGCTCACCGAGGTCGTCCGGGTGGCGTCCGGGGAGCGCGTCGACGGCGAGACCCCGCTCTTCCGGGCCGGCTTCAACTATCTGACGGAGAGCATCCTCGAGGGGACGGGGGCGAAGCAGAACAAGGAGCGCGGGACGGACGACGCCTGGCTCCTGCCGGTGTCCGATGCGTTCTCGGGCAATGTCCGGGGCACGGCCAAGTTCGATCTGCACGTGATGCTGGTGGCTGGCGACGACGGCTCGGGCCGGACCGGGCTGCTCGGCGAGATCGAGTTCCGGCCGCAGGTCGTCGGCCGGGCTGCGGCCGGGCGGCTGGTCGCCGGGCTGCGCACCCTGCTGGACTCCGTCGTGCGCGACTCCGCCCGGCCGATCGGCGAGCTCGAAGTGCTCGACGGGGCCGAGCTGGCCTGGCTGGAGGAGCGCGGCGGCCGACTGGAGGAGTCGGCACCGGACGGCGGGACGACCGCGCTGGATCTCGTACTGGCACAGGTGCGGCGCACCCCGGACGCGGTGGCGCTGGTCTCCGACGGACGGGAGTCGACCTACCGTCAGATGTGGGTGCGCGCTTCCGAGCTGGCTGATCGGCTGCGGTCGGCCGGCGTCGGCGCCGGGGTTCCGGTGGGCGTGCATCTGCCGCGTTCGGCAGATCTGGTCGTGTCGGTGCTGGCGATCTGGATGGCCGGGGGCGCCTATCTGCCCGTGGACCCCGACTACCCGCGGGACCGGACCGAGTACGTCATCGCGGACAGCGGACTGCGGGTGCTGGTCTCGGACCGGCCGGTGGACACCGAGGCCCTGGTCGTACGGGTCGACGAACCGTCCGGCGCGACCGACGGCGACGCGCTTCCCGGCCTCGCCGCCCGCCCGGAGCCCGGTGATCTCGGGTACGTGATCTACACCTCGGGTTCGACGGGCCGCCCCAAGGGCGTGCTCATCGAGCACAGCCAGTTCGTCAACTTCTGCCGTGCCGTGGACCGGCGGATCGAGGGCGGCAGCGGCGACACCTGGCTGGCGGTGACCAGCCCGTCGTTCGACATCTCCACGGTCGAGCTGATCTGGACCCTGACGCGCGGCTTCCGGGTCGTCGTCGCACAGGGCAGCGTCGGCGAGTGGCCCGCCTACCGCTCGTACGGACCGACGCATCTGCAGTGCACTCCGTCGCTGGCCAGGATGCTGTTGGCGGACTCGGACGGGCGGGCGCTGCTCGGCGGCCTCGACCGCATGGTCGTCGGCGGGGAGGCCCTGGACCGGGGGCTGGCGCGCAAGCTGCTGAGCGCCGTGCGCGGCGGGGTGACCAACATCTACGGCCCGTCCGAGTGCACGGTGTGGGCCACCACCTGGCACGTCGAGCCCGGTGAGGTGTCCCTGGGCGACGCGGTGCTCAACACGACCCTGTACGTACTGGATCCGGCGGGCCGGCGGGTGCCGCGGGGCAGCGTCGGCGAGCTGTTCATCGGCGGGCACGGAGTCGCCCGCGGATATCTCGGCCGCCCCGAGCTGACCGCCGAGCGCTTCGTCGAGGACCCCTTCACGCCCGGCGGGCGCATGTACCGCACCGGCGACCTGGTCCGCTACCGCGAGGACGGCTCCCTCGAGTACCGCGGCCGCACCGACTTCCAGGTCAAGCTGCACGGCCATCGGATCGAGCTCGGCGAGATCGAGGCGGTCGCGGCCGACCACCCCGGCGTGGTCGAATGCGCGGCGGTCGTCGACCGGACCGTCCCCGACAACCCGCACCTCACCCTCCACTGGACCGGCAGCCCCAGCCCCTCCGCCGACCTCCGCGCCCATCTCGCCCGACAGCTCCCCGCCCACATGGTCCCGACCCGGATCAACCACCTCGACGCACTCCCCCACACCCCCAACAACAAGATCGACCGCAACGCGCTCATCGCCCTCCCCGTCACCCACGACCACTCGGACCACTCGGACCACCTGGTCCCGGCCACCGGCCCGACCGGTGCTCCCGGTGCCACCGAGGCGGTCGTCGCCGGGGCCTGGCGGACCGTTCTGGGCATCCCCCACATCGACCCCGACAAGGGCTTCTTCGAGATCGGCGGCAGCTCCATGACCGCCCTCAACGCCCACAAGATCATCACCACCGAACTCGGCCGGGAGTTCCCGCTCTCCGCCCTCTTCCAGTACCCCACCGTCCGCCGCCTCGCCGCCCACCTCGACGGCACCGGCACGACGAAGCACCTCGGACACGACACGGTCCGCCCGCCGAGCCGCACCGGTCGTTCGGACCTCGACGACGCCGTGGCCGTCGTGGGCATGGCGTGCAAGCTGCCGGGCGCCCCCGACATCGACACCTTCTGGAACAACCTCCGCGAGGGCGTCGAGTCCATCCGCCACTTCACCCTCGACGAACTCCGCGCCGCCGGACTCCCCGAGGAACTCATCACCGACCCCGACTACGTACCCGCCAAGGGGTACATCGAGGGCGCCGACCTCTTCGACGCCGCGTTCTTCGACTACTCCCCGGCCGAGGCCGAGGTCATGGACCCGCAGCACCGGCTGTTCCTGGAGACCGCCTGGCAGGCCGTCGAACACGCGGGCGTCGTCCCGGAAAGCTTCGACGGCAGGATCGGGGTCTTCGCGGGAGCGGGCATCGGCGGCTACGAACCGGAGTCCACCGGCGACGACATGACGTCGTTCTACCGCACCATGATCGGGGGCCGGAACGACTTCCTGTCGACCCGGCTCTCGCACAAGCTCGACCTGCGCGGCCCGGCACTGACCGTGCAGACGGCCTGCTCGACCGGGCTGGTCGCCACGCACCTGGCCCGCGAGAGCCTGCTGCGCGGCGAGTCCGACATCGCACTCGTCGGCGGGGCGTCGGTGACGGTTCCCCTGGTCCAGGGCTATCCCTACCAGGAGGGCCTGGTCGTCTCCCCGGACGGCAAGTGCCGCGCCTTCGACGAGAAGGGCGCCGGGACGGTGGGCGCGGACGGTGTCGGTGTGGTGGTGCTGCGCCGGCTGTCCGACGCGATCGAGGCCGGGGACACCGTGTACGCCGTCCTGCGCGGCAGCGCCATCAACAACGACGGAGCGGCCAAAGTCGGCTTCACCGCCCCCAGCATCGAGGGCCAGGCCCGCGTCATCACCCAGGCCCACACCGACGCCGGCATCGACCCCGCCACCATCGGCTACATCGAGGCCCACGGCACCGGCACCCGCCTCGGCGACCCCATCGAAATACAAGCCCTGCAACAGGCCTTCGGCCCGGCCCACCGCGAGGAACCCTGCGCGATCGGCTCCGTGAAGACCAACATCGGCCACACCGACGCCACCGCAGGCATCGCCGGACTCATCAAGACCGCACTCACCATCCACCACGGCGAACTCGTCCCCAGCCTCAACTACGAACACCCCAACCCCGAAATGGGAATGGACCCCGACCTCTTCCACATCAACACCGAAACCCGCCCCTGGCACGAGGACGGACCCCGCCGCGCCGGCGTCTCCTCCTTCGGCATCGGCGGCACCAACGCCCACATCGTCCTCGAACAGGCCCCGCAGCGAGCCGAACCGGACCCGGCCACGGACACGGACGGCACGGTGCCGGTGGTGCTGTCCGCCCGCGACGAGACCGCGCTGCGCGAGCAGGCGGGGCGCTGGGCACAGTGGCTGTCCGGTCGTGAAGAAGTCCGGCTCGCGGATGTGGCGGTGACGGCTGCGCGTCATCGTTCGCACTTCGAGTCCCGGGCGAGTGTGGTGGCGCCGGATGCTGCCGGACTGGTCGAGGCCCTGGAGGCGCTGGCCGAGGGCCGTTCGCACGACGCGGTGGTGACGGGCGCGGCCGAGCGCCGCGGGAAGGTCGTCTTCGTCTACCCCGGCCAGGGCTCGCAGTGGACCGGAATGGGCCGTGAACTCCTTGATTCCAGTGAGGTGTTCGCGCAGACCGTGGACGCCTGCGACGCCGCGTTGCGGCCGTTCACGGGCTGGTCGGTGCGGGAAGTCCTGGCCGGTGAGGAGGGCGAGAACCCGCCGTTCGACCGGGTGGACGTGGTCCAGCCCGCCCTGT
>NZ_JBEXPY010000072.1:0-19373 GCF_040612315.1 Streptomyces sp. NPDC006435
GCGTAAACGGCCACACTCCCGATCCCGGCATCCCGGCACGCCCGAGCAACACGGACAGCAATTTCGCCACGGTTGGCGATGAGCACCTTGCGCACGATGGCTCCCTCCTTGAAACAAGCTGAGTTTAGGGACTACCGACACGGCCCTACGACCCGTCCCCAATGGTGAGCTTGCCCACACGGAGTGTGATTCGTGGCTTGCCCAAGTCGCGAAATCCCTTGTGGCACCACGGTACGCCGGGAACCATGACCGCACAGTAGCCACGAGGTGTGGTCCAGGTCTCTGTTCGTACGAGCAGCGACTTTCCGTAATTCTTTGTCGAGTCCCCACTAATGGGCGAACGATTCTTTGCCCGACGCACGAGGCCGGTGGTGAGGGGGCGGAGAGGGGAGTGCGGAGGCGCGCGTCCCGGGCGCGGGGCGCGGGCGAGGAGCGTCCAAACCCTTGTCCGTGGCGTTACCCGTTAGTAGGGTCCGCGCTATCGCACGTACTGCAGGTAACAGGGGGTGAACACCGTGGTGCGCAGACCGGTGGCGTTCGTGGCCGCGCTCGTGCTGTTCGCGGAGGCCGTGGGCATCGTGCTCATCAACGCCGTGCTGGCGACGGTCGTCGAGAACCAGGACATGTCCCTGGCCGGTCTCGAATCCTCCGCCATGTCCACCGGCACCTGGGTGATGGGCGGCGTTTTCGGCACGTACCTGCTGCTGTGCGGGCTGATCCTCCTGCTGACCGGCATCCGCGACCGGGCCCCGGGCCGGATCGCCCGCATCGTCCTGATCGTCTGCGCCGTCGTGCACGGGGTGCTGGGCGCGCTGACGGTCGGCCTGGTCGGCTGGGCCGCGTTCGCGGTCCTGATGGTGGTGCTCGGACTGATCGTGCTGACCCTGGTGGCGTACGGCGACGAGGCCGGCGGGTCCGACGGACCCGCCGCCGGAGCCGAGTCGGGGACCGTGGCCCCGGTCGCCTGAACGGTCCTGCCGGACCGGCCGCCGGTTCCGGTCCGGACCCCGGTGCCGGTCGACCGGACGGGCCTGTCGAGTTCCGCCACCGGGGCCGGGCCGGGTGCCGCGGCGCCGATCGCCCGAACGGCCCCGCCGGGGCTCCGCGTCCACCCGCCGTCCGGGCCCGGACTGCCGCTTCCTGCAAGGTGTTGCGCACGGCGTGTCGCGGGCGTGTCGCCGGGGCCCGGTCGCGACTCCGCCGACCGGGTGTCCGCCGGGGCCCGCGGCGACTCCCCGGGCCCGGCTCTCAAGTCCTCGGGTCCTCGGACCCGCCGGAGCGTCCCGGTCCTCAGACCCAGAGTTCGGTGACGGAGATTCCCAGCTCGCCCAGCAGCCGGCGCAGCAGCGGCAGCGACAGTCCGATGACGTTGCCGTGGTCGCCCTCGATGGAGTCGACGAACGGTGCCGAGCGGCCGTCCAGGGTGAAGGCCCCCGCGACGTGGAGGGGCTCGCCCGTGGCCACGTAGGCGGCGATCTCGGCGTCCGTCGGCTCGCCGAAGCGGACGGTCGTGGAGGCGGTCGCCGAGGCCGTGCGTCCGGTCGCCGTGTCGACCACGCTGTGACCGGTCCGCAGCACCCCGGCCCGGCCGCGCATGGACTTCCAGCGGGCGATGGCCTCCTCGCCGTCGGCGGGCTTGCCGAGCGCCTCGCCGTCCAGTTCGAGCACCGAGTCGCAGCCGATGACGAGCGCGCCCGCCGCCTCCGGCCGGCCGGCCACCGCGGCGGCCTTGGCCTCGGCGAGTACCAGGGCCAGCTCGGTGGGGGTGGGGGCGCTCAGCGCGTCCTCGTCCACCCCGCTGACGACCACCTCGGGTGCGAATCCGGCCTGCCGGAGGAGGCCGAGCCGGGCGGGGGAGGCGGAGGCGAGCACGAGACGGCGCTGATCAGTCATACGCGCCATCGTAGAAGGGGCGGTCGGGCCGCCGGGACCCGAGACGGCCCCGGCCCCCTGCGCGCGGTCCTTCAGGGGCTCACGCCGAGCACGAACATCGCGAGCACCATCGCGAGCGCAAGCACCAGCCCCGCACGACGCATCATGTCCTGGGCGTCGCGCAGTTCCTTCGGCGGCTTGTTCTCGGGGTCGGACCACAGCATGGAAACGATCCTGCTGTCCGGGCGCGGATCGCGCCTGAGTACGGGTACTCAACCCTCGCGGTGCGTACGGAGCAAAACGTTCCGAACGCGGCGGAGGCCCGGCCCCCGGGACTTGCCGCAGGGGCCGGACCTCCGTGAACGCGTTCCGCCGACCGGGTCCGTGATCAGCCGGGCCAGTACGTCCGGGCCCAGGCACGCGGTCCCGGCAGGCGGCGTTCGCGCCGTGCGATGCGGCCCGGGTCGGACCACTGTCCGGGCAGTGCCGGTGCGCCGGACGCCGCGTCGGGCTCGGACAGGGACGCCGCGGTGCGCGCCCGGACCACCGCCAGTGCGGCGGCCAGCTCCTCCGGGGTCGGGTTGCCCCGTACGACCTTGATCATGGCCAGGACCCTTTCTAGAGGGGGATGTTGCCGTGCTTCTTCGGGGGCAGCGACTCCCGCTTGGTGCGCAGCTGACGCAGCCCCTTCACGATGTGCGCACGGGTGTCGGACGGCATGATCACCGCGTCGACGTAGCCGCGCTCGGCCGCCACGTACGGGTTGAGCAGCGTGTCCTCGTAGTCCGCGATCAGCTCGGCGCGGGTGGCGTCCTGATCCTCGGCGGCGGCGATGGTGCGCCGGTGCAGGATGTTCACCGCGCCCTGCGCGCCCATCACGGCGATCTGCGCGGTCGGCCAGGCGAGGTTGATGTCGGCGCCCAGGTGCTTGGAGCCCATGACGTCGTACGCGCCGCCGAACGCCTTGCGGGTGATCACGGTGATCAGCGGGACGGTCGCCTCGGCGTAGGCGTAGATCAGCTTGGCGCCGCGCCGGATGATGCCGCCGTACTCCTGGTCGACGCCGGGCAGGAAGCCGGGGACGTCGACGAAGGTCAGCACGGGCACGTTGAAGGAGTCGCAGGTGCGGACGAAGCGGGCGGCCTTCTCGCTCGCGTTGATGTCCAGGCAGCCCGCGAACTGCATCGGCTGGTTGGCGACGATGCCGACCGGATAGCCCTCGACGCGTCCGAAGCCGGTGATGATGTTCGGCGCGAACAGGGCCTGGGTCTCCAGGAACTCGCCGTCGTCCAGCACGTGCTCGATGGCGGTGTGCATGTCGTACGGCTGGTTCGCCGAGTCCGGGATGAGGGTGTCGAGCTCGCGGTCCTCGTCCGTCGTGGCCAGGTCGGCCTGCTCGGGGAAGGCCGGCGCCTCGGAGAGGTTGTTCGAAGGCAGGTACGACAGCAGCGACTTGACGTACTCGATGGCGTCCTTCTCGTCGCCCGCCATGTGGTGCGCCACACCGGAGGTGGTGTTGTGGGTGCGGGCGCCGCCCAGCTCCTCGAAGCCGACGTCCTCGCCGGTGACGGTCTTGATGACGTCGGGGCCGGTGATGAACATGTGCGAGGTCTGGTCGACCATGACCGTGAAGTCGGTGATCGCGGGGGAGTACACCGCGCCGCCCGCGCAGGGGCCGACGATCAGCGAGATCTGCGGGACGACGCCGGAGGCGTGCACGTTGCGGCGGAAGATCTCGGCGAACAGACCGAGCGCGGCCACGCCTTCCTGGATGCGGGCACCGCCACCGTCGTTGATGCCGATGACCGGGCAGCCGGTCTTCAGCGCGAAGTCCATCACCTTGACGATTTTCTCACCGTAGACCTCGCCCAGCGAGCCGCCGAAGATGGTGAAGTCCTGCGAGTACACGCAGACGGGGCGGCCGTCGACGGTGCCGTAGCCGGTGACGACGCCGTCCCCGTAGGGGCGGTTCTTCTCGATGCCGAAGTTGGTGGAACGGTGCCGGGCGAACTCGTCGAGCTCCACGAAGGAACCCTCGTCGAGCAGCAGGTCCACCCGTTCGCGGGCGGTCAGCTTGCCCTTCGCGTGCTGCTTCTCGACCGCGCGTGCCGAACCCGCGTGGGTCGCCTCGTCGATACGGCGCTGCAGGTCCGCGATCTTGCCCGCGGTGGTGTGGATGTCGATCTCTTCCGGCTCGGACATCGGGTGGCGGCTCCCTGCCTGGTCACGGGGACGACTGTGGTGCTGATCAGCTGCTTGAACACCTACTGACCCGTAGCGTATCGGCGTGGATACGGTTCGGCAGTGCGTCGTTTGCCACACCTAGTCTGGGTTGCATGACACCTTCGGATGCGCCACACAGCCGCTGGTCGGACCTCGACCGGCCGCCCCTGAACGTCCCCGCGCTGCGCCGCGGGCTGCTGCGGCCGGGCGGGCTGTGGACCACGCTCGACGTGGTGGAGTCCACCGGGTCCACCAACTCCGACCTGGCCCGGCGCGCGGAGGGGCTCACCGAGGGCGCGGTGCTGGTCGCCGAGGAGCAGACGCGGGGCCGGGGCCGCCTCGACCGCACCTGGACGGCCCCGGCCCGTTCGGGCCTCTTCCTCTCCGTCTACCTGACGCCGGGCGACGTCCCCGTCGAGCGGTGGGGCTGGCTGCCGCTGCTCACCGGGGTCGCGACGGCCACCGGCCTGGCGCGGGCCGCGGGCGTCGACACGGCCCTGAAGTGGCCCAACGACCTGCTGGTCACGATCCCCAAGGGCTCCGACGAACTCCGTCCGGGGGAGACCCCACCGGGCGAGGAACGCAAGGCGGGCGGCATCCTGGCCGAGCGCGCCGGGGACGGCGTCGTCATCGGCATGGGTCTGAACGTCACCCTGCGAGCGGACGAGCTGCCCGCGCCCACGGCCGGGTCGCTGGTCCTGGCCGGTGCGGTCTCCACCGACCGCGAGACGCTGCTGCGGGGCGTGCTGCGTTCGCTGGAGCACTGGTACGGCCGGTGGCGCGAGGCGGACGGCGACGCGACGGCGAGCGGCCTGCAGGAGGCGTACGCGGCGGGCTGCGCGACGCTCGGCCGGACGGTGCGGGCCCAGCTGCCCGGCGACCGCACGCTCGTCGGCGAGGCTGTGGCGATCGACGGCGACGGCCGGCTGCTCCTGTCAACGCGGGACGGCCTCCAGGAGCCCGTGTCGGCGGGCGACATCGTCCATCTGCGGGGCGTCGACGGCGGCCTGGTCTGACCCCCGGACGCGGCCGGGTCCGGCCGCCGGGCCGCGGCCCGGACCGGCCCCCGCGGCGCGGCCCGGACCGGCCCCGGCAATGGCGCACGGGCCCGGGAACGGCGCGGGGCACACGTGTCCACCAGGCGTGTTCCGGGGCGCCCCGGCGAGCGGGGCCGGGTCTCCCGGGCACGTTCCGGGAGGCCATAAAGGCGTGAGCCACGGCACACCTGCCGTATCGTTGAGGCGATCCACCGACAGATCGGCAGGGCAGTGCGCAGGGAACGGGCAGGAGGCGGCTGGTGACCGTCGACGACACGACTTCTGGCGCGGGGACGCAGCCCCCGTCGGAATCCTCGGTCCACGCGACACCGCATCACGAAGTCGACCACACGGCGGAACCGAGCGACGATCCCCTCGCGATCCGGCTGGAACACCTGATCCTGGGTGCCGACCGCCGCTACACGCCGTTCCAGGCGGCCCGTACCGCCGGTGTCTCCATGGACCTGGCGTCGCGGTTCTGGCGGGCCATGGGCTTCGCCGACATCGGGCAGGCCAGGGCGCTGACCGAGGCCGACGTGCTGGCACTGCGCCGCCTGGCCGGTCTCGTCGAGGCGGGGCTGCTCAGCGAGCCGATGGCGATCCAGGTGGCCCGGTCCACCGGCCAGACCACCGCCCGGCTGGCGGAGTGGCAGATCGATTCCTTCCTGGAGGGACTGACCGAGCCGCCCGAGCCCGGGATGACCCGCACCGAGGTCACGTACCCGCTGGTCGAGCTGTTGCTGCCGGAGCTCCAGGAGTTCCTGGTGTACGTGTGGCGGCGCCAGCTGGCCGCCGCGACCGGCCGCGTCGTGCAGGCCGCCGACGACGAGGAGATGGTCGACCGGCGCCTCGCCGTCGGCTTCGCCGACCTCGTCGGGTTCACCCGGCTGACCAGGCGCCTGGAGGAGGAGGAGCTCGGCGAGCTGGTCGAGGCGTTCGAGACCACCGCGGCCGACCTGGTCGCGGCGCACGGCGGCCGGCTCATCAAGACCCTCGGCGACGAGGTCCTCTTCGCCGCCGACGACGCGGGCACCGCGGCCGAGATCGCGCTGCGCCTGATCGAGGCGATGACACAGGACGAGACGATGCCCGCCCTGCGCGTCGGCATCGCCTTCGGCACGGTCACCACCCGGATGGGCGATGTCTTCGGGACGACGGTGAACCTCGCCAGCCGGCTGACCTCGATAGCCCCCAAGGACGCCGTGCTCGTGGACGGGGCGTTCGCGGAGGAGCTGACCCGGACCGGCGACGCCCCCGCCTCCGAGGCGCAGGCGGCGGAGGAGGCCGCGGCGGCCGAGAAGGAGCGCCGGGAGGGCGCGGAGCCCGCGGCGCTGCCCACGTACCGCTACGGGCTGCAGCCGATGTGGCAGCGCCCGGTGCGCGGGCTCGGCGTGGTGGAGCCCTGGCTGCTGGCCCGCCGCGGCACGACGTCCTGACCCTCTTCCCCCGACCCCTTCCCGCCCCGCCCCGGGGCGGTTTCCGGCCGCGTTTCCGTACCGCCTCCGTACCGGCCCGGGACCGTCGCGCCGGTGCGCCATAGGATCCCTCCGGTAACGATCGTTAACCGGAGGGGTGCAGTCATGACCATCACGTCCGAGCAGCGGTTCGGGGACTTCGTCGGCGTACGGGTCCACGAGGGGCAGGAACACGTCGCCGAGCTGGTTCTCGACCGTCCCGGGGCGATGAACGCCGTGTCCACGGACATGGCCCGGTCGATCGCCGCCGCCTGCGCCGCGCTCGCCGTCGACCCGGCCGTACGGGTCACCGTCCTCACCTCCAGCCACGAGCGGGCCTTCTGCGTGGGCGCGGACCTGAAGGAGCGGAACTCCTTCACCGACGCCGAGCTGCTGCGCCAGCGGCCCACAGCCCGTGCCGCGTACACCGGTGTGCTCGAACTGCCGATGCCGACCGTCGCCGCCGTGCACGGCTTCGCGCTGGGCGGCGGCTTCGAGCTGGCCCTGTCCTGCGACCTGATCGTCGCCGACCGCACGGCCGTGGTCGGGCTGCCCGAGGTGTCGGTCGGCGTCATCCCGGGCGGCGGCGGCACCCAGCTGCTGCCGCGGCGCGTCGGGGCGGCGCGCGCGGCCGAACTGGTCTTCTCGGCCCGGCGGGTGGAGGCGGCCGAGGCGCACGGCCTCGGGCTGGTCGACGAGCTGGTGGAGGCCGGTCAGGACCGGACGGCGGCGCTGGAGCTCGCCGGCCGGATCGCCGCCAACTCCCCGGTGGGGCTGCGGGCCGCCAAGCGGGCGCTGCGGCTGGGCCACGGCCTCGACCTGCGGGCCGGTCTCGAAGTCGAGGACGCGGCCTGGCGGTCGGTGGCCTTCTCCGGGGACCGTGCCGAGGGTGTGGCCGCGTTCAACGAGAAGCGGAAGCCGAATTGGCCCGGTGAGTGACAATCCGTGACATCACGTCCGGAAAAGACACGCAGCGAACACAAGTGATGCCCCAAACTGATCAAAACGTCATAAAGCTACATAAGCTGTAGCGATGGGTGATGATGCGCGGCTGCGGGCCGTGGTTTCGCTTGCGCAGGCGATGGCGGCGGCACACACCCCGCGGGGGTCGTGGCGAGCGGCCGCGCTGGGGGCGTGCGAGGCGTTGGGCGGCAGCTTCGCCGCGCTCTCCGTGTGGGAGCGCGGGCGGGGGCAGCTGCGGGTGCTGGTGAACGCGGGCGAACGCGCCGAGGGGGAGGAGGAGTTCCCCGAGGCGGAGGCGTACCCGGTGCACCAGTTCCCGGAGATCACCGAGTTCCTGCACGAACGCTGGGCCGGCGGCGGCGAGCCCGACGCCTGGGTGGAGACCGCCGACGGCCCGGTGGACGGGGCGCCGGGTGCCGGGCGGTTGTACGGCGGCGGGTACGGGCGGGAGCGGGTGGCCGCCCTGAACCGGCGCGGGCGCGGCTGCTGCGTGGTCGCGCCGATCGTGCTGCACGGGCGGGCCTGGGGAGAGCTGTACGTGGCCCGCCGGGTGGGCGAGCCGGTGTTCGGGCGGGAGGACGCGGACTTCGCGACTGTGCTGGCCGCCGTCGTCGCCGCCGGGATCTCCCAGACCGAACGGCTCGAAGAGGTCCGCAAGCTCGCCTTCACCGATCCGCTCACCGGGCTGGCCAACCGCCGCGCCGTCGACGTGCGGCTGGACGAGGCGGTGGAGCGGCACCGGGCGGAGGGGGCGGTGGTCAGCCTGGTCGTCTGCGACCTCAACGGGCTGAAGCGCGTCAACGACACCCACGGCCACGCGGTCGGCGATCGCCTGCTGGAACGTTTCGGCTCGGTGCTGTCCCGGTGCGGCGCGATGCTGCCCGGCGCGCTCGCGGCGCGGCTGGGCGGGGACGAGTTCTGTCTGCTCGCGGTCGGTCCGGAGGTGGACGACGTGGTCCGGGTGGCCACCGAACTCTGCGAGCGGGCGGCCGAGTTGGAGCTCGGCGACGGGGTGGCCTGCGGGGTCGCGTCGACCGGCGACCCGGTCGGCCCGGTGGTGTCGGCGCGGCGGCTGTTCCGGCTGGCGGACGCGGCCCAGTACCGGGCGAAGGCGGCCCGTTCGGCGAAGCCGGTGGTGGCCGGGCGCGACGACGAGGTGATCCGGCTGGCCGACTCCCCGCCCAAGCCCGCCCACGACCGCCGCCACCTGCGCGGCAACCATCCCTGAGCCGGGGCGGCGGGGCGGCCCGGCCCCGTGCGGCGGCCGTCCCGGGTCCATGCGGCGATCGGTCCGGGTCCGTGCGGCGATCGGTCCGGCCGGGGCGCCGAGGCGGTAAGGGGTCAATCGCTCGACCACTGGTGACATGAAGGGATTCAGTCCGTACGCTTCTGAATATGGATATGCACACAGTCGTGGTGGGGACGTCCGGCACCACCGCTCAGGACGTCATCGCCGTGGCGCGCGGCAACGCCCGCGTCGAGCTCTCCGAGGCCGCCGTGGAAGCGCTCGCCGCGGCCCGGGAGATCGTGGACGCGCTCGCCGCCAAGCCCGAGCCGGTCTACGGCGTCTCCACCGGATTCGGGGCCCTGGCCAGCCGCCATATCGGCCACGAGCTCCGCGCCCAGCTCCAGCGCAACATCGTCCGCTCGCACGCGGCCGGCATGGGCCCGCGCGTCGAGCGCGAGGTCGTGCGCGCGCTGATGTTCCTGCGGCTGAAGACGGTCGCCTCGGGGCACACCGGCGTGCGCCCCGAGGTCGCCCGGACCATGGCCGACGTGCTCAACGCCGGCATCACGCCGGTCGTCCACGAGTACGGCTCGCTCGGCTGCTCCGGCGACCTGGCCCCGCTCTCCCACTGCGCCCTGACGCTGATGGGCGAGGGCGAGGCGGAGGGCCCCGACGGCACCGTGCGCCCGGCCGGCGAACTGCTCGCCGCCCACGGCATCACCCCGGTCGTGCTGCGCGAGAAGGAGGGCCTCGCCCTCCTCAACGGCACGGACGGCATGCTGGGCATGCTGGTCATGGCCCTCGACGACCTGAAGAACCTCTACACCTCGGCCGACATCACCGCCGCCCTCTCCCTGGAGGCGCTGCTCGGCACGGACAAGGTGCTCGCCCCGGAGCTGCACGCCATCCGCCCGCACCCGGGCCAGGGCGCCAGCGCCGACAACATGCTGCGGGTCCTCGCCGGATCGGGGCTGACGGGCCACCACCAGGACGACGCGCCGCGGGTCCAGGACGCCTACTCCGTACGCTGCGCGCCCCAGGTCAACGGCGCGGGCCGCGACACCCTCGACCACGCCCGGACCGTCGCGGGCCGCGAGCTGGCCTCCGCCGTCGACAACCCCGTCGTCCTGCCCGACGGGCGGGTCGAGTCCAACGGGAACTTCCACGGCGCCCCCGTCGCGTACGTCCTCGACTTCCTGGCGATCGTCGCGGCCGACCTCGGCTCGATCTGCGAGCGCCGCACCGACCGGCTGCTGGACAAGAACCGTTCGCACGGGCTGCCGCCGTTCCTCGCCGACGACGCGGGCGTGGACTCCGGCCTGATGATCGCCCAGTACACCCAGGCCGCCCTGGTCAGCGAGCTGAAGCGGCTCGCCGTCCCGGCGTCGGCCGACTCCATCCCGTCCTCCGCCATGCAGGAGGACCACGTCTCCATGGGCTGGTCGGCCGCGCGCAAGCTCCGTACCGCCGTCGACAACCTCACCCGGATCATCGCCGTCGAGCTGTACGCGGCGACCCGTGCCGTCGAGCTGCGCGCCGCGGAGGGGCTCGTCCCGGGGCCCGCCTCGCGCGCCGCCGTCGAGGCGCTGCGTGCGGCAGGTGTCCAGGGCCCGGGGCCGGACCGCTTCCTGGCGCCGGACCTGGCCGTGGCGGACGAGTTCGTACGGGCGGGGAAGCTGGTCGCGGCGGTCGAGCCGGTGACCGGCCCGCTCGCGTAGCCGGGCGTGCGGGGGCCCGGACGGAGCCCCCGCACGATCGTGCGGGGAAAGCAACGGGGCGCAGTGGGGTGCAGCGGGTCGCGGGAGGGCCGACGGCGCAAGGGCCTACGCTCCGGCGCATGAGCGCTTCTGAAACATCACGGTTCGTCCGCCTACGGGTCGACATGGTGCTGGAGATCACGGATCTCGCAGCCCTCAGCGGTACCGCACTGGAGTCCATCGCCGCCGAGTACGGGGAGTACGCGGAACCGGACGGCGAGTCCGCCGAGGAACGCACGCGCGCCGAGGCCGCCGTGCGGACGGACGGCGCCGAGGCCCTCGCCTCCCTCGTCGACCCGTTCGTCCTGGTCGGCGAGGTGCCCGGGGTCCGGCTCACCAGGGCGTCCTGGAGCAGCGAGGGCATCGACCACGACCCGGACGACCCGGACCACTGGGACCTCGACGACGAGGACGACGACGGGGAGTACGAGGAGTACGGGGCGGACGAGGACGGGAGGGGCGTCGGCGTCCCGCACAATGGGTGAGGACGACGCCGGACGCGACGGCGCGAGCGGCGGGCCCGGCAGGTGATGAGCACCGGCCCCGGTCCGTTCCGCACGGGCCGGGGCCGTGCCGTTCACCGCTCGCCCATACGTGATCGACGTCGGGAACCACCGCAACCGCGGACGCGTCGATGAGTGTTGTTCCCCACATCTTTCGCGGATGTGGAACGGAGGGCCTGCGTCAGGGGTTCTTTCCAGGGACATTGGCGGGTGCCGCCGGTCACCGGTGGATCCGCTCGGGGTTTTGGGGATTTCGGCAACGATGGAGAAGCGTGTGATGACGGACAGCAAGCGGCGCAGGGGTCTCATGGCCGCGTCCGCACTGCTCGGCGGCGTGCTGGTGCTCACCGCCTGCAACGACGGCACGGACAAGAGCGCCGACGGCTCGAAGAAGTCGCAGGCGTCCGAGGTCGACAAGGCAGCCGCCCAGGACGCCTCGGAAGCACAGATAACGATCTCGCCGAAGAACGGCGCGACCAACGCGAGCATCAACAACGACGCCAAGGTCACCGTCGCCAAGGGCAAGCTGTCCGAGGTCGTCATGACCACCTCGGCCGGGGCCGCCGTCAAGGGCACCCTCTCCGCCGACGGCAAGAGCTGGAAGCCCGACGTCCAGCTGGAGCGCTCGACCACGTACAAGATCAACGCCACGGCGAAGGACTCCGAGGGCCGCGAGGCGCACGAGAACTCCTCCTTCACCACCGTGTCGCCCGCCAACAGCTTCATCGGGAACTTCACCCCCGAGGACGGCTCCACGGTCGGCGTCGGCATGCCGGTCTCCATCAACTTCAACAAGCCGATCACGGACCGCAAGGCCGTCCAGTCCGGCATCACCGTGACCTCCAGCAGCGGCCAGCAGGTCGTCGGCCACTGGTTCAACTCGCAGCGTCTGGACCTGCGCCCCGAGAACTACTGGCAGGGCGGCTCCACCGTCACCCTGAAGCTGGCGCTCGACGGCGTCGAGGGCGCGGACGGCGTCTTCGGCGTGCAGCAGAAGACGGTCACCTTCAAGGTCGGCCGCAACCAGGTCTCGACCGTCGACGCCAAGGCGAAGACGATGACCGTCACCCAGGACGGCAAGACGATCAAGACCATCCCGATCTCCGCCGGTTCCTCCGACAACCCCACGTACAACGGTCAGATGGTGATCTCCGAGAAGTTCAAGGAGACCCGGATGAACGGTGCGACGGTCGGCTTCACCGATGACGACGGCAAGGGCGAGTACGACATCAAGGACGTGCCGCACGCCATGCGGCTGTCCACCTCGGGCACCTTCATCCACGGCAACTACTGGGGCGCGCGGTCGATCTTCGGCAGCGCCAACACCAGCCACGGCTGTGTCGGCCTCGCCGACGTGAAGGGCGCGGGCGACTCGGGCCAGCCCGCCGCCTGGTTCTACAACAACTCCCTCATCGGCGACGTGGTCATCGTCAAGAACTCCCCGGACAAGACCATCACCCCCGACAACGGCCTCAACGGCTGGAACATGAGCTGGTCGCAGTGGACGGCGGGCTCCGCGGTCTGACCCGACCCCACGCGTCCGGTCCCCGGCGCACCCCGAACCCCGCAGGATGAAGGCGGCGGCACCCGGATCCGGCAGGATCCAGCGGTGCCGCCGCTTTCGTGTGCCCGCGGGGCGCTCGTCCTCGTACGCCCACGGGGCCGCCGCTTTCGTACGCCCGCGAGGCCGTCCGTGCGTACGCCGGGGGCCCGGCTCGCCGCGACGGTCCTCCGTGACAGCCCGCCGCGACGGGGTTCTTCGTGGCGGCCCGCCGCGACGGTCCCTCATGGCGGCCCGCCGCGACGGTCCCTCATGGCGGCCCTCCGCGGCCCGGAGGGCCGGGCTCAGCGGGGGAAGGCCATGGCGTCGCGGTGGGCGGCCAGGTCGCTGCGGCGGACCTGGCGCAGGCCCGAGGGGTCGGTGTACGGCTCGCCGGTGCAGCCGGTCGGGAGCGTCACGGGGTGCGGGGCGTCGGGGCCGGGACCGGGGTCGGCGAGGAACGAGCGCAGCCCGTACCAGGGCTGCAACGGCAGCAGGCTCAGCCCGTACAGCCAGCGCCGCACCAGCCGCCACAGCCCCGGACGCCCGGCGTCGGGCAGCCTGATCACCCGGATTCCCATGATCAGCTTGCCCAGACCGGCCCCGGCGACCGCGGTGAGGAGCACCTGGTTGAGGAACGAGAACGCGAGCGCCGGACCGGCCAGCAGGCCGAGGACCTCGGTGACGGTGGTGGAGGCGTCCACGTACGGCCGGGTCAGCAGGCCGGCGGTGACGAGGCAGAAGTAGCAGTCGAGCCCGGCCGCGAGGTGACGGCGCGTGTCGCCCGCGCGCGGCGGCAGCCGCGGCCCGGTGGGGTGCCCCGGGGCCCGGGGCGGAGCCGGTGCCGGTAAGGGCGCGGGTGCGGACGTGGGCGGGAGGGCCGTGCCGTATGCCGGCGCAGTCGGTCCGGAAGGGTTCCGGGTACGCCTCTTCCCCCATGGCGTTGTCATGACAACATCATGTCTGATGTTCCGTCATCCCGTGTCCGGAAATCGAACTCCCGATGCGGCGGAACCACGCGCGCACCGTGCGGTGCCGGATCGTGCCGCACCGCACTTCGCGACCGCCCGGGACGGCCGGGGTGAAAGGCCCCTAGTCTCGCAGCCATGACCGTCGCCATCACCGCAATGATCACCGCAGTGGTCGGGGTGCTCGGCACCCTCTTCGCCCCCGTGCTCACCCAGCGGCTGACCGCACGCCAGCGCGCCGAGGAGACCCGGACGGCGGAGACGCAGCGGAGGTTCGACGAGCGGCGCGCCCAGTACACGGCGATGAACCGGGCCTCCCGGCAGTTCCACACCCTCCTCAAGGACGCCCTGCACCGCATCCGCGACGGCGTCTACACGGATCAGGAGCGCACCCAGCTCGAAGTGGCCCGGCTCGAACACCGGGACCACTATGCCGAGGCGCAGATGATCGTTCCCGAGCGGATACTGCAGGCCTCCCGCGACCTCAACCGGGTGCTCGCCGCCGGGGACGCCGCCGTCAAGCGCCTGGACCGGGGCCTCGCCCGCGACGGCGAGAGCGTGGAGCGGGCGCTGGAGGACCTGAAGGCGGCCGGTCCCCGCCTGGACACGATGCGGGGGCTGATGCGGCGGGACCTCGGCGTCACCGACTGAGCCGCCGCCATGGTGCAGCCTGCTACACCATGACTCCGGGAGAGCGGCCCCTCGTGGCGGCCGGCGCCCGCCAGCAGTATGGAAGGCGTCCGCCGGTACGAAGGCGGCACCGACCACGGAGGAACCCCATGAAGCCCCTGCTCTGGCTCGTCTTCTGCCTCGCCCTCGTCGCCAACGTCTTCCTCAACCTCCTGGAGGACGACACCCTGCACGTCGTGCTGAGCATCGTCACCGGGACGGTCGCGCTCGCCTCGGGCACGGGGCTGTGGCTGCGGCACCGGGCCGAGCGGGCGTAGCGCGCTTCCGGACGCGGCGCCCCTCCGCCCGCGCCGGTCCGTGCCGGGGCGTGCCGGGCAGGGCCGGGCGGGGCGAAAGACGTTCGTGCGGGTCCCGCGCGAGACTTTTCCGGGGCGGCTGGGACAATCGATGTGCCACAACGGTTCTGTCCGTCGCTTCCGTGAGCCGCAGAGCGTGCGATGTCTGGGCGACGCCCTCAATGGGGAGGGGGGACCGCGACGTTCCCGGGACGGGACGTCTTCGCGCGCGATGCCCATCGACGGAAGGTCTTGACCTGATGCAGGCCACCCCTGATTCCGTGACCCCGCACACCACCGAGAGCCGTGTCATCGAGCCGCTGTACGCGGAGATTCTCCGGCGCAACCAGGGCGAGAAGGAGTTCCACCAGGCGGTACGAGAGGTCCTGGAGACCCTCGGCCCGGTCCTCGCGCAGCGACCGGAGTTCGTCGACGCCAGAATCATCGAGCGCGTCTGCGAGCCGGAGCGCCAGCTCATCTTCCGGGTGCCGTGGTCGGACGACTCCGGCGACATCCACGTGAACCGCGGCTTCCGGGTCGAGTTCAACAGCTCGCTCGGACCGTACAAGGGCGGCCTGCGCTTCCACCCCTCGGTCAACCTCGGCATCGTGAAGTTCCTCGGCTTCGAGCAGATCTTCAAGAACGCGCTCACGGGCATGCCCATCGGCGGCGGCAAGGGCGGCGCGGACTTCGATCCCAAGGGCCGCTCGGACGCCGAGATCATGCGGTTCTGCCAGTCGTTCATGACCGAACTCCACCGCCACCTGGGCGAGTACACCGACGTCCCGGCCGGTGACATCGGCGTCGGCGGCCGGGAGATCGGCTACCTCTTCGGCCAGTACAAGCGGATCACCAACCGCTACGAGTCCGGCGTCCTCACCGGCAAGGGCCTCGGCTGGGGCGGCGCCCAGGCGCGTACGGAGGCGACCGGCTACGGCTGCGTCATGTTCACCGACGAGATGCTCCGCAGCCGCGGCGAGTCCCTCGACGGCCAGCGCATCGCCGTCTCGGGCTCGGGCAACGTCGCGATCTACGCGATCGAGAAGGCCCAGCAGCTCGGCGCGACCGTCGTGACCTGCTCGGACTCCACCGGCTACGTGGTGGACGAGAAGGGCGTCGACCTGGCCCTGCTCAAGGAGATCAAGGAGGCCGGCCGCGGCCGGATCTCCGAGTACGCGCAGCGGCGCGGCGAGCACGTCAAGTACGTCGACGGCACCGGGGTCTGGAACGTCCCCTGCGACGTGGCCCTGCCCTGCGCCACCCAGAACGAGCTGCACGAGACCGACGCCCTGGCCCTGGTGCGCAACGGCGTGAAGGCGGTCGCCGAGGGCGCCAACATGCCCACCACCCCGGAGGCCGTGCGCGTGTTCCAGGAGGCGGGCGTCGCCTTCGCCCCCGGCAAGGCGGCCAACGCGGGCGGTGTGGCCACCAGCGCCCTGGAGATGCAGCAGAACGCCTCGCGCGACTCCTGGACCTTCGCCCACACCGAGGAGCGCCTCGCGGAGATCATGCGTCACATCCACGACTCCTGCTACACCACGGCGGAGCGCTACGGCAGCCCCGGCAACTACGTGGTCGGCGCCAACATCGCCGGCTTCGAGCTGGTCGCGGACGCGATGCTGGCCCAGGGACTCATCTGATCCCCTGACCTCTGCCCCCTGGCCCCTGCCCCTTTGATCCCCCGACCCCCGGCCGGCCGCTCCCCGCGACCGGGCCGGGCCGGTCGGGTCGGGTCAGTGCGGTCGGTGCGGGCAGGTCAGCCGATTCCGTCGCAGGTCTCGTAGCGGTAGCCCTCGTCGCCGCGGGCCACGAGGTCCAGGTCCCGTCGGACGACGTCGATCCGGTCGCCCCAGCCCTCGCACGCCCGCTCCATGCCCTGCCCGGTGTACTCGATCACCAGCATGTGGTCACCGAAGGCGGCCGTGTAGTCCCCGCATTCGTCGTACTGGCCGCACTCCTCCACCACGGCGAAGTCGGCACCGACCTCCTTGCGGGACGGAGCCAGCTCCGCGGTGTTCTTCTGGCCGATGGCCAGGCCCTTCGCGTGCGCGTGGGCGGCGAGCAGGGAGAGGAACGCCTTCGCGTCGTCCGCGGTGAGCAGGCCGCGGGGCGCACGCGTGTAACTGTCGTAGTTGTCCGGGTCGACGGCCCGGTAGCCCTTGGCCGCGCACGCGTCGATCCAGGTGTTCACCTTCCGCGCGATCCGTTCGCGCTTGGCGGCGGTGCGGACGTCCAGCATCGCCTCCCCCCACTCCTCGTCCATGACGACCTCGCCCGCCCCGTCGCGGAGCAGCAGATCGGCGTCCCACTCCTTCTCCGCGCCCGGCTGGGCCTGGAAGGCGTTGACGTAACAGATGTTGTAGATCCCGGGCGCGGGCCGCTCCGTGTGGTCCCGGGCGACGACGGACACCCCGGCCGGCGGGGGGTAGGGCGCGCCGAGCTGGTAGTCGAAGCCCGAGTGCGCCGGGGGGAGTGCGATCCCGGCCGATTCCTTCCCCCCGGCTTCCTCCCCGTCCTTCTCCCCGGACTTTCCGGCCTTCCCGGCGGAGGGGGACGCCCCGGCCGTGGCATCGCCGCCCGAACAGGCCGTGGCGAGGAGGGACAGGGCGACCGACACGGCGAGCGCCGCGGAGGAGCGGCGGAGAAAACCCCTGGTACGCATTGCTGGCAGGCTCCGGAGGGAAGAGGGCCGGGGGAGGCCGGACGTCACCGGGGGAGACGGGCTCCGCGGGCGGCGCCGCGTGGCCGGCCCCTCGAAGTGCCGGATCATCCGCCGGCCGATTTTATCCCGTACGTCCCGGAAGGCGGCCGACCGGCCCGCGCCATGCCCGGACGCGGCGGTGGCTGGACTTCAAGTCCCTTTGTTTGAACGGGAGTTCAGACCTATTGACGCCGGATGACCGGCACTGCTGTAGTCCTCTCGCTCACAGAGAACGCAACGGGGAGCACGACGGGGGAACACAGTCGATGCGATGCCGGACGAGAGGCAGGGCTCATCAGATGAAGCCGGGCAGGGTTGCGACGACCATGGCGATCGCGATCGCGCTGGCCGTCGGGAGCGCGGGGTCGCCCGCGATGGCCGCGGACTGGACGCGGACGGGGGACTACTACCGGTGGACCGGGTTCAACGCGCTGGAGCGGGGGCAGGGCGTCGCGACGGACGGGACGTACTTCTACTACGCCGGACCGGGCGGAATGGTGAAGGCCACCGCGGCGAACGACTCGGAGGTCGCCTCGTCGCTGTTCCCGATCCCGCCGCTGCTGAGCGGCACGTACGGCGGTGACCACATCGGGGACCTGGAGTACCACGACGGCTATGTGATCGCGCCGATCGAGGACGGCCGGGGCGGCTACCAGCACCCGCTGCTGGCGCTGTACGACGCGGACGACCTGAGCTACACGGGCCGTTACGTGCAACTGCCCCTCGACCAGATGCCGGGCGGCGTGCCGTGGGTCGCGGTGGACGCCGCCGCCGGACTGGTCTACACGGCGCCCTGGACCCAGGACGCCGCGCAGGGGACGAACAAGCTGGTCGCCTACAGCCTGAACGACCTGCTGACCCTTCCGGCGGGCGCCACGCTCCCGGTGGTGCGGACGGTGACCCTGTCGCAGCCGCTGAGCAGGATCCAGGGGGCGGCGATGTGGCGGGGCACGCTCTACGCGTCGGTGGACGACTCGGCGAAGTCGGTCTACACCGTCGACCCGGTCTCGGGCCAGGTCTCCTACGCCTTCCACCAGGACGTCGAGCCCGGGGACGAGGTCCAGGGGATCGCCGCCTGGGACTACGGCCCTTCGAGGGGTCAGCTGCACATCGTGAACGTGGGGTCGGGCTGGAAGTCGATCTTCCTCTACCTCCAGCACTACGCACCGGCCGGCTGATTCGCCGACTGCCCCGCCGATCGGACCGGGGGCCGGGCCGACGTCCGGTCAGTCGCGGTCCGGTCGGCCGCGGTCGGGCTCCCGGTCCGGTCCGTGGTCCGGTCCGTGGTCCGGCTCGTGCCCCGTTCCGCGTCCCGTTCCGCGTCCCGGCCCGTGGTCCGGCATCCGGTGCCGGAAGGTCTCCGCCGCGGCCGTGTTGGCGGCGACCACGATCCCGAAGAGCACCGCCGCCATCGAGTGACCCATCGCGTGGACCGCGTACACGCCCGCGCCGAGCACCACCGCCTTCACCAGCAGCACCCCCACGAGGGGCAGCGGGAAACGGGCGCGGGGGGCGGCGAACAGCCCCCAGACCGCGGCGGCCGCCGCCGGGGCCCCGATCCCCAGCAGCAGATGGGCGGTCGTGCCGTCCCCGGCGGTGAAGCCCCACCAGGACAGCATGACCAGCGCGGCCAACTCGACGAGGAACGCGAGGAGTTCGTTGGCCATGAACCACGGCGGCGAGGCAGGGGCAGCGGGGGAGCCGTGACCTTCGCTCGTCATCGGTGGACAACTCCTCTTCGTCCGGCGTCCGGTGCTCGTCACCGGGGCCTCGGCGACATCGAGGATCGCCGCTTCCGGTGTGTGCCGCCCGTGGAGAGCGGGGAGATCATGTGAACAGCAAGTGGTCAGCATATGCCGGTGACGGCCCGTACGGGTGTTCCCGGCCGGACCGGGGGAAACGAACGGGCCCCCGGCCCGGTCGGGTCGGAGGGCCCGCGAGTGCCATGGGCGCTGCTCAGCCCGCCTGGTCGCCGGTGTAGCGGTAGATGTTTCCGTTGGCGTTGACGCCCCAGACGGTGCCGTCGGCGGCTGCGCCGATGTCGGTGAGGCCGCCGGGGATCTGCACCCAGGGGTTGGCGTCGTCGTTGGTGAACCGGTAGATGTTCCCGTTGGCGTTGACGCCCCAGACGTTGGTCCTGGATCCGGCGGAGATGCGGGTCA
>NZ_JBEXPY010000072.1:19467-28210 GCF_040612315.1 Streptomyces sp. NPDC006435
TGCGCCGATGTCGGTGAGGCCGCCGGGGATCCGGACCCAGGGGTTGGCGTCGTCGTTGGTGAACCGGTAGATGTTCCCGTTGGCGTTGACGCCCCAGACATTGGTCCTGGACCCGGCCGAGATCGCCGAGAGCCCTCCGGGAATCTTCTGCCAATGAGCCATGTCGTCTCGTTCCCTTCGTTCCTTCCCACGCGGATGTGCATCTGATGGGTCGGCGAAAACGAGGGCGGAGAAACGGGCAGTTATCCCTACTGGCCCATAAAAAGGTCTGAAAATTGACGTTTTGTTTTATGGTGCTCCGCAGCCCCGTCGGGGCGGGACGAGATCGCGGAACCGTGCATGGCCCGAAGGGCGGTCACACCCACGGGGAATTGCGGGCACGGCTCGCTTGACCCGGAGCCGTTCGGGGACGACGGTCAGGCGCGGGGCCGGCCCACGACCCGCTGTAGGCGGAGCTGTCCGATCTCCGCGACGTTCTTCATCAGTTCGGCGTTGACCCAGGCGATCATGTGGGCGACGGTGTACCGGGGATCGCCCTGCTGCGGGAACGCGGCGGTGGCCTCCAGGTCGGCGCCGGTGAGCCGGTCCAGCGCCGCCAGCCAGTCCTCGCGCAGACCGCGCAGCCACTCGACCGTCGGCTTCCCCGGGCCGGGCCAGACGACGTCCTCCCGCTCCCGGGGCACCCGCCCCCGGGCGTGATCCGTGGCCACACCCCACCACCAGCCGATGTGCCAGCTCAGCCAGCCGATGGTCGGAACGGGAACGGGATCGGGCTCGGTCTCCGCCCAGTCCACCGTCCATGTCCCGTCGGCGGCCGGACGCGGCGTCCAGCACTCGGCGGCCGGTTCCCACAGGAAGTCGTCGGCTTCGATCCGCTCCAGGTGGTACTCGAAGAGCGACCAGGTCAGATCGAACTGCCAGCGCAGCAGGGCGAGTTCGCGGGAGGAGTCATGAAGGGAGGCAGTCACCGCAGAACCCTCGCACGGGGCGGCCCCGGTGGGAAACGAATACCCGACGGGGCCGTGCACGGGCATCCGGGCATCCGGCCCCCTGGGCATCCGGACCCCTGGGCATCCGGGTATCCGGACATTCGGCCCGGGCATTCGGGCGCCCGGACGACGGCACACACGATCGGGTCGCGAGGGGTGCCCGTCCGACTGCGTCCACGGGAACCGGCGGCGTATGGTCGGGACGAAAAATTGCCACGGTGACAATTTCGGGGGACGACGATGAGCGCTGGACCGGGTCCGTGGGGGCCGTACGGCGGTGGCCCGCAGCCGGCCGGAGGGCAGCCCGGGTGGCCGCCGCAGCCCCAGGGCCCGGGAGTGCCGCCGCAGGGATGGCCGCCCGGTGGCGGCGGTCCGCAGCCGGGGTGGGGACCGCAACCGGGATGGCCGCCGGGCGGTGGCCCGCAGCCCGGCTGGGGACCGGGCGGCCCGCAGCCCGGTTGGGTACCGCAGCCCGTGCCGCCGCGACCGCCGTCACGGCTGCGGCGGGTGTTCCGGATGCTCAACCCGATCATGGCCGGACGCCAGGTGTGCAGGCCGTCGCGGCCCGACCGGGTGGACGACCCGACGGTGCGGAGGATCCAGATCCTGCGCATGGTGGTCGGTCTCGCCGCGATGGTGTGGATCCTGGTGGCGTTCCGGATCGCCTCGGACACCAAGTCCGTGGCCATGCAGCGGCTCGATCAGGTCGCGGACTCCGCCGCTCTGCTGGCGGCCACGTTCCCGGTCGTCGTCGGCGCGTTCGTCGTCGCGAGCCGTCCGCACCACCGACGCCTGTACCTGCGGCGGGCGCTGAAACCGCTCGGGGCGCTGCTGGCCCTGGGCGGCACGCTCCTGTACTTCGTCCTGGTCACCGCCGGCACCCTGACCGGCGGTCCTTTCGGACAGATGTCCGAGCACCCGACCGGGGCCGACTACCTGAACATCCTGTACCAGCTCTTCCTCGCCGTCCTGGCGCTGTGGGGGCTCGTGTTCGTGCCCTACGGTGCCGCCCTGTCGGTGACGCACGTGTTCCGCACCGCCGACATCCACGAGGTACTGCCCCCGATCATCGCGACCGTCCTGGTCTGGGAACTCGCGATCGTGGACCTGATCTCGAACACCTACGACGGTGCCCCCCTGCCGGTGCGGCTCGCGGCGGTCCTCGGCGGCCCGCTGTCGGTCACGGCGGTGAGCCTCTGGGAACTGCGACGCCTCAGGACCCGCCACGGCCTCACCCTGCGCCACGCCCTCGGCCGCTGACCCGATCCCGCCCGCGCCCCCGGACCCCGGCCCGGGACCCCACCGGCCGGGGCCGGGCTCATCACGGGCCGGGGCCGGGCTCACCGGTCGGGGTCGGGCCAGGTCGCCACGACGGCCTCCAGATCCGGGAAGACCGGTCCGGAGACCATCTCCCGGCTGGGTGCGCCGTTGAGCCAGCACACCTGCTCGGGCCCGCCGTCACCGGTGTCGAACAGACAGCACACCCCGCCCACGGCGGCGGTGAGGTCGGTGAACATCTCCCTGACCCGGGTCGACCGCGCGAACAAGCGGCTCATCGCCGATGTCGCCGCCCAGAACTCCAGTGACGCGTATCGGGGATGGGGCAAGGACTCGAACCGGACCGTCAGATAGACGTACCCGATCCTGACCCGCCCGTCCTCCTCGGGCGCGAGGTAGTGCTCCTCCGCGTACGCGCGCACCACGTCGTCGGCGCCGAACAACAGGGACGTGTCGAGATCGAGCGTCCCGCCCGCGGAACGGTCGACCGGCTCGCTCCTGAAGTCCGACGTGAACGGGAGGACGACCCGGTCACCACCGGGCAGCGTGACGTCGAGCGGCGGCACGACCCGCCCCGGCGGCGCCAACGCTGCCAACTCCCTCAGCGCCCCGGCGACGTTCCGGGGCGGCAGATAGATGTCGTATCCGTAGACCAGCCCCATGACTCCCCCTCCGCAGAGACGAACCGCACCTTCTCACGCCCCGCCCGGGGACGCCCGCGGTTTCTGCTCACGGAGGGGCTGCCCCGCCGCTACCGCGGCAGCGTCGCCGGGCTGCCGCCGTTCGCCTCGTAGCCGGCCACCGCCAGGGCGCGGTAGACGGTGTACTCGGCGGCCGGGTCGGGGCCCTGGGTCCAGGGCAGGGCGCCCACGTGGCCGTCGATGCGGACGAGTTGGTCCATCGCCTCCGACCAGCGCTCCATCCGGACCAGGAACAGCACCAGCAGGTGACGCACGTGCGCCAGCATCGGGTCGTCGGGGCGGGCCGAGTGGACCGCGAACAGGGCGCCCTCGACCGCCTTGGTCACCGTCGCGCTCCGGTAGAAGCCCTGCACCAGATTGACCTCGGGCAGGTGCTCGTACAGCGCGAAGAGCGGCAGCGCGGCCAGCAGGGAGCCCTGCGGGGCGCGGGCGGCGGCCGTCGTGGCGAAGCGCTCGGCCTCCTCGCGCGAGCCGTGCCACTTCTCGCACCAGTAGTGCAGCGCCGCGATGTGCGCGCCCATGTGGGCCGGGGCCCGGTCGATCACCTTCGCCCAGAGCCGGTCGAACTCCTCGTGGGAGTAGCCCAGTCCGCGGGCCACGGCCAGTTCGACGACGTACGGCACCGGGTCGCCCGGCGCCAGCAGCGCCGCCTCGCCGCAGACCGTACGGGCCTCCTCCAGGATGATCCGGAAGTCGTCCGTCCCCGCGGTCGACGAACGCCACGCCTGCTGCACCAGGAACTCGGCGTGCACCGCCGCGCCGCCCGCGTCCTTCGGTGCCTCGGCCCGCCACGCGCGCAGCCACGCACCCCCGACGCCCGGCTGCTGCGCCAGCTCCAGCGAGGCCGCGCCGGCGAACGCCTGCACCCGTTGCCACCGCACCTCGCCCTCCTTCGGCGTACCGGCCAGCAGCTGCGAGGCCGCCCGCCAGTCCTGGGAACGCTGCACGACCTCGATCACGTCCAGCAGATCCTGGTCCGGGCCCGGCAGCCGGATGTCCAGGTCCTCCTGCCGCACGAAGCCGTACGCGTCCGGGTCGGCGGCGTCCGGGGAACCGGGCGCGACCTGCCGGATGCCGCCGCGCCGGCGCAGCACGAAGGGGCCGAAGACCGCCGCGAGCATGCACAGTGCGATCAGGAACCAGAGAATCTCCATGCCCCCATTGTCACCGGACGGCCGAGTACTCCGGCCAGGGCCCTCGCGACGAACTACGCTCGGGCCCCATGAGCGACCAGCACAGCTTCGAAACCCTCGCGATCCACGCGGGAAACACCGCCGATCCCCTCACCGGCGCCGTCGTCCCGCCCATTTATCAGGTCTCCACGTACAAACAGGACGGAGTGGGCGGGCTGCGCGGCGGCTACGAGTACAGCCGCAGCGCCAACCCGACCCGTACCGCCCTGGAGGAAAACCTCGCGGCCCTGGAGGGCGGCCGTCGCGGCCTCGCCTTCGCCTCCGGTCTCGCCGCCGAGGACTGCCTGCTCCGCACCCTGCTGACCCCCGGTGACCACGTGGTCATCCCCAACGACGCCTACGGCGGCACCTTCCGGCTGTTCGCGAAGGTCGTCTCGCGGTGGGGCGTGGACTTCTCGGTCGCCGACACCTCGGACGTGGCCGCGGTACGGGCCGCGATCACCCCGCGCACCAAGGCGATCTGGGTGGAGACCCCGTCCAACCCGCTGCTCGGCATCACCGACATCGCCGCGGTCGCCGGGGTGGCCCGTGCGGCGGGCGTGCGCCTGGTCGTCGACAACACCTTCGCCAGCCCCTACCTCCAGCAGCCGCTGGCCCTGGGCGCCGACGTGGTGGTGCACTCCATGACGAAGTACATGGGCGGCCACTCGGACGTCGTCGGCGGTGCGCTGGTCGTCGACGACCCGGAACTGGCCGAGCAGTTGGCGTACCACCAGAACGCCATGGGCGCGGTCGCCGGACCGTTCGACGCCTGGCTGGTGCTGCGCGGCATCAAGACCCTCGCGGTCCGCATGGACCGGCACAGCGAGAACGCCGCCAAGGTCGTCGACCTGCTGACCCGGCACCCCAAGGTGTCCCAGGTCCTCTACCCGGGGCTGCCCGAGCACCCGGGCCACGAGATCGCCGCCAAGCAGATGAAGGCGTTCGGCGGCATGGTGTCCTTCCGGGTCGAGGGCGGCGAGGAGGCGGCGGTCCAGGTCTGCAACCGGACCCAGCTGTTCACCCTCGGTGAGTCCCTCGGCGGCGTCGAGTCGCTGGTGGAGCACCCCGGCCGCATGACGCACGCCTCCGCCGCGGGCTCCCCGCTGGAGGTGCCGGCCGACCTCGTCCGGATCTCCGTCGGCATCGAGAACGCCGACGACCTGCTGGCCGACCTGACGCAGGCGCTCGGCTAGTCGACGCGAGCGGGAACGGGAGCGGGTGCGGCCGGACGACCGGGCGCACCCGCTCTCCCGCAGTGCCGGTCCTCCCGCAGCGCCCGTCCTCCCGCAGTGCCGGTCCTCCCGCAGTGCCCGTCGGCGCGGGCCGGTCAGACGCCGGCCCTCTCGTCCTCCAGCGAGGCCCGGATCTGCTCGCGCAGTTCGGGACCGTCGGTGTGCTCGTGGACGGAGACCGCGTGTTCCGCCGCCGCCCGTACGACTTCCTCCTCCTCACCCGCGATGGTGAGCGAGCAGTGCGACACGCTCGGATGCTTTCGGCAGTCGGCGATCTTCCTGGTCATGGCAGCCTCCTCGGCCGATCCCGCCGGTTTCGCGTACTGCGGCTTCCAGGGTAGTCCGCCCCCGTCCGGCACCCGTCGGCCCGCGTCCCGGGCTCACCAGCCCCCGCTCGGTGTGGTCTCCGCCGGGGGCACCTCCCACGGATGCACGACGGACGCCCAGACCGCGAAGGCCACCACCGCGGCACACCCCACCAGGAACAGCACCCGGCGGGCGAACAGCTGCCGGCGCAGCAGCCTGCCGCCCCGTTCCGCCGCCCGCTGTGCCAGATCGGCCGGTACCTGCGGATGCGGGCCGTCCAGCATCCGCCGGACCTCGTCCTCGCGGTCCTCGCTGCGGCTCATGGCGCCACCCTCAGCGGGCCGGGCGGCAGTCCCCACCGCTCCGTGGGCCTGCGGGTGCCGCGCATCGTGGCCACCGCGCGGTTGCAGACCGCCCGCACCCGCTCCACCGGCAGGCCGAGCAGCGCCGCGGCCTGTTCCTCCGCGACCCCCTCGTACAGCCGCAGCACGAGGACGAGGCGCTCCTGCGGGGTCAGCGCGTCCAGCGGTCCGCCGCGCGGCCGGTGGTGCCGCCAGACCTCGTGGGCGAACCGGACGACCAGTTCGCGCCGGGCACGGTCGTACGGGTCCTCGCCGCGCAGCCGTTCCCACCGGGCGTAGGTGCGCGCCAGCGCGGCCGTGAGCATCCGCCGGGCGCGGGGATTGGCGCCGGGCGGTCGCAGGGGCTCGGTGGTGAGCAGCGTGGCCGTGTGCAGCAGGCGGCCGGCCGCGCCCGCCACGAATGCCTCGAATTCCTGGGCTCGGCGCCGCTCCCGGCCCATCTGGCGCTCTCGCACAATCCACATACGAGCCGCTGCGGGGGCCCCGGGTCAAGAGGCGTGCACGGGTCGGCCGTGCCGGTTGCGGCAGCCCCGCGGCGGACGCGACGCTTCCGCCGCGGGACGGCCGCAACGGGCCCGTGGTGAACGGCCGGGCGCGGCGCGTTCAGCCGGCCGGGGGCGCCTGGTGCGCGGCCTGGCGGGCGGCCAGCGAGGCGTTGAACCGGGTGAGCAGCGTGCAGAACGTCTCGCGCTCCTCGGCCGTCCAGCCGTCCGTCACCTGCGTCATGAGTTCGCGCCGGGAGCTGCGGACCTCGTCGAGCCGGGCCTGGCCGCGCGGCGACAGCTGGAGCACCACGGCCCGGCCGTCCTCGGGGTGCGAGGTGCGCTTGACCAGGCCGGTGTCGACGAGCGGCGCGACCTGCCGGGTGACCGTCGAGGAGTCGATGCCCATGCCCGCGGCGAGTGCCTTGACGCCCATCGGACCTTCCCGGTCCAGCCGGTTGAGCAGCAGGTAGGCGGCCCGGTCCATGGAATTGCGCACCTGGCCGACACCGCCGAGGCGGGTCTGCTCGGCACGGCGGGCGAATACCGCGACCTGGTGCTGCAGCGCATCGAGGACGTGGTCGGAACCCGTGGATTCGGGGGCGGCGCCCCCGGAAGGAGACGCAGCTGTCGTCATGTCCTGAGGGGGCATGGCCGGGGGCTCTCTTCGTGCGGTGTCGGATGGGTGGGGGACAGAGTACGCGGCCCCGGGGCAACGCGTACCGGCGCTGCGCAAACCCGTGGACCGCGTACCAGCGGCACGCAAACCCGGGGACAACGGCCCGGAAGGGGCCGGGACATCGCGGGCGGTGCCGTGGCGAGCTGCCAGACTTGCGGTATGGACTTCCGCGTCACCGGCCGCTTCCCTCCCCTGATCCTCGACGACGTCCGGGGGGCGCAGAAGATGCTCTCCGGCGTGGCCAGGACGACTCCCATGGAGGGCAGCCGCCATCTGACCGGGCTCGTGGGCGCGCCGGTCCACCTCAAGTGCGAGAACCTCCAGCGGACCGGGTCGTTCAAACTGCGGGGCGCGTACGTACGGATCGCGGGCCTGTCCCCGGTGGAGCGGGCGTCCGGGGTCGTCGCCGCGAGCGCCGGAAACCATGCGCAGGGT
Organism: Streptomyces sp. NPDC006435; assembly: GCF_040612315.1. Taxonomy (NCBI): domain Bacteria; kingdom Bacillati; phylum Actinomycetota; class Actinomycetes; order Kitasatosporales; family Streptomycetaceae; genus Streptomyces; species Streptomyces sp. NPDC006435. The sequence goes on from NZ_JBEXPY010000072.1 coordinate 27,107, forward strand.
GTCGCACTCGCGTCTTCGCTGCTCGGCGTACGGTCGACGGTCTTCATGCCGGTCGGGGCGCCGCTGCCGAAAGTGGCCGCCACCCGCCAGTACGGGGCGCGGGTCCGGCTGCACGGCCACGTCGTCGACGAGACGCTCGCGGCGGCCCAGGAGTACGCGCGGGAGAGCGGCGCGGTCTTCATCCACCCCTTCGACCACCCCGACATCATCGCCGGGCAGGGCACGGTGGGCCTGGAGATCCTCGAACAGTGCCCCGAGGTGCGCACCATCGTCGTGGGCGTCGGCGGCGGCGGTCTCGCGGCGGGCATCGCGGTGGCGGTCAAGGCGGTCCGGCCCGACGTGCGGATCGTCGGGGTGCAGGCGGCGGGCGCGGCCTGCTACCCGCCGTCGCTGGCCGCGGGCCACCCGGTGTCGATCGACTCGCCGACCACGATGGCGGACGGGATCAAGGTGGGGCGCCCCGGCGACGTGCCGTTCGAGCTGGTCAGGGAGCTGGTCGACGAGGTCCGTACGGTCTCCGAGGACGAGCTGTCCAGTGCGCTGCTGCTCTGCCTGGAGCGGGCGAAGCTGGTGGTGGAACCGGCCGGCGCGAGCCCGGTCGCGGCGCTGCTGAGCGACCCGAAGTCGTTCCACGGGCCGGTGGTCGCGCTGCTCTCCGGCGGCAACGTGGACCCGCTGCTGATGCAGCGCGTCCTGACCCACGGCATGGTGGCGGCCGGCCGCTACCTGAGCCTGCGGCTGCGGCTGGCCGACCGCCCCGGCGCCCTGGCCGGTCTGCTGGCCGCGCTCACCGAGGTCGACGCCAACGTGCTGGACATCGGCCACGTACGGACCGATCCCCGGCTCGGGCTCACCGAGGTCGAGGTGGAGCTGCAACTGGAGACGAAGGGGCCGGAGCACTGCGCCGAGGTCTCGGCGAGGCTGCGCGACGCGGGGTACCTGGTGATGGGCTGAATCCGGGGCCGCACGGGCTCGGCACCGCACCCCCGCGGGCCCGGGGCCGGGCCCGTACGGCCCCCGCCCCGCGAGGCCCCGCACCCGATGGTAAGAGCGGCGGGGGAGGAAAGAGGGTTGCGCAACCAGAGAAAAAAACACGGGTAGCCC
>NZ_JBEXPY010000073.1:0-27923 GCF_040612315.1 Streptomyces sp. NPDC006435
TACTGGAGGACGGCCACCTGACCGTGCCCCGCGGACCCGGCATCGGAATCTCCCCGGTCCCCGGACAACTGGCCGAGGTCACCACCGGGTCCCCGGAATGGATCGGCCGGTGACCCGCGGAGCACAGGACCCGCCCACCGGGCCCGACCTGTGTGAACCCCGGGCGGGCCGGGAGGCCGGAGCGGCGGCCGTCCCCGTCGCGGACGATCTTCGATCAACTATCTTGTGACGATGACGGAGCAGCCACGGGCCGTGCTCGGCCGGATCCTCAACGATCTCGGATCGACGCTGATCGAAGTGCTGGCCGGGGAGGCCGACCCGGCCCGCACCGTCACCGGGGTGCTGATCCAGGACCCCCTGGACGAGCCGGCACGGCTGCCCGGCGCGGTGGTGCTCGGCGTCGGTGTGTACGGCGCCGGGCCGGTGGCCGCCCTGGTCGACCGGGCGGCCGGGCTGGGTGCGGCGGCCGTGGTGGTCCGGTCCCCGGTCCCGGTGTACGGATCGGTGTCCGAGGCGGCCGCGCGCACCGGAGTGACCGTGCTCGGCCTGACCCCCGGAGCATCCTGGGCCCAGGTGGCCGCGCTGCTGCGGTCGCTGCTCGCCGTCGACGAACTGGGCACGGTGGGTGGCCCCGGCGACTCCGACGGCGCCGAACCGCTCGCCGGGGACCTGTTCGCCCTGGCCAACGCAACGGCCGGACTGCTGGACGGCCCGGTCACCGTGGAGGACCGCGGTGGCCGGGTGCTGGCCTTCTCCAGCAGACAGGACGAGGCCGACGAGGCCAGGATCGCGACCGTGCTGGACCGTCAGGTCCCCGCCGAGAAACTGCGGGCCCTGGAGGAGCGCGGCGCCTTCCAGGCCCTCTACCGGAAGGAGGAACCCGTCTACATCGAAGGCGTCTCGGACAGGCCCCGGGTCGCGATCGCCATCCGCGCCGGCGGCGAGATCCTCGGGTCGATCTGGGTCGTGGTCGACGCCCCGCTGAGCGCGGACCGCACCCGGGCGCTCCAGGAGGCGGCGAAGGTGGCCGCCCTGCACCTGCTGCGCCGCCGCACCGGCGAGGACGCCGAACGCCGGTTGCGCGCGGACCTGCTCGCCACCGTCCTTGAAGGTGGCACGCACGCCCCGCAGGCCGCCGTCCGGCTCGGCCTGGCCGCACAGCCGGCCTGCGTACTGGCGCTCTCGGTGACCGGCGAGCAGTACGCGCCGGACCGGGTGGCCGCGGGCCACCGGGTCGCCGAGGCGCTCACCCTGCACCTGGCCGCGATCCACCCCCGCACCGCCACGGCCGCGATCGGCGGGGTCACCTACGCGGTCCTGCCCACCGGTTCGGACGAGCAGGGGCTACGGGTGGCCGAGGCGTTCCTCGGCCGGATCGGCGACCGGGTGCCCACCGTCATCGGGGTCGGCCGGCTCGCCGCCCGCCCGGTGGAGCTGCGCCGCTCGCGCGCCGACGCGGACCGTGCGCTGCGGGTCCTCGGCTCCGGCCGCACCCGGCGCAGGGCCGCACGGCTGTCGGACGTCTACGCCGCCGCGCTGCTGGAGGAGCTGACGGACCGGATGGCCGCCGAGGACGATCTGCCGGACGGTCCGGTCGTACGGCTGCGCGCCTACGACGCCGAGCACAACACGGCCCTCACGGACACCCTGGACGCCTGGCTGAGCACCTTCGGCGACGTCCCCGCAGCCGCTGCCGCCGTGCACGTCCACCCCAACACCTTCCGCTACCGGCTCAAGCGGCTGGCCGCGGTCGCGGGCATCGACCTCGGCGACCCGGAGGCCCGCTTCGAGGCGATGCTGCAACTGCGCCTGAGACCACCGCACTCCTGATGCCGCTCGCTCCGCCGCCGTGGCACTGGGGTCGATCCGGGCGCCGGGCGGACGGAATGGTGCGAGAGTTTCCCGGGGCAGTGGGACACGACGAAACCCGTGTGTCCATGAGCCGACGATGGGACAGATGACATGTGAAGTTCCCCCTCGGGGTCGGGACGGCTTGATACGGGGACGTACGGGTCCTGGAGGAAGCAGTCCAGGTAATGGGTAGGAAGAGCAGCACGCGCAAGCGGTACACGGCCGAGTTCCGGAAGGATGCCGTCGAGTTGGTCTGTTCCTCCGGACGGACGGTGACGGAAGTGGCCCGGGAGCTCGGGGCGGCACCGGGGCCTGCGGGGCTGGGTGAAGCAGGCCACGATCGATCGGGGTAAGGGCCCGGCCTGCGCGCTGACCACTGCCGAGCGTGAGGAGCTGGCCCGGCTGCGCCGGAAGGTGCACGAGCAGAAATCGAAGTCGGCTCCGCCGAGGTCTTCAGGGACGAGGACGTCGCCTTCGCGACGGCCCTGTGGCGGGACGGCGGACAGGCGGAGCTGCACGTGTGGCCCGGCGGGTTCCACGGATTCGACATGATGGCGCCGCACACCGCGGTCGCGCATGCGGCGGTCACCGCACGCAACGCCTGGGTGGCGCGCATAATGGAGGCCTGAGCAGGCATCCCCCAGGGGGCGGCCGGCGGTTTCCGTGAGCGCGACGAGAGAACGCACATGCACCATCTGCTCGGTCGACTGAGCACGAGCGACCCGGAGGCCGGAGACAGCCTCCGGGTCGTCGCGTACTTCGACGTCCTCCTCGCCCGGGGCTCCGGGGTCGACGGACTGCTGCGCGGCGCTGCGGTCCTCGCCGGCTGCACCGCCGGCGCCGAGACCTCCGGACGGGTCCGGCGCCGCGACCCCGACGGGAAGCGACCGGCCGAGAACCCCGGCGCACCGCGCGCCCCCCGACGGTCCGGCAGCGACTGGGCCGTCTGGCTCGAGCGCGACGGACCCGGTTCGGCCCTGGACGAGATGATCGTGGAACGTCTCGCCTTCGGCGTCGAACTCCTCGAGACCCACCGCGCCCCCACGGGCTTCGACGCGGTCATCGACGAGGCGCGCCCGCTCGCCGAACGTGCCGAGCGGCTCGCCCCCAGACCTGCCATGAGGCGGCAGCTGGTGGGCCGGCCATGGCGGCACGCCGTGCACTTTCCACAGCTGTGGGCGGTGGGGAAGATCGAGCCGCGATCGCCCACCTCGATGCCGGTGACGCCTTCCCCGACCTCGACGACCGTCCCGGAGAACTCGTGCCCCAGGGGCTGCGGCAGCTGTGCGCCGGTCACGGGGTGCGGACGGAAGAGATCGACGGGCGAAGCCTCCGGGTGAAAGTAGGTGTGCACATCACCACCGCATATACCGACGTACCCGTTGCGGATCTTCACCTGACCGGGACCGACTTCTGGTTCCGGCACATCCTCGATCCGCAGATCTTCCTTGCCGTAGAACATTGCTGCCTTCACGGATACTCCTCATCCCCCGCCATGGCTCACTGAACGGGGCACCCGCAGACCGCGGTGCCCGTCGATGATCTTTCGCTCCCGGCGAATGGCCTACAACCGCCACGTGAGCGGGATCGGGCCTTCGCACACCGCAACACGCGCAGAGGGCGCGCAGGTGCCACTCGCGCACCGGTGTCCTGAGAGGGAATCCGATCCGGGTGGTTGGTGTCTCGGGATGTTCTTGTGGCTGTGGGACGTGGTGAACGCGATCCTCCGCGCCGGCCGCGCCGGGATCCCTGGGGAGCACCTGCCGCACGGCTTTCCGCGTGCAAGACCATCGGCCCGCTCCTGCACCGGACCCGAGCCGAACTCGTTGGCGGGCCGCCGGAGGGCCTGCTGCCGGACCTCCGCGGCCGGCACACCGAAGAAGCCGCCGACGGTGTCGCCCCGGCCACCGGGCGCTCCCGGTGGCCGGGCGGCCGCAGTCCGGACACGCGGCCCCGGCGGCGCGGCCTCCCACCACCACCTCGACCGTGCCGAACGCGGCCGAAACCGCCTCGATGTCCACCTCGTCGATCCCCTCGAAACCAGCGAGTCCCAGGGCTGTGCGTCGGTCTGCACGACCAGCACCATCACCATCACCGCTCACAACGATCCACAGCAGCGGCAAACAGATATCTGAAGGAGCGTCAATTCCTGCTGTCGGATGACAAGTCGTACGAGGTCTCACGCGAGCCTGTCCGACAGCGGTCGGCAATGTCGTCACTTCGGGCAGAGCGACTTGCGCAGCGCCTCGTTCAGCGCCTTGCCCTGCGCGTCCGTCAACGGTTGGGCGTCGTTCCCGAATCGCTGCGCCGCCGTCCAATCGATCTTGTCGTTCGGCTTCGCGGGCGAGGAGCACTGGTTCCGCCCGGCGTCGATCGCCTTCTGCTCGTCCACGATCAGCCGTTGGTCGACAGCCGCGATCGCGTCCAGGTACGCGTCACGGGCGTCACCAATCGGCGCATCCGGAATGCCCTCGGCCCTCTCGGCATCGCTGCTCTTCCCGCTGTCGTCGACCGGCGGTTCCTCCGCGGTCGGGGCGGATGCCTCCGGCGCGGGCTTCGTGACGTCCTTCTCGTCGGCCGAGCAGGCGGTCAGGGCGAGCAGCGCGGCGGCGGACGCGGCGAGCAGGACAGCGGTTCTCCTCACGGTGGTACTCCGTACGTAGCTCTGTGCTCCGTGAGACAGGCGAGGCGGCCGGAGGGTTGTGGTGACTCCCCCGCACGACACGCGGGCCGCCCGGTCGACAGCGGGGCGCAGCGTGGCGTGTACGGGGGTTGCTCGCGCGCCATACGGCCTGGTCAGGGGCCTGTGTGGTTGTCGTGTGGGGCGAGTTGATGGGCGATGATCCACGGCTTTCGCCCAGCCCTCCGTGCCCCCGAACCAGTGCTCTGTCCCAAGGGCACAGCCGTGTCTTCCCTGCCAGGGGCCCCTGCTCCGGCAGCCTGTGCCCATGACCGAAATCTTCGAGCACGCCCCGCAGACCTGGAACGCCGCGCAGCTCCGCGAGGCGCTGAAGGACCTTCCCGACGACTCGCCCATCCACATCGGTGTCGCGGAAGACCCCGGTGACTTCGACGGATACCGCGGGGGTGTTCTCGTGGACGCGCACCGGGTCGAGAACTGGTGGCCGGCCACCGCCACCGAACCGGAGCGCACCGAGACCGAGAAGGCGCTGACGCTGTTCGTCGACTGGGAACCGGGCGCGTACGACCGCCTCGACTGAACTGGACGCGCCCCGAGAAGACCCCACGACAGCGCGCCGGCAGAACCACACCCCGGGGCTGCGCCGGCTCCTCCGGGTGTTCGAGGCCACGGATCCGGATCCGGGCCTCACTGCGCCCGGTCGTCCCGGACCGGAAGCGGGCAGGGGTCTTCGGGACTTCGGCCCCATGGCACGAGGGGCGGTGACAGCACCGTCCAACGTGCCGGACCGGGCGGGCAGGGCGGCGAGGCGGGCCGGCGCTGCGATGGTTCCAGCGGTCTCGGGCCTTTTCTCGGGAATGGTGTCGTCGATGACGGTCTCGGGTTCCGGGGCGTCCGGGCTGGTGGCGGTCTTGATGCGGTCGATCACGAGGGCCGCGGCGTCGCAGAAGCTGAGCCGACGCCGCCTGCCGCGTACGAAGCCACCGCCCGGTGGCTCACCCCAGCACCAACAGCACCGCCAGAGCGACGAGGAGGGAGTCGATCCGGTCGAGGATGCCGCCGGAGCCGGGCAGCCAACGACCGGCGTCCTTGGCGTGGGCGCCCCGCTTGACCATCGACTCCAGCAGGTCCCCGAGCGGGCCGCCGACGGCCACGGCCACCGCCGTCTGCCACGTCAGGGAGGACAGCACGGCCAGCGTGAGGAGACCGGCCGCGGCCCCGGCCAGTGTGCCGCTCCACCGCTTGGCGGGCGACAGCGGGGAGAGCCGGGGGCCGCCGAGACGGCGACCCGCCGCGTACGCGACGATGTCGGCGATCGACACGGCCACGAACAGGACGAGGCCGAGGGCGCCGGACGATACGAGGCCGGCCAGGGCGCCCAGCCACACGAGCCCCAGCAGGCCCGCCCCCAGGCGGTGGAGTCCGTGCTCCGCGTCACCCGAGAACAACGGCACCCCGGCGATCGCAAGCGCCCCGGCCGCCGCCACCCGGAGCACCTCCCCGGGGGCCAGCCAGGCGGTCAGGACGAGTCCGACGATCGCCGCGCCCAGCACCGCCTGGTCCACCGCCCCCAGCCGGAGCAGCCCGCCGAACTCCAACACCGCGACCACACCGACCACGGCCGCGAGCACCGCGATGCCCGGTGGGCCGAGCCAGAACGCGGCGGTCACCAGGGGCACTCCGAGCGCCCACACACACCAGCGGACCAGCAGCTCACGGCGCCGGGTCGCCGCCACCGCGACGCCTCCGGCCGCCAGTGCCCCACCGAGGTACGGCACGAGACCGGCGACCGTCGTCATCGGGAGCCCCGCCCCGGTGCGCCCGGCATCACCGCGGCCGGCGTGCGCAGCGCGTCCAGGGCGCTCCGGCACGCCTCCACGATCCGTGCGTTCTCCGCCATGTCGCGGACGGCGATCCGGACAGTCCGCCCCTCGTACGCCGGGGACATCGGCGACAGGTCGCGCAGGAACACGTCGTGCCGCCGGCACTCGCGCACCAGCCGCGCCGCACTCGGTCCGTCCGGCGGCAGGGTCACCGCGAGGAAGTTCGCCACCCCCTCGTCGACCGAGGAGAACGTGTCCAACTCCCGGAGGCCGTTCGCCAGTTCCCGGCGCAGCACATGGGTGCGGGCCCAGCGCCCCGCGTAGTACGCGGGGTCGCGCAGCGCCGTCACGGCAGCCAGCTGGGTCGGCAGGCTCACGGGCCACGGTGGCGTCCAGCGCCGCAGCTCCCCTGCCGTCTTCGGACCGGTCACCAGGTACGCGGCCCGCATCCCCGACAGCGCGTACATCTTCGACAGCGAGGTGCAGACCACGACCCGGGCGTCGAGCGAGGCGAGCCCGGCGAGCGAGTCCGTCGGATCGGCGTACCCCAGGTATGCCTCGTCGATCCACCACCGGGTCCGCACGGGCGAGGCCTCGATGACCGCGCGCAGCGCGTCGGCCGGGGCGTGGCGGCCGGTCGGGTTGTTCGGGTTGACCACGACCACGAGGTCGTACTGCCCGTCGCCGGTCGCGGTGGCGAGCCGGGCCGGGTCGAGCAGCCAACCGTCCTCCCGGCGCAGCTGGAGCCGGTCGACCCGGCAGCCGATCACCCGCTCGGTGACATGGGCGTACTCCCCATAGCCCGGATCGAGCAGGAGCACCCGGCTCTGCGGTGTCAACCACCGGCCGAACGCGCGGAAGATCAGATCGGACGAGCCCGCCCCGACGACCAGCGACTCCACCGGCAGGCCGCGGACCCCGGCGATCTCCGCAAGCAGTCCCTCCGCGCCCGTCGGCGGCGAGGTCCGGGCCGCCCACCCCGGATCCTCCGCGAGGACCGCGCGGACCCCTGGGGACGGCGGGAACCAGGCGTCCAGCACATCCGCCGCGACCACCTCGTGCCGGCGGGCCAGGGTACGGAAGTCGGTGCCGATCGCCGAGAAGAACGCCCCGCCGTGCTCACAGCCGTCCGCACGCGGCGCGAAGGGCATGTCGAGCTGCCAGTCGAGGCCCGTCCGCAGCCGTTCCAGGATTCGGCCGTGGCGCTCCGCGACCGTCCTCGTCAGCTCGGCCACGGAGCCGCTGAGGATCTCGAACGAGACCGCGCCCGAGCGGACCGTGCGCCCCACCGGCCGCAGACCGGTGGCGAGGTACATGTCGAGCAGTTCCGTACGGCCCATCGCCACCACCCGGCGGCCGCCCCGCGCCGCGACCCAGCGCAGCGCCGCGTACATGAGGAGTGGCGCCGCCGCGGTGGACCGCCAGTGCTCCTCGACGGTCAGGACGCGGATCTCGAACGGCGCCTCCTCGGTCAGGACCGGCAGCTCCTCGCGTGTCAGGTACTTGTCGAGGGAGTAGCGGCCGACCCATGGCGGAGTGAGGCTGACGAAGCCGATCCGTGTCTTGCCACGCGCGGCCACGAGATAGACGTTGTCGCCGTCGAGTCCGTCGCTCAGCCTTCCCGACGGATCCACCGGATGCTGACCGAGCTCCTCCGCATACACGCGGTGGCGCAGTTCATGGATCCAGTCGTGATCCCGAGGCGTGGCGGTGCGCAACTGCAGGGCGTGGTTCATGCGTATGTCCCTCTGAGACGGTCCGACGTTCGCGCCCCAGCATGGAGGGGGCCGGCAGCCAGCACCTGAGTACGTGTACTCAGCCGGACAGTGGAGGAGTTGGAAGCGGTCCAGGTCAGGGCCGAGTCCATGGGCAGGCACCGAACCACCGGCGCCGACCTGGCCCCGGCACGGACGTTCGACCGCTCCGGCTTCCGACTCCGCCGGAAGCCAGTCCTGTTGTCGTGACGGACGGTAGTGGCGTCACAGAAGTTGTGCCAGATCCGCTGGAAGTGAACGAAGCCGCCGTGTGGGAGCCGTCGGGTTCCTCCGCGACCAGGCGTAGCAGCGGCGTCGGGTCCGGAGTGGCGATGGCCGGCATGTACGGGGTGGGGGTGCCGGGTCTCCAGGCCATCATCAGCCCGGGGCCGCGCAGGTCCGAATGCTGGCAGGGGCGGACATGCCGAGCACCCGCTCCAGGCTCGGCCCGTCAGGAGCGGCCCGCCGTCGAGGGGCTCGCGCCGGAGGTGCAGCACGGTGTCCGGCTGATGATGGCGGCCGGTGTCGCGCCGGCGGAACTCGTGTGCCACCACGACACGTGGGAGTACCTCACCGGCCTGAGCACCAACCAGACACACTTCCGGACCTCGCCCGACGTCGACGACATCAAGGACGGGCGGGTACGTGTCGCCTTGTCCGGACGGTCGCTCATCGCACTCCTGATCGCCCTGTGGGACACCCGGGACAAGGCCGAGTTCCCCACCGCCGACCGGGCCCTGGCAGTCACCGCATACGACCGGTTCGCCAACGAGCTCGACACCGTCGGCAGAGGAACCCGGCACACGGTGCGCATCACGCTCGACGACGGCGCACCTGTCGCGCAGCCCGAACTGGCCGGAGCCGCTGCGGAGACGGGCACAGGAAGGAAGGGCGATGGTCGGCCGGATCTGGCTGGATGTTCCGTACGCGGAGAAGGACCGGGCCAAGACAGCCGGGGCCCGGTGGGATCCGGCCGGCAGGCGCTGGTACGCGCCCCGCGTACGCGCAGGTCCGCGGCCTGGAGTCGAAGGCGTTCGCGCATCTGGTCAAGGTCACGGGGATGAGCCATGCCGAGGCCCGCAGTCATATCCGCTACGCGTTCAACGTGTGGGAGGCGCGTTCGGCCAGGGCCTGGACGCTGGACCTGAGCGTCCTCACCGACGCCGGGGTCACCCCTCGGCGCCCGCCTCGCGCGGGCGAGCGACGAGGCGTCGCCGCGGCAACGCTCGCCACTGAACGCGCCGTCCCGTGACCCGCCCCCTCCGATGCGGGAGAGGTCGTGGCGCGGATCGCCGTCGAACGTGGCGTCGCCCTGCCCACCGAACCTGCTGACACACAGCCGAAGGAACCTTCGCCGCCCCGTGCGCTGGTCGTGCCCGGCCTGCGGGAGGCGGCAGCACCTTCGCGGCCGCGGCGGACCCTTCGACGCGGTCGCTGACCTGACGTCACGACGCCGGGCCGGAGGCGGAGCGAAGCCCGTGACGGGCCTCGTCGGCGAAACGGCTGGGCGTGCTGTTCATCGGGAGCGTCATGGCTGTGCGTGAAGGTTCTCGGAACTGTGCGATGTGCGCCGCAGGTCTCCTCGGCGGCACGGTGTACCTCGTCGACGGGGTCCGGCGGCAGGGGGCGCCGTTCGGGGGTCGCGCGTTTCCTGATCTGCGAAGCCTGCTACGAACGTGGTTGCCCGGATCCGGAGGCGGGGCGGACCCGGGAGGTTTCCGCCCGGCGGGCGGAGCGTGCCGAGTGGTGGGGCCTGCCGGTCGCGGCGAGGCTCTCCCACCCCAGGCGTGTGTCGCCGGATGCGGCCCGGTCGTGGTCCGTGGGGCGGAGGTGCTGATGAAGAGGGTGACGTACTCGCGGGCCTGCCGGACATCCCTCACGCGGAAGCGTAACGGCGGGCGGAGGCCGGGACGGCCGTGCGGGGCCTGCGGCGAACCCGTTACGGCTGGGCGTGCGGATTCTGCGTACTGCGACGGAAGGTGCCGGCAGAAGGCCCACCGCCGCCGGGTCGCCGCCCGGACTGCGGGCCCCGTCCCGGAACTGTTTGCCGCGGCCGCTCCGTTCACCACCCGCGGCTCCTGCCGGTATCTCTCAGTCCGTGTCCGAGGACGGACTGACAACGGTATCTCTGCGCCTGCCGCAGAACACCGGGCTCGACCGCAAGGCGTTCCAGAGCCTCGGGTATTCACTGCAGTGGTTCGGTTTCATCGGCTTCGCGCTGTGGATGTGGTTCCGGCTCTTCCGACGCGAGGCGGAAGCAGTCCGAGAAGCTGCTCTGTGAGGCCGAGGCGACCGGCATGAACTCCTGACCACTCGGGACAGGATCCGTCCGCGCCGGAAACTCGTGCCCCGGGCGGTGGTGTCCCGCCGGTCAGACGCATCACCGCCGGAATTCCTGCGGGAGCGGACAGCCGCCTCCTGCGGGACTCGACGCCGCCGGCCGTCCCTGCACGGCCGGTCGGCAGTCCCGCAGGCAGGTCGCAGGGCACTCGAACCAGCCCGGTGCCGCGACCCTGAGCACTGCGGGCAGGCACTCATCGCGGTTCGTTTTCACGTCCACAGGCCCACTCCTCCGCGAGGAGGCCGAGGATCACCTCATCCGCCCAGGTTCCGAAGACCCATGCGTTTCGGCGCAGTGTGCCTTCGACGGTGAATCCCACCCGCTGCGCGGCACGGAGCATCGGTGTGTTCTCCGAGAGGGTTTCCACCTGGAGTCCGTGGAACCCTCGTACGGCGAAGCCATAGGTGCACAAGGCTGCCATCGTGTCGGCGGCCAGGCCACGGCCGCGAAATCCGGGCCGCAGCGCCAGGCCGAGGTGAGCACAGCGGTTGTGGAGGTCCACGCCCCACACGACCGCTTCGCCCGCCACGTCTCCCGAGGCCACTTCCTCCACGGTGAAGCAGGGGGTCTCGTCATCGGGCTTCGGCACCGCGAAAGGCGACTGGTCCCCCGTCGGCAAGGGTCTCCAGAGGCGGCTGTCACCGCGGACCCGCGTGGCGACGTCCTCGTACAGCTCCCGATGGAGAAGGTCCACGTCGCTGTCACGCCGTGCTCGAAGCAACACCTTGTCATGTTTGATCACGGGCCCATGCCTACTGGCGGCACGTCGACGGCCGCAAAAGCATTTCGCTCCCGGCCCCGAACCGGACCAGATGATCATGGACAGGCACTCGGCCCACTCTTCGGCCCTGGGATCAGTACGCGCTTCGAACCGGACCGCCGACCTGGGCATCCGCCTCATCGGCTTCGCTCCGCACGGACCGGACGACGCCCGGTCGGCAAGAACACCGCCGAGGCGCTGTGGTCGCCGGTCGAGGCCGTCTTCGACGTCGGGACGCCGTCGGGCATGCGGGCGGGGCGCGCCGAAACAGGTCGCACCGCCCGGTACTTGCGGTCTTCGAAAGTTGACCCCGCCCCTACGTCATGGTTCTGACTGAGGGGCATGAAGCCGGTCCCTGTTGCCTATCTCGTGTCCTACCTGTTGTCGCTGCTGGGCAACTCCGTTCTGGGAGTCGCCCTGCCGTTGATCGTTCTGCAGGTCACGGGCAGCGCGCTTGGCGCGGGAACGGTGGCTGCGGCTACCGCGGTCCCCGCGGTGCTCGCCGGCCTGCTCATGGGGGTGGTGATCGACCGGGTCAATCGGCGTACCTCATCGGTGGTCACCGACCTCGTCTCCGCCGCGTCGGTGGCCGCCCTGCCGCTGATCGACCTGGTCTCGGGGCTGAGCCTTGGATGGTTCGTCCTGTTCGGGATCATCGGTTCCCTCGGTGACGTTCCCGGTATGACCGCGAGGGAGGCTCTGCTTCCGGCGATCGTCCGTCACGGAGGAGGGGGTGCACCGCCTCACCGGCCTCTACGAACAACTGACCGCGCCCGGCACCGTTTCGGCCACGACCGCCATCTCCGAACGTTTCGCACGGCTCGGGCCCGGCAGCACCGAGGAAGACATGAGCGATCTGATCGAAGAGTTCATGACGACCATGGCACCTGTCATCGAAGCCTTCGTCGCAGCAGAAACATCCATCGACCTCGAAGCATCGGCGGACATCTTCACCGAGTACTCGGCCGGTCTGCTCAACGCCCGGCAACGGGAAGCACTCGAACGACCGGAAGCCCGGCTCGATGAACTTCACAAGAAGTGACCGGCAAACCGAGCGAGGCGCCGGCGACGTCCCACTGACCTCCCGCAACGCCGACCTGGCGCCCGCACCTCCTGCGGCCGTCATCCGGCCGAAGCCGGCGTGCTCGCCCGGCTTGATACCCGCATCAACCGATTGCCGCGTGGCGCAACCCTCAAAGGTGCGCTGCCCCTTTTCCTGCCCGGTGAGCAGCCAGCCCTGCCCGTCTTGACGAATACGACAAGGTGATCGTCCGTGTCCCTCAACAACCGGCTCGTCCACGACGAGTACGTGACCGCTCCGAAAGCCTGGTGGGGGTGCGGCCATGCTTTCCGGCATCTCCCTGGCCCTGGTCTCCTTTCCCTACGGGGTTCTTGCCGCACTGACCGGTCTGACCATCGGAACCTGCCTGGCCGCGGTCCACGTCAGTTCACAGGGCTCGACACGGATCCGGGTCACCGCCGACACCCTGTTCGTGGCGGACGCCCGTATCCCACTGGCGGTTCTCGGACAGCCAGAGGCACTCCACGGAGAGGACGCGCGCGCCTGGAGAACCTACAAAGCAGATACACGGGCCTTCATGGTGATGCGCAGTTTCGTCTCCTCCGCCGTCAGGGTCGAGGTCCTGGACCCTGACGACCCAACGCCCTGCCTCTACCTGTCCACTCGCACCCCGGAGCTGTTGGCCAAGGCACTCGCTCCTCAACCATGATCATCTGTCTGGAGGCGCAGGCACGTCCGATCGGAGCCGGCGCATCGTCCGGAACGGCATGGATGAGCTGGGCCGTCGCCCCGGTGACCGGCACGAACGGGTGGAGTGGCTGCGCGGGGAGTTGCGGTGCCGGCCGGCCGCGGAATCAGTGGAGTTCCAGGCATGTCTGGAGGCCGCGTGCGAGGTAGTCGCCACGGACGCACTATGGCGGGCGGTGCGCCGGATCGAGAGTGGTTTGTGCTCCGACGACGGCTTCGACTGCTTCGCGCTCTGGCTGGTGGCCCAGGGGCGAGGGACGTACAGGGCGGTGCTTGCCGATCCGGATGTCCTCGCCGACGTCGCCGAGGTGCGGGCCCCGGCGGGACGGCACCCGCGAAAGTGGCGTGCCGAGGAGTGGCCGGAACGGGGAGGAGCTCGACTACGTGGCCCAGGAGGTGTTCGACGAGCTGACGGGCCGGGGGAACGACTGCCTGGAAGCGTTCCACGAGGCCCTGGATACCGTCCAGGAGACATGGACGAAGCCCGAGGAAGCGATCCGCACCGCAGAAGCGACGGTGCGGATCGGGACACCGCGACTCGACGCCCTCTTTCCTGTGGAAGCCGGCTCGTAAGGTGTGTCCGTCGGATCGGTCGCCTGGTCAGCGGTCTGTCCAGTCCGGTGCCCACATGTCGTCCGGGGTGCGCTGCCTCGAGATGCGCAGATGGTTGCGCAGCGCGGTCAGCACGGGGTGTTTGTCTCCGGTGCGGGACAGCAACATGTGCGTGTACACCGGGGTTGGTTCGCGCAACGGGATGCGTCGCAGGTCGTGGGTTTGGGGCCATGTGTACCGGTCTCCGCTGCCGACGAGGGTGGCCAGCGAGTCCGATTCGGCCAGCGCGTCCATCAGTGCCTCGTCACCGAAGTGGGGGCCGAGTGCGTCGATGCTCAGGCCGAAGGCCCTGGACAGCTCCTGGTAGAACGCCGCCCACTCCGTGCCGGGCCTGATGCCGGGGATCCAGATGCGGTGGCCGGCCAGGTCCGCGGGTCTGACCCGGGGCGCGTCCGCCAACGGGTGGCCGGGGCCGACCAGGAGCTCCAGGGGTCCGTCCAGGAGCCGTTCGGCGTTGATCCCGGCCGGGACCCGGTCTGTCGGCAGGGCGCGGAAGGACACGTCGACGGTCCCGTCGAGCACCGCCTGGGCGGCTTGGGCGGCGTTCTTCTTGCTCAGTGTGACGGCGTCGAGGTTCATCCCGGGGTGGGAGCGGTGGAACCGGTGGACGGCCCGGGCAGGAGCGATGCGCCGGTTGAGGACGTCGATGCGCAGGGGCCGGCTGCCGGGACGCACGGCCTGCTCGGCCTGCTCGACGGCGGTCAGGACCTTCTTGGCGTGCGGCAGGAAGGCCTGTCCGTCCGGGCTCGTCCGGGAGCCGCGGGAGGTGCGTACCAGGAGCGTGGCCTCGAGGTGCTTCTCCAGGGTCGCGATCCGTTTGGAGACCGCCTGCTGACTGACCCCGAGCCTGTCCGCCGCAGCCTGGAACTGGCCGGTCTCGGCGACGGCCACGAA
Source organism: Streptomyces sp. NPDC006435 (assembly GCF_040612315.1). Lineage (NCBI taxonomy): Bacteria > Bacillati > Actinomycetota > Actinomycetes > Kitasatosporales > Streptomycetaceae > Streptomyces > Streptomyces sp. NPDC006435. Next base: position 14,445 of record NZ_JBEXPY010000073.1, read on the forward strand.
CGTCCGTATCGCTTCAACATCCACGCTCCCACCCTAATTTCACAACGATCGGTTGTCGCCGACCGGTCCCGGGGTTGTTTGATCGTGGGTTCTCCGGGGTGGTGGGATCAGCGCATGTCCACTCGCACAGATCAGACCATGCATGTCCGAAAGCCCGGGTTCGCACGTCACATCGAACGGGTCATGGAGGTGACCGACGCGACGTCCCGGCTGAACGTGCTGCCGTTCAGCGACACCGAAGGCCGTGCTGAACTGCTTTCCGTCGTGTTCGGTGGCCCGCTGCCGGAGTCGGTGACGATCTACCCGCCGTTCTTCACCGAGTGCGGGCTGAACACGACGTTCGGGGAGAACGTCTTCGTCAACCAGGGATGCACCTTCATGGACAAGGGGGGAATCCGTATCGGCAACGGCGTCATGATCGCCCCGAAGGTCAATCTCATCACCGGGGGCCACCCCCTGCCCCTCGCCGAGCGCCGCGAGTACCTCTCCCTCGCCCCGATCGTCATCGAGAACGACGTCTGGATCGGTGCGGCAGCAACGATCACGCAGGGAGTGACCATCGGTGCCGGCTCCGTGGTCGCCGCCGGCGCGGTGGTCACTCGTGACGTTCCTGCCCACACCCTGGTCGCGGGAGTGCCCGCCCGGGTCGTCAAGCCGATCGACTGAGCCCGGCCGGGATGCCGGCCGGGTGCGCAGTACCTCTGCGGTCCGGTCCTGACACCTCGTCGCATTCGACCGACTGGCCGGCAGCGGGACCGCATCCGACCTCTGCTGCCCTCCAGTACCGGCCACCGCGGCAGGCCGTGGGCTCGCATTCAACGGACACGCCTCACTTCGCGTCGACTTCCCTGTGGCTGGGGCGAGTCTGACGTCATCGACGCAGATGCCGTGGAAGCCGGATTCTGTGGTGGTGCGCTGGTTCAACCAGCGCCCTCGCTTTCTGACCGACGACCGCGGGGCTGGGCGGTGGTTGCGGCCCGTGGGTGTCAGGAGTTGCGCGGGGCGACCAGGCCGGATTCGTAGGCGAGGACCACGAGTTGGGCGCGGTCACGGGCGTGGAGCTTGGCCATGGCCCGGTTGATGTGGGTTTTCGCGGTCAGGGGGCTGATCACCATGCGGCCGGCGATCTGGTCGTTGGACAGGCCCCGCGCGACCAGGGCGACGGCCTCGCGTTCGCGGCTGGTCAGCTCTTCCAGCCCGGTCTCGGCACCGGTGTCGAGCGGCTGGGAGATGTACCTGTCGATCAGCTTGCGGGTGATCGAGGGGGCGAGCAGGGCGTCGCCGCGTGCGGCCACACGGACGGCGTGCAGGAGGTCGTCCGGGACGATGTCCTTGACGAGGAATCCGGCGGCGCCGGCGCGCAGCGCGTCGAAGACGTATTCGTCCATGCCGTAGTTGGTCAGGATGACGACGCGCACCCGGCTCAGGGCCGGGTCCGCGGCGATGCGCCGGGTTGCCTCGATGCCGTCGACCACCGGCATCTGGATGTCGATGAGCGCGATGTCGGGCAGGTGTTCCCTCGCGAGCTCCAGACCCTCCTCGCCGTCGGCGGCCTCGGCCACCACCTCGATGTCGTCCTCGAGGTCGAGGAGTGCACGGAATCCGCTGCGGATGAGTGGCTGGTCGTCGACCAGCAGGACGCGGATCATGACGTGTGCTCCACGGGGAGTTCGGCCCGGACGGTGAAGCCGCCCTCGCCGCGCGGTTCGGCGCGCAGCAGGCCGCCGAGGGCGGTGACGCGTTCGCGCATGCCGAGCAGCCCGACGCCGGGCACCGGGGCGGTGTCCGGCGTGGCCTTGCCGTCGTCGTCGATGCGCAGCGCGAGAGTGTCGGGCCGGTAGTCGATCCGGACCGATGCCGTGGTGGCGGCGGAGTGCCGGACGATGTTGGTCAGCGACTCCTGAACGATCCGATAGGCGGTCCGACCCACCGCGGCCGGCACGTCGTGCCGCTGCCCCTCGATCGTCAGCGTCGCTTCCAGACCGGTCCTGCCGGCCCGCTCCACCAGTTCCGGTACGTCGGCGAGCCCGCGTGGCGGGGTCGTGTCGTCATCGCGCAGCGCCTCCAGGGTCGCGCGCAGCTCCCGGCTCGCCTCACGCCCGGCCTCCTGGATCGCCAGCAGTGCCTCCGGCACGGTCTCGCCGCGTCTGCGGGCCACGTGGACGGCGACTTCGGACTGCACCTTGATGATGGAGATCTGGTGGGTGAGCGAATCGTGCAGTTCCCGCGCGATGTGCAGTCGCTCCTCGTCGGCGCGGCGCCGCGCAGTCTCCTCCCGGGTGCGTTCGGCTTCCTCCGCCCGCTGCTCCGCCTGCCGCAACGCTTCCCCCGCGGCAAAGGCAGCGATGAGCCAGGCGATCTCCAGGGTGCCGCGGGCCCGCACCAACGCCTCGCCCATGGGCCCGTCGCGGACGACCAGGGCCGTGAGCTGGAGAGCCACCAGCAGGGTCACGGACGCCGTCACCGCGAGGGCGCGGTGCCCATCCCGCACCGCGCCGTACACCGCTACCAGGTACGCGACGGCGAGCACGTCGAGCCCGGCTGCCTGGTACCCCACCGCGCACAGCCCGGTGACGGCCAGGACGACGACCGGAGCCCGGCGACGCGCGGCCAGTGCCAGGCCGCCGAGCGCCAGCAGCGCGTGGCCGAGCAGGCCGGGCCCCGTGCCCGTGTGCTCCCCTGACCATCCGGTGCCCAGCATCAGCGCCGCCACGCCCACAGCGATCACCCAGTCCCCGGCCCCGGCCGGGACGGCGAACCGTCGTCTGTCCATGCGCGCACCCTAGCCAGATGCCCGCGCGGGCGAGTCCCGCTCGCGGACGAGCGGCCCTCTACCGCGTCCGCAGTACTTGCGCGGCTCCTGCAGCACCCGAAGCAGCCGCGTGCGCCATCGGCGGCAGCGCAAAGTGCCTCCGCCTGCGGGACGACCGGCGGCGGGCCCGGCGGACAGGATCCGACGACATCCAGCAGCAGGAGCTGTACGAGAAGAAGGAGCACCTCATGTCCGTCCGTTATGTGCTTGCCGTCGGCGCAGGCGTCCTGTTCGGGGGGTTCGGGCTTGCCGCACCGGCGGCCGCGCAGGCTTCGGCCCGGCCGATCGCCGTCGATGCCTACGCCCTGACCACCGGGCGGCTCGTGGGCACCGTGGCCGCACTGGTGGCGTTGGCCGGCGTGGTCATCGGCGCCCTGGCCCTGGCCCGCTCCGCCGGCCGAATCGGCGACGGCAACGGGAAGAAGGGGGCCCTGGTGTCCCTGGCGGCGGGGCTGATCGGCACCGTCATCGGCGCGGTGAATCTGGCCGTCGCCGACGGCGGTCCCGGCACCGGCAACGGAGTGATCGGTGGCGCCCTGGCCCTGCTGCTGGGGCCGATCGCAGCGGTCCTCGGCCAGCTGGCGCGGGTCCGCTCCCGCCGCACCGAGCGGCTGACCGGCTGACCGCCCCGACTACGAGGGCGCGTTCGTGTGGGGGAGGGACAGGGGCAGGGCATGAGGAGGCGATGACGGCAACCGAAACTCCCCCTGCGGGCAGGACTCCGGCGGGACCGGGTCGCTTCTGTTTCCGGCGCCGCCGCCTGGTTCTCCTGATCTTGATCGTCGGTGTGGTCGTGGTGTCGTTCGTCGGCTTCGGCTACGACGCCGCCCCTGGCAACGGCTTTCCCGGAGGAGACTCGCAGTCGGCCGAGATTCAGCAGCTGATGGAGAAGCACTTTTCCAGGAGCAAGGGGACCGACTGACTCTCGTGATCGAGGCCGTTCAGGGGGTCGGCGACCCTGCCGCCGGGCAGAGGACCGAGAGGTACGTCGTTGATCTCGTCGACTCACCTGTGACCGGGCCGGTGACTTCGCCGTACCAGGACAAGAGCCTGGTGACCCAGGACCGTCGCATCTCGCCCGTACGACCATCCCGCCGAGCGACGAGGAGGTGGACAAGAGCGAGTTCAAGCCTTTGGTGGCCACGGTCAAGAAGGCCTCCGGCGACAGCGTCACGCCTGCCCTGGGCGGGTACACGGCGGAAAAGGCCGAGGCACCCCCGCAGAGTCCGGCCGAAGGCGTAGGCATCCCGGCAGCAGCGGTGACCTTGTTCATCGCCTTCGGATCACCGGTGGCCATGGCCTGCCGATCGTGACCGCCCTCCGGCAATCGGCTCGGGTGGGCATGCAACCACTGCGCATCCGTGGCGCAAGGGCCTTGGAAACGTGGCGGAATGGTGACATCGAGGCTCCAGGATTGAGCCCGTGAACACGACAAACCGGTTCCGGACCGTGCCCCTGGGCTTCCTGTGGCGTTTCTCGGGCGTAGGGCCCGGCTGCCTGCTGGGTCTTCTGGTGGCTGTCGTCCTCGGCACGAGCGGCGCGGTGGACCGGCTGGGCACCGTCCCCAGCCTGCTGATCGTTGCCGCGATGGTCCCCGTGGTGGCCCTGCCCGCACCCATCAGTTTCTGGGTGCGCGCCGACAGCGAGGGACTCACCCTCTCCAGAGCACTTCTGCGCCGTCGCTACCGCTGGCACAACATCACCGGCCTGGACATGACTTTCGACGAGGACCCTGATTCGGGCGCAGCTCGCCTCACGATGCGTCTGCGCCTGTTCACGACCCCCGTTACCGGCCGCGGACCCCTCGTCGGCGTCCTCGGCCTCGCCCCGGGCCATCAACTGCAGGGCACCGGACCGCGTCGACTCGCAGACCTGTTCGCCCTCCTCGCCGCCCATGGTCTCCCCCTCACGGACCCGGACTTCGCCAACCGCCTCCTCACCGCCCACGGCCTTCCCCCACTCGGTCCCGGTCCGAACCCGGTCGGCTGATCCGCTCTCCGCCTCTTCCAGGCACTGTTCGCCATGACCGAACCGAACGACCGGGCCGGGCCACGGGTCCGGTTCGCCAGGGCTGACCTGGGAGCAGCCCCGGGCGGCTTCGTACGCACAGGGCGGACAGGACCGATCGGCACATTGCACGCCTGACAATGATGATCGGAGATCAGACACATCTGGCCGGACCTTCCGGATCCACCGTGCCGGAGTCGTCGTGGTCCGTGTCCCTGTTCGCCGCAGCCGATGCCCCGCTGCGGGCGCGAGCGGTGTGCGAGACGTTGGATGTGGAGATCGCGCCCGACAACATCCGCTTGAAGCTCAAGCGGATGTTGTCGGGCGCGGAATCCTGGTCGAGACCGAGCAGGGCTTGTTCACCCAGCCGCGGCCATGGCCGACCGGCGAACCCGCGGCCAGGCCGCCCGCCCCCAAGCGGAAGGGCGACACGGGCACCGACCTCACGTAGAGCTTTCCGAGTTGCCGATCAGTCGATGCGGTCGCTCAGGCCCAGCACCTTCGGGTTGTCGCTGGGGAAGTTCCTGGGCATGCCCGGCACGTCGATGGTGCGCCCGTACACGCCTGCCAGGAACTCAACGGCACCGACTGGGAATTCGATCCAGTCGGCGTTGTCCGTGCGGACGACCACCGGCCATGCGTCCGGATCCACAGGGCTCGTCCTCCAGTAGAAAGTGTCCCCCGAATTGGACGACGCCCAGGAGATCAGGCCTCCCGGCTGCGGGTAGGGAACGTAATCCTCGGTGTCGCCCATCTCGTACAGATCCTGAAGGATCTCGTCGTCCCTGGACGCGGACGCCCACGGCGCCTCGGCACCGGGCGTGGGAAGGGACACCATGAGGAAATCATCGATGACAAATACCGGGTACGCCTCCGCCAGAGAGCGGAAGTCCGAGGGCAGCGCCGTCCCGAGGCCCGCCTCGAGGGCGGTCCAGTCCACGCCGTGTCCGCCCGGCACACGCCACCGTGTCATTGAAGGCAGCACGGCCTCCAGCTCTTCAACCCTCACCATGTCGTCTGCCAATCCGGGGAGTTCTCGACCACGACGGTCTCGAACCATACTCTGTCCTCGACACAGGGGGACGCGGCCACATAATTGCCCGGAGAGTTACGAACCGCCCTCTCAGGTGCGCCCCGCCTGGCTTTGTACACGAGAACGGAAGTCGTCTGTCAACGGCTCCGGGAGTCACCGCGTGGGCCAGTTCCTTGATCAATTTCGATGAGTTCGGGAGCCGCTCACGGCCCGGCGGGTGGTTTGTGCGACATCCCGCAAGTAGCTGAGGCACAGGGAGTCCTGGCGAGATTGATCTTGTCCGGAACGCCTGGCTGAGGAATCGCGGCCGGGCGTTCCGGGTGAGCGGCCACGACTCCGCGGTCAGAGCTCGCCGCGGCGTGCGAGTTGATTCAGCGCGTTCTCGCGGATGATCTCGTTCTCGTCGTCGAGCAAGCCTTCGAGGACTTCCCGGGCCTCCGGGCCGGAAACAGCGCCGAGAGCCCAGATCGCCTTCACCGCAAGCGCCCGGTTCTCGTCCCAGTCCAGGCGCTCGGGGACCCAGTGAGTCGCCAGGGCCAATGTCGGCACCGTCCTGGGCGAGCGGAGCCTGCCCAGCATGGACACGATGTCCTCGTGGCCCCTGTGCCAGTCAGCGGGGAACAGCTCGGTCAACGACTCCAGGAACTCCTCGACCGAGGCGTCGGCGGCGGCATGGAGGATTAGCGCCATCTCGACGTCGTCGGCGTCCCGGCGCTCCATGGCGTCCCGGAGCAGCCTCAGCGCCAGGGCCCCACCATCGGACTCGCCGAAGTGGGCGAGTACCTCGTCGAGCGTGCGCGTCGGACCCTCACCCAGTCCGATCGCGAGGCCCATGACCAGTTCCTGCTCCTCGGAGGTCATCGCCCGACCACCTCCCATGCATTGAACGCCCCAGGTATTGACTGGACCCTAGCAAGATCGTTATCGACGGGTGTCTCCCGACCTCGTGAACATCGGTCTGGCCGCCGGCAGGGCGCCTTCTGAGCTCATCGACAAACGACTCCCGTTCTCGCGAACAGAGCCACTGGGCGATACCGCCCCGCTCGGCGACTTCCGCCGCGGCCTGATCACCGCCGCCCCGAACGCGCCCGTCACCCGGGAGCGGGCCGACCACTGCCGCACCGCCTGGAGCCGCACATGACCGACTGCACCCTTGCCCGCTACGGTCGCGCGGATCTGCCCGCGATCCGGCAGATACTCCTCGGCGTCCACGCCGACGCCCACGCCGCCGAGATGGACGGTCCCTTCCACCAGGCGGAGAAGTTCGCCTGGTTCGTCGACCACTGGGGCGCCAGGCCCTCCTTCGACTGCGTCATCGCCTTCGACACCGGCCAACCCTCGGGCTTCGCCCACGGCGCCACCGCCGGCCTCGGCCGCGAAACCTGGCGCGGACACCTCTCCCCCACCCCCACCCCGGGCACCACCTTCGCCCTGTCCGAACTCATGGTCCGCCCCAAGCGGCGCGGCACCGGCCTCACCCGACGACTCCACGACACCCTCCTCGGCCCTCGCCCCTCACCCCGAACAGCTGACCACCCTCCTCGTCGACACCATCCACCCCCGCGTCCAGGCCCTCTACGAAACCCGGGCTACCGCAAGATCGGCGACCGCCAGCCCTTCCCCGACTCCCCCTCTACACCGTCAAGCCGCCGCCCCATCGCCCCCGCAGAACCTCGGCCCAGTCTCCAGCTCCCGGGCCCGGATCCTCCCACTGCGGCACCCGGGTGGGAGCCGTCTCGATCAGGTGCACGAGCGTCCAGGCGACGCCGTAGCAGTCGTCGGGGCCGAAGCAGGTGGCCAGGGCAGCCGCCTCTTCGGACGTGACGGGGCGGGAGATCGTCCTCAGCTGGCGTTCACGCCTGTCGATCTCTTCCTCGCTCGCGTCCCAGTCGGGAAGCGGTCCGTCGGCAACGAACGTCTGCACTTCGGGTCTCATGACCGAATGATCGTCTCCCCCGCCGCCCCTGGACAAGCTGCCTCGTTCTGCTTCACGCGGTGGCTGTTCCTGCTGGCTGGAGCTCTGAGGGGAAGGCGATCGCCTCATCGAACGGGGCCCGTGCCAAGAGGCAGTGACGGAGTTGGCCGAGCATCCGGTTGAACAGGTACCGCAGAGCCTGCATGTGCCGGTCCCCTCCTGCTCGGCGGCGCCGGTAGTGGGCGTACGCACCACTTGAACCACCGAGGGGGGCGAAGGCCCACCGGTGGCCGACGTGGTTGAGGCGGTTGTTCTTCACGAACCGACGTCCGACGTAGCGGCGTTTGCCGGAGGCCCGGTTCGCACAGTGCGGATCAGTGCCGTTCGAACGCCAGATCTCGCGGACGCATGTGCTCGCGTGGCCCCGCCGCCCGCAGGACCACGTCCAGCACCCGTGCCGGGTCGGCCGCGTAGGCATGCGAGAACCACGCCATGCTGGCCTCCACCACCGCCCAGCGGTGGCCTGGGCGGTAGGCCCAGCGGTGGCCTGGGCGGTAGGGATCCAGCAGTTGTCCGACGTCCACGACGACGGCGCTCGGCAGCGTGTGCCCGGCTGCGGCGGCCGGCCGGTCGGCGAACTCAGCGATCTGCGCGGTGGTGGCCCGGTCCGCACGGTCCGTACCGGGCGGGCGGGGGTCGAGTCGGCCGAACACCGCGTACCGGCTCGCCGTGGCGATCCGGCCGTCCAGCAGGAACAGCCGGTACTCGGCCGCGAAGGTCACCACATCGGACAGCAGCACCGGTTCTGCCGGATCCAGGGAGGAGGACAGCCGGGAGCCGTCGGTGTAGACATCGGCAGGGAAGGACCTGTCACGGGGCGGCTTGACGAACGTCGGCTGGTCGATCGCCCATGCGTCCGCGATGGTCCCCGCCCGTACCCGGCGGCCGGTGAACTCTTCCGGCAACTCGGCGAGCCGGCCGTCTGCCGGCTCCAGCAACGCGAACCCGAGCCGACCGGCCAGCCGCGCACCCGCGACCGGTCCGCCGTACCAGTACGCAGGGCCTGCCAGGCCGGGCTCCTCCGCCGCCCTGACCGGCATCCCTCGGCCCGCCGCCTCGACGGCCAGCAGTTCCATCGTCGACGTCCGCCACCCAGGCATGACCAGCACCGCAAACCCCTCCTGTGTTCCGCGAAACCGCCACGCCAGCCCCACCGTTACCGGCGACGCAGCCGAGAATTCCCCACAGTCGAGCGCGGCCGCGGTACCCGGGGCGGTGTCTCGTGTGCGGGACGTCTCGGTGCCGGCGGTGACCGCGTCGTGGATCGCGGCCAGGGCGCGGGCGATGTCCAGGAGCCGGTACGCCTGCGCGCCGGAGATGCCGAACTCCGCCTGGCGGTACGCCTCCCGGCTGCCGTGCCCGAGTGGCCCCAGACGCGGGCGGCGTGGGCGGCGCGGCCCCGGGCGACGAGGACCGCCACGGAGCGCCGGACGTCGTCCATCGCCTCGCGCAGCCCGACCGTGATCTCCCGGCGAGGTCTGGCAGCAGGTGCTGGAGGACCTGCCCCTCCGCCACGCCGGCTGAGACAGCCCGAGCCGTCCCGTCTTGCCGAGCGGATCCAGCGCCTTCGCCGGTCACCCGAAGCAGAGTCGGACGACCACCCTGAGATCCGCCGTCCTCATTCCCGTTTCAATCTCACCCGCCACTCAATCCAGCGACATACAGTCATGGTGCGTAAACATGGAGTTACGCCGGCGGTGCCAGTGCGACGCGCAAGAGGTGTCGTGATGTCGGGCAGAGCCGATCATCTGGTCATCAATCGTCATGACTCGCCCCCAAGGAGTGTTTGTGAAGCTCTTCCCCCGTCCTTTTCGAGTCGTTCTGGCGGCAGCGTCAGGTGCCGCGCTGGCCATGATGGCGTTCCCGGGTCCGGCTCACGCCGAGCTTGAGCGCGGTCCGGAAGTGCGTCAGGCGGGTGCGAGCTCTCTCGCCCCGTGCGGCTTCTTCCGGTACAGCGTCCGCGAGTCCCAGTTCGCCGCATACAACCACTGCGGCTCGACGACGGTGCGGGTGCACGTCGACGTCGCGGGGGGTGGTAACACGAATGACTACCACCTCTGCGTCAGTCCCGGCCGCACGCAGCTACCGGGCGCAGGTCCGAACTATCTCAACGCGTACTACATCGGCGGCGCCGGCTGCCGGAGCGGAGATCGCACCGGGCACACGCCCCACTGAGCCTTGATCCGACTTCGATGGCAAACGGTCCGGGGTTCATTGTCGGGGGACAGCGAGGCCTGCGGCGGGTTCGGCCGGCGCACGAACGGCGGAGGCCGGCGTGGCTCCGGCGGGCCCGGGTCGTTGAGTATCCGGCCGCACTGCCGTGCCCTGTGGCGGGGCGCTGACCGCCGAGCGACGCGAACGAGGACCGCTGCCGAAGATGCCCGCCCCCGACCCTACGTACGGCTACGACCCGGAGACGAACATGGTCCGGGTCGATCAGCACGACCTGGCATGGCTGCTGTTGATGTTCCGCTTGCTGATGCTGATGCGCGAGCAGAAGCCGGACCGGTGGAGGCACACGGACGACCACGACCTGTCCTTCGAGCGCCTCGCGGACGCGGTCGACGCCAGCTCGCCGATCCGGTACGGCAAACGCTGGACGGGCCCTGATCTGCGGATGCGCTGCACCACGACCGAGGCGGCCTACACGTGGCCGAACGGTGCCCCGTACGACAGGGAGGCGACGTTCACCTGGATGGTGCCGGCCACGGCTCGCACGCCACCAAGGACGAATCCTTCCGGGGCGCCACGCACAAGGCGCTGTGCGGGTTCAGCCGGGCGAAGGGCGACAGGCCGCGCCGGGTGGAAGGGCTGCCGGAGTGCCCGGAGTGCCGACGCGAAGTACAGCTCGGTGCCGACCGGCCCCGCGGCGCCTGCTCTGCGGTGTCCTCTCGCCATGGGTGACGTACAGGCCGTCGATGTTCCAGCAGGTCCGGTGTGGTCCCACGCCTGCCGTCCGGCCGTTCCGTCTCACCTATGAATCCACACCGACCTGGCGAGGAGCATGACCCATCAAATCGCGGAACGGGATGAAACAACGGCCCAAATGGTCCGCCTCAACGCGGCGTGAAGTTCCGTACGTAGCGCCGCTGCCAGGGTGTCTCCACCGCCCGCGGATGGTAGCCCCGGCGGACGAACGCCACGGCGTCCGCCGCGGGGACCCCGTCCAGCACGGCCAGGCAGGCCAGCGCCGTCCCGGTCCGGCCCAGCCCGCCGCCGCAGGCCACCTCGACCCGCTCGTCGGCGGCCCGGTTCCACACCTCTTCGAGGAGGACCCGTGCTGCCTCCCGGTCCGCCGGAAGCCGGAAGTCCGGCCACCGCAGCCACCGCGACTCCCACCCGGCCGGGGGCGGGGTGCGGCCCAGCAGGTACACGCCGAACTCCGGCTCGGGACCCGCGGGCAACGGCTTGCGCAGCCCCCGGCCACGTACCAGCCGTCCGGAGGGAAGGGCCAGGATGGCCGGATCATCGGTGTTCCACTGCTCGCTCACCTCGGCCATTAAAGCACCCGGCCCACAGCTCCGGCCCCTGGTTCACCGGAGGCACGAACGCCCGGTTCTCCGCCGGAGAACCGGGCATCGCAGCACACCGCCGAGCCGCTCTCCAACCGCCCCGGTGGAGGCGCCTCGTATGCTGGCCCGGCGGAGCGGGGAAAGCTGATCGCGGACCGTTACGAGCTGATCGGCCGTCTGGGCCGGTGTGGCATGGGCGAGGTGTGGGTCGCGCGGGATCGCGTGCTCCACCGTGAGGTCGCGCTCAAGCTGCTGGATCTCGGCGGGACTGCCCAGGCCGACCTGCCCCGGCGTTCGAGCGCGAGGTGGTGGCCGCTGCCCAGATCGTCCACCCCGAGGTCGCCGCCCTGTACGACCGGGGCATCCACGACGACGTGTTGTTCCTCGTCATGGAGAAGGTGGACGGCCAGACGCTTGCAGCGCGTCTCCAGGCCGAGAGTCCTTTCCCCCTGACGCGTGCCGTGGCCATCGCCAGCGGCATCTGTGCCGCGCTGGAGGCCGCCCACCGGGCCCGGGTCATCCACTACGACATCAAGCCCCACAACGTCATCCTCACCAGCAGCGGGCTGGTGAAGGTCATCGGCTTCGGGATCGCCGGGTTCGTCCAGGCCACGTTCATCGTGACGCGCTCCTCCCAACTGGCCCCGGCCGGAACGCCGGAGTTCGGCGCACCGGAGCAGTTCCTCATAGAACGCGGCGACGAACGCTCCGATCTGTACGCACTCGGCGGGATGCTCTTCGCGATGCTCGCCGGCCGACCGCCCTTCACCGGGCACGACAGCATCGCGGTCGTGCGGCGCAAGCTCGACGAGGAGGCCCCGCCCCTCGACGCGCTCCGCCTGAGCCGGCTCTCAAGCCTGTGGCCGGTCGGGCATCCTCACGCCGCCACCGGGCAGTGAACTGATGGAGGAACTGCCCCGCAGACCGATGACCCAGCCGAAGGCATCGGAAGAGACAGGCACGTCCAGACGCCAGCCGTTGGCGAAGCGCACTCGCAGACTGCCCGAATCAGCTGCATGAACCTCTGCGACCACCTGATCGAGCAGTTGCGGAAGCCGATCGAGGTTGGTCCGTGTGGATGCGTGGACGGGAACGGCTTCGTGGTCCGTCGTCAGTTCGGCGGGGCTGTGAACCTCGATCCGGCTCGAACCGGTGTGAAGTCGCAGGAGGTTGCCGATGATCACCTCTCCGATGCCGATCCCACGCATCGAGTGGATGTCCCAGCCATCGCCCACACGATCGATCCCGTTGTCCATGCCGCAAGCCTACGGACCCCGGCCGTTGCGCAGCCGTACAAGATCGTGTCACCAGCTCTGAGGGGCTCTGAAACGGGTTGCTTTTCTCCTGGATCGCCAATTCGCGAGGGAATCTGCCAGCTTTCTCCAGCATCGGGCCCGTGCTCCTGGTCGTGCTCGTCGGTGGCCCTCGCCTTCGCCACCGGCTCCGAAGCGCCCGGCCGCAGCGACGGCTTCCGGGTGGGTTTCCTGGCCACCGCGATCTTCTCCTTGGCCGGCCTCGCCCCCGCCCTGCTCCTGTTGCTCCACCGCCCCGCCGAGCGCCGCGCCGTCGTGGGGACGGCATCGGAGGACGAGGAGGTGAAGCCGGTGACAGCCGGCCACTGATCGCCGCCCTCCCCTCGCGCCAATGCGTGGACCGGCCTGATTGGCTGTCACCGGCACCCGACCTCTGCCTCGCGCCACCCACCGGGGTGCGCGGGGCGGGGCAGGGCAGTTGCCGACCAAGCACGTCACTGTCGCCACGGCCTGGTCCGACCTGGCCGTCCGGATGCCGTCGGACGGGTGCGGAGCGGGAGCGGCCAGATGCCGGGGCGGCTCCCTGCCGAGCGTCGGCCCTGCCCCGGAGCGGGTCGGCACTGCGTACAGGTTCAGCGCCCGGTCGGCCGTACCGGCCCGCGTGCCCGCAGCCGTACGGGCCCGCCCGGCGCCCGCCCCACCGGCGAAGAGGGACGGAAATGCTCGACGGCGACCGCTCATGCGCGGGAGTGCTTGAGACTCTCGATGATGCGGGCGAATCCCTCCGTCCCGTGGCCGGCGTCCACCTGCTGCTGGATGAGGCGCTGGACCATGGCGACCGGTTCGGCGCTCACCCCCTGGTCGGTGATCGCCTCGATGAACAGGCC
>NZ_JBEXPY010000074.1:0-27812 GCF_040612315.1 Streptomyces sp. NPDC006435
GCGGGCGGCAGCGGCGGCAGGGCGCCCTGCGGCGGCGGCGCCGGTGCCCAGGGCTGCGGCACGGCGGGCGGCGGGGTGTCCTGCGGTGCGGCGGCGGGCGGTGCGTCCTGGGGCACCGCGTCCGAGGGGGCGGAGCCGACCGCTCCGCCGGCGTTCTCCTGCGAGCCCTGCGCCGGGGTGCCCGGAGCGTTGACGGACGCCGGGGCATCGGCCGCGGGACCGCTCGGGGCGGCGCCGTCGGGCGCGCCCGCGTTGGCCTCCGGCGTCGGGGCGGAAGCGGGGGCGGGGGCCTCGCCCGTACCCGTGCGGTCGCCGTCGGCGGAGGCATCCGCGGCCCCCGTGCCCGGGAATCCGGCCCCGGAGCCGTGACCGTATCCCGGACCGTCCGTCTCCCCGGCCCGGTCCGCGCCCGCGATGCTCGCCCCGAAACTTCCCTCGATCTCCGCGATCTGCTGCTTCAGCGCGGCCGCCGAGAACCCCGCGGAGTCGTCCTCCACATCCCCGTTCCCGACCCCGAACGGGGCCGACGAACCGGCGGAGGCCGCCGCGTCCGGCGCGGGGGAGAAGGGCGCGGGGTCGCTGCCCGCGGCCGGGTCGTCCGCCGAGGCCCGGACCGGGGCCGGTGCGGGTGCCGGGGCGGGTGCCGGGGCGGGCGGTGCCGGGACCCAGTCGGAATCGGTCCCGTTCCCGGCCGGAGGCGCGGGCACGGACAGCGGCGCGCCGGTGGGCGGCGGCGGGGCCAGGTGCGCTCCGGCACCGCCCGACGAGTCCCCCGGCGAGTTCTGCGTGTACCAGGCGGGCGGGGTGTAGTCGATGGTGAACTCACCCGTCATCTCGACGGGCTCCGCGTCGGACGACTCGTCGACGGGCTTGTTCCAGCCCCCGCGCATCTCGTCCCGATCGCCGTTCACTTTGCCTCCTGGTGTGGTCGAGCACCCTTGTGCGGTCGTGGGTGGGGGCGACCGTTTCCGTCTGTTCCGACCGCCCGGCTCTCCCCCTGGGACACGCATCGCCTGCCCGCAGGTTCTTCTGCCGCGCCCGGACCCACCCTAATCGTCATGGGGCCCCCTTCGGCAGGCCGTACCGCAGGGCAGAAACTGTCCAGTAGGTCACGTACCCGCCTGCAAGCCCCCAGGGTGCGACAGAGCCCACGGAGCGAAGCGGTCAATACGTTGCATACCGGGGTGGAGGACATCTGAACATGATGTGTCGGGCAGGACACGACCGGTCGGCGCGTATCGCGTCGAGCCGTTCCCGTACCTGCCGAGCCGTGTCCGTACACGAGGAAAGGGACGGCCGTCGTGCACGGGCGGCCGCCCCTTCCACCAGGTCATCGCCTACGCGAGGTCGAACTCACCGTCCCGGGCGCCCAGTACGAAGGCGCGCCACTCGGCCTCCGTGTACCGCAACACGGTCTCCGGGTCCAGCGACGAGCGCATGGCGACCGCGCCACCGGGCAGATGTGCGATCTCGACCCGTTCCTCGACGTCCTCGGTGCCCGGCGCGCTCAGCCACGTCACATCCGAGATGTCGAGAGCGTAGAGCTCTTCCTTTTCCTGCTGGGTGCCCATGTCGGCGTCCCTTTCGATCGAGCTGTGTCGTTCCCCGCACATCTTCCCCGGAAGCGATGGCTCCGGGGCCGGGAACGGGACAGTAATCAGTCCATCCGGCGAGCGGCGCCCAGCAGGCCGTTCTCGACCTCCGTCGCCCCCGTCACCACCCAGTGGCGCTCACGGCCCGCCACCCAGAGCGTGACGCCGTCCGCCAGGGTGGGCAGGGCCTCGCTCTCGACCCGGGCGAGCCCCAGGATCCCGCCGATCCGGTCCGCCTCGTCGGGCGAGACCCGCTGGACGCCCACGAGCGCCGACGTCCGCATCAACCGCGGCGCCACCGGGCTCAGATAGGGCAGCAGCGTCAGCACCGACTGCCACGGCGAGGACACCACCCGGCCCCGGGGCGGACGCATGCCGCAGTCCCGCACCACCACCACCGGACTGCCCACGGCAGCCCCGGTCGGCGGAACCCGGCCCACGTCATGGAGGGACACGCACTCCAGACCGGCACCCGCGGCCTGTGCCAGCGAGGTCCACACCCCGGGGCGCCCGGTCTC
The DNA here is from genome assembly GCF_040612315.1 of Streptomyces sp. NPDC006435. Lineage (NCBI taxonomy): Bacteria > Bacillati > Actinomycetota > Actinomycetes > Kitasatosporales > Streptomycetaceae > Streptomyces > Streptomyces sp. NPDC006435. Next base: position 2,111 of record NZ_JBEXPY010000074.1, read on the forward strand.
CACCGCCACCCGCGCCCCCGTGGCCGCCGCCCGCAGCGCCAGCACCTGCGCGGTCCACAACCCGCCGATCAGCAGGACGTCGTACGGCACCGGGCGGTGGAAGCCGATCATCCGCGTGTGCCCCTCGGCGTCGGTGCCGAGGATCACACCGTCGTCCCCGACGGGCAACGACAGCGCGCCCAGGTCCTCCGCGGCCAGGGTGTGTCCCGCGTGCCGGGGACCGCGCAGCCCGCGTCCCGGTCCGGTCCGCATCGTCATCGTGCGCCTCCCAGCGGGAGCGTCGCCAGCACACCGGGCAGCTGCTCGCGGTCCAGCCGCACCAGGCCGACCTTCGCGTGCCGGGCGGTCTGCTCCAACGTCCTTCGCACCCCGACCAGTTCGGTGTCGGAACCGCCGGTGACCCGTACGTGCCCGGCCACCGACACATCGCCCCGGCGCGAACCGGGCCGCACCGTCAGGCTGAAGGACGTCGCGTGCGCCGGCACCTGGGTCAGCAACGAGACGAGACGCGGGAGCGGAGTCGCCCCCCGGCCCAACTCCGGCCAGCGGTCCACCGCGTAGGCGGTGTGCCAACGGTCGTCGCACCGCCACACCCGCGACGTCTCCGCCGTCCGCCGCTGCGGCGCGGCCCCCTGCTGCCCGGCACGGGCCGACAGGACGGGATTGGCGCACAGGGACGTGGCCAGGGCCGAGTGCAACTCCTCCTGGTCCAGCACGACGGCCCGGAACCCGGCACCGGTGATCCGGCTCGCCACATGGTCCGCGATCCGGACCAGACAGCGCTGCGCACCGCCGATCCCGCCCCCGCGCGCCTCGACCGCCTCCCGGCACAGTTCCGGGTCCAGCTTCACCGCCACCCAGGTCATCCGCAGCGCGGGCGCCCCGGTCCGTTCCTGGAGCGGACCGTAGGAGAGCCGTGCCGCCGACCGCTCCGGCAGGTGCGGCGCAGGTGCGGGGCGCACCTGCTGCACGAGCTGCGCGGACTCCAGCACGATGTCGTCCACCGCGAGGGCGTCGCCCAGCAGGGCCAGCGGGAACGCCCGCTCGCCGTGCGCCCGGCGCAGCGATTCGCCACCGGCCTCGACGCGTACGACGGCGGTCAGGAACGTGCCGTCCCCGACCATGCCCACCGTGCGGCGGTTCCGGTCGACATGGGGGTACGGGGCGAGGCCCGGCACGCCCTCCACCACCGGGGCCAGCTGCGGATCCGTCTCCGCGGCGGGCGCCCCGGCCGCCCGTCCGCGACCGCGGAGCGCGAGTGTCATCGACACCCACTCCGGCACGGCGCGACCCCGTCGGCGCACCACCGCGACCAGCACCAGCAGACAGGCGATCACACCGGCGGGAACCAGCCAGAAACCACCGAGCACAACACCCACCGCGGCGAACGCCAGAGCCGCCTCGACGAGCACCAGTCGCCGCAGTACGGGGCCGGGACGGCCGGTCCGGGAAGCCGGGCGCGGAGTGGTCGCCGCAGGGGGATTCACCGGCGGTACGGGCCCCGTTGTGGCCGGTTCGTTGCTGCGTTGCCATCGGGAAGAGGAAGGTGGTCGGTGGGTGGACCGCCCCGTGCGCTCGCGCGTCGCCGAAACCATCGCCGCATTGCCCCCTCGTGTCCCCGGTTACCGTTTCTCTCCACGGGAGTTGACCGGGCGATCACCCTAACCCGAGCGATGGCGGGCGAACGCCGACGGGCATAGTGGGGAGCCCGGCCGAGGACGTTTGCTGACGGAGTGTGTGGCAACCTTGGCCGCTCACCGGGGGAAGAGGGGCAGCGGTACAGATGGCATCACGGCGGGACGAACTCAACGCCTACACCTTCGCGAAACGGAGGCTGGTCGCACAGTTCCTGCAACCCAACTCCACCGGCTCGGAGGAGGGCGCGCCGCGCCCCCTGCGCGCGGTGGTGCCCGGCGCGATCGTCGGCGTCGTGATCCTCGCGGGGTTCGGGGCCTGGGGAATGTTCAAACCCGTGGCGCCCCAGAAGTGGGACACCCCCTACGAGAACGTCATCATCGCCAGCAAGTCCACCACTCGCTACGTGGTGCTGGAGACCGACGGCAGGAAGCAGCTCCACCCGGTGCTGAACATGTCCTCCGCCAAGCTCCTCCTCGCCCCGGACAAGGGCAAGGTCATCAAGGTCGACGAATCGGTCCTCGACAACGGGAAGATCCCGCACGGCGCCACCCTGGGCATCCCGTACGCCCCCGACCGGCTGCCGGACGGGAAGGAGGCCGGCTCGAAGAAGCGGTGGGCCGTGTGCGAGCAGCCCGGCCAGGGCGGCAGGGCCATCCAGAAGGCGGCGTTCGTCCTCGCGGAGCGCGACCGGAAGAAGGTCGAGGGCACGAACCGGCTGCACGGCGGCGAGCTGCTGTACGTCGAGGGACCGGGGCCGGACCGGACCCGCTACATCGTGGACGCCGCGGGCAAGGCGTACGAGGTGAAGAAGGACGAACTCCTGATCCGCACCCTGATCGACCGCAACCGCGCCCCCCAGCGGGTCTCCGCCGCCTGGCTGGACACCCTGCACAAGGGGGACGCGGTCGACTTCCCGGCCCTCCCCGAGCCCCTTGGCGTCGACGCGGGCATCCCCGGGCAGTTGCCGCCCGGGGCCGGCAAGGTGGGCATGGTCCTCGCGGCGACGTCCGGCACCAGGACCCAGCAGTACGTGGTCCTGCCCGGCCGGGTCGCCCCCGTGTCGGACTTCGTCGCGAAGCTCCTGCTCAGCAGCCGCCCCCTGGTCAACCTCGGCCAGGACGGCAGGGCGAGGCACGTCAGCGCCGGAGCGTTCGAACCCGGCGAGGCCTTCGGACAGGACAACGACTGGCCCACGCACGCGCCGGAGGTCGTCAACTCCACGAGCGACGCGCCCGGCAGCCGCGACACCGTGTGCAACGTCCTGCGCGACGTCGCCACGAAGGACGGCGCCGGCACGCTCAGCACATGGGCGGGCACGGGTTTCCCCGCGACGCTCCCCACCGGATCCAGCAGTGCCTACGTCACCCCCGGATCCGGACAACTGTTCCGTCAGTTCAAGGGGGCCGACGTCGGCTCCGGCCCGCTCTTCCTGGTCACCGACACCGGCCTGCGCTACGCCATGCAGTCCAACGGCGACACCGCCCGGGACGACTCCGGCATCGGCGAATCGGGCACGAAGGAGGAGCGGGAGCAGCGGCGGCAGGAAGCACAACAGGCGCAGAACCGGCTCGGATACAAGGGCGTCCTGCCCGCGCCCGTACCGGCCGCCTGGTCCTCGTTCCTGCCCACGGGCCCCCGACTGTCGACCGGCGCGGCCCGCCAGCCGCAGGGTTCCTGAGGAGCGCCGCCAACATGAAGACGCACCTCTTCCCCCCGTACCGGCACTGGCCGACGGCCGCGGCCGCCACCGTCGTCGTCCTCGTCGCACTGCCCGCACCGACCGCCGCCGCGGACGGTTCGACGCAGTGTTCCTTCCCCTCGGAGAAGTACGCGGGCCGCCCCTGGTCGCTGCAACGCGTCCTGATGGACGAGCTGTGGAAGCAGTCCACCGGCAAGGGGGTGCGGGTGGCCGTCATCGACACGGGCGTGGACATCAAGAACCCACAGCTCAAGGCCGCCGTGGACACCAGGAGCGGCCGCAATTTCCTGAAGAGAAACCTCAAGGACGACAACGGCAACAAGATCGCGCGCGGCAAGGAGAACGGCACCAGCGACTCGGTCGGGCACGGCACCAAGGTCGCCGGAATCATCGCCGCGCGGGAAGCGAAGGGCACCGGCTTCACCGGCCTGGCCCCGGACGCGACGATCATCCCGATCCAGCAGAACGACGCCGAGGGCAACGGAACGGCCGACACACTGGCCACCGCCATCCACTACGCGGCCGGCACCGCCCGCGCGGACATCATCAACATCTCCCAGGACACGGCCGACGCGGTGAAACCCGCGGACTCCCTGAGGCAGGCGGTGGACGCCGCCCTGGCCAAGGGCGTCGTGATCGTCGCCTCCGCGGGCAACGACGGACTGGACGGCAACGTCAAGGAGACCTACCCGGCCTCGTACCCCGGTGTCCTGGCCGTGGCCGCGTCGGACCGCAACAACGAACGGGCGGCCTTCTCCCAGTCCAGCGAGTCCGTGGGCGTGGCCGCCCCCGGCGTGGACATGATCTCGACGGTCCCCGGCGGCGGACACTGCTCCGACAACGGCACCAGCTTCTCGGCCCCGTACGCCGCGGGAGTCGCCGCCCTCATCAAGGCCAAGCACCCGGACTGGACGGGAAAACAGATCGTCGCCCAGATCCAGCAGACGGCGGAACGCTCGATCGCCGGCCGCGACCGCCTGGTGGGCTGGGGCGTCGTCGACCCGGTACGGGCCCTGACCGAGGACGACAGGCCCATCGAACAGCCGGTGGCGAACGAGGGCATGAGCAGGGGCGAGGCACCGACACCAGCCGAATTCCACCTGGGCGAAACGGCGGACGAACGCAACGCCCGCCTGGCGACCTACGTGGTGGTGGGCGGCGCGGTCCTGGTCGCCGCGATCGCGGGCACCGCCGTGGCCGTACGCGATGCCCGACGACGGTCCGCGCGCCGGGGCGGAGCGGTCGGCGCGGGCGACGCGGATGGTACGGACAATTCCTGACCTGGAGTCAGGCGGAAATTGATCGGTGGAACTCGCGGAAACAACAAGAGAGTTGGCCCTGTCATGGCCAGTGGTTAGAGTTCGTGGCATGGCGTCAGATTCATTCACGAAGGTGCGATAGCAACGAGTGAGGGTCTGAGCAAACGGGGCAACGGGGAGGGCAGGATCGTGGCCGGTCCAGGTGACCTCCGGCGCGGTGTGGGCGCGCTGGAAAAGTTCAGGGGGCGCGTCAACACGCTCCTTGCGGAACTCGAGGGCTCGGCGGGCGGCAGGACGAGGATCGCGGCACAGACGGTGTCGCGCGCCGCCCTGAGTGGCCAGAACACATGCTTTGCGGAAGCAGACGGCTTGTACACGCAATACAACCGGGTCCACGACGCGCTCGTCTCGCTCTCCAAGTCGCTCGGCGACCAGATCGAGTACCTGAGCCTCGGTGTGCACGCGGCGGCGGTCGGCTTCGACAACGTGGACGACGACACGCGGCGCCGGTTCTACGAGATCCAGGTGCGCCTGGACAAGGAGCGGGAGCAGGCGGGGGCGGAGAAGGCCGGCAAGGCCGAGCAGCCGCGTTCCGACGGCAAGGTCGGCTCCGCCTACGACGACCTGGAGATGACTGATGAGTGACGCCAGGCAACCAGAACTGCCCTCGAAGGAACAGCGGGCACAGGACCAGCAGCGCATCCAGGGCCAGTTGATCGCCACCGACATCAACCGGCAGGCCCAAAGCATCATGGAGGCTTTCGGCCCCGGACGTTCGGGCGCCTCGGGACGTACCTCGTTCGAGGGACACGAGCTCAACGCGATGATCGACCTGATCGAGAGCTCCGATCCGGAACACCTCGAAGACGCGGGCGCGGCACTCCTGAAGGCAAGGACGGCCATCAAGAGCGCCGCGAAGGAACTGGGCGACTTCATCAAGGGCGTCGACTGGGAGGGCGAGTCCGGAACCGCCTTCCGCGACTGGGGCAACGGCCTGGTCGCCCACGCGATGAAGCTGGGCGATTTCGCGGAGTCGGCAGGAACCCAGATCACGGTCGCGGGCACGGGCCTCGCATCGGTGCGCAAGTCCCTGCCCCCGCGTGACAGCCGCCTGGTGCGCAAGAGCGTCGAGGAGATCGAGACCCCGAAGCGGATCGACGGCAACCCGGAGTACGCCGAGGCGGTGAAGGTCGAGAAGGACCGCCAGGAGGCCATCAACCAGGCGAACAGGCTGGCTTCTTACTACGCGGTCTCGGCGGAGACGCTGGCGGCACAGGAGCCGCCGCGGTTCGAGAAGAAGCTTGACGTTGAGATGCCGAAGCCGATGGGGCATATCGAGAGGGAGAGCGAACCCGGCGTCTCTTCCGCAGGCTCCGAGACATTGGGCAACAGCACGGCACGGGGTTACTCAGAGCGCGCTGCCACGGCTGACACCGGCCCCCCGGGCGTCGCCGGCAATCGAGCGGCAATCGAGGCACTCGGAACTGCACCCGTGCCGGACACAAGCACTTCGATGGAGATCGACAGTGTGAAAGCGCCACCGGCCCCCGTGACAGTTCCCGACGCGCCTCCCGCGCCGCCGACTGTAAATCCCACGGGCCCGAGTACAGGTCCGAATCCGCCCATGGCGAATGAGTTTGTGAACCCCGTGGCAGGTGGCCCGCGACGTTCCACGCCACCAACCGGGCTGCCCAGAACAATTGCGCAGCCTGGAAGGAGCGGCCCCACGAGCAATGGGCCCACGACGACTGGGCGCCCCGGACCACCGGTTGGGCGTCCGGCTCCCATTGGCGGTGGCCCGGGCTCAGGCACGCCCGGACGTCCTGGGGGAGGCGGGAGTCAGACACCCGCTGCCGGCCGGTCTCCTGTGGCTGGTGGCAGGCCCGTGACAGGTAGTCCTGCAAATACCTCCAAGTCCCCTGGCCCGAGTGCTGGGCGCGCCCGGGCCATCGTAGGTGGGACCCCACAGCGCACGGTTCCGAGTGCTGGTACGCCCGTGGGGGCTCGTGGTGTTCCGCGCGGCACGGTCATCGGAGCCGGAGGAACGAGCAGTGCGCCCCGCCCTGGTGGGCGAGGCACCCTCAGCTCGAACGGAGTCGTGGGCACGCCTCGTGGTGCTGCCGGAGCCGGCTCGGGTGCGAGGGGCTTCACGACTGGAGGCGCGGGCCTTGTACGTGGTCCCGCAGGGCGACGGGACTCCGACGACGAGGAACAGGACGGCGGCGCCCCTCGCCCGGACTACCTGGGCGGAAGACAGAGAGACGTGGGAGGCCGGACGGCGTAGGGCCGCACCTCCGGTGATCGAGTAGGTACAGGGAAGGTTCGGGAGTCAGGATGACAGCAGGAATGAGCCAGCCCCGGAAACGCGGCATGCCTCTCGGATTGCGTGGGCGTCTGCTCGGCGCGATGGCTGTGACTGCTGCTTGGAGCGTGGGATTCGCGGGGGCGGCTGCCCCTGCGGTTGCGGCGGATGTGCAGTCCAAGCAGTGGTATCTCGGCCCGATGCATGTGGAGGAGATGTGGAAGGTCACCACGGGTGAAGGCATCAAGGTTGCTGTCATCGATTCCGGTGTCAACCCGTCGACACCGTCCCTGAAAGGGCAGGTCCTCAAAGGATTCGACGCCACAGGAGCCGACGGCGATGAGTACGATGACTATGACGGTCACGGCACCACCATGGCCGAGCTGATTGCCGGAACGGGCAAGGGCGGAGGACTTAAAGGCCTTGCTCCGGGCGCGAATATCATCCCGTTTCGAGTCACCGATACGGAGTTTCAGAACAAGCATTCGGTGAATGCCAACGACACCGAAGATGCTATCCGGGCTGCGGCGGACAGCGATGCGCGGATCATCAGCATGTCGATGGCGAGCGATTTTCCGGGCCGGGGAGAGCGAGAAGCGGTCAAGTACGCGGAAAGCAAGGGAAAGCTCTTCTTCGCTGGAGTTGGAAACAACGCCGGGGAAGGAAACAAAGAACAGTTTCCCGCTTCGTATCCGCAGGTAGTAGGCGTCGCCGCAACTGACAGTACTGGCAAGGCTTCCACGTACTCTCAACACGGGGGCAGCGTAGATATTGCTGCCCCTGGAGACGGTATTCCAACCTGGTGCGATACGAAGTTTCAGCGTTACTGCGACTCCGAGGGCGGGACCAGTCAAGCCACCGCCATCACGTCAGCCGCTGCAGCCCTGATCTGGTCCGCCCACCCCGACTGGACGGCCAACCAGGTCCTCAATGTCCTCTTCGACACGGCTGGGCGGGGAGACTGGAAGAAGGGAACCCTCAGTAATTACCTCGGCCACGGCATCATCCGACCGGCCGTCAACATCCTCAAGGGCAAGGGCGACCCCGGCGACCCCGACATCAGCCCCCTCACCAAGGAGCGGACGTCCGGCTCCCCGGCCTCCTCCGCATCGGCCTCGTCGCAGCCGGAGAAGAACGAAAAGAACGAGAAAGCCGGCGACACCGCCATGGCGGGTTCCACCGCCGCTGCCGAGAAGGACGACAACAGCCGACTCGGGCTGATCCTCGGCGGAGCGGCGGCGGTTGCCGTGCTGGGTGGCGGGGCCTTCGTCCTCGTCCGTAGGCGCCGCGCCGTCTGACCGGCCGCAGGTCCTCCGCCCGTACGTACCTGCCGGCGAGTGAAGCCGGACCGAACGACCGAACGCCGGACCGAACAAGAGCACCAGACCGGACCAAACCAGAAAGGAAGCCGAAAACATGGCTGATCAGAAGCTCTCGGATGCCGCTCTCCTCAAGCTGGAGGGCGAACTCTCCACGCGGTTCGACTCCGTGAAGGGGCAGTTGAAGACGCTTCAGGCGACGATCGACAGCCTGGAAGGCGCTTGGAAGGGCATCGGTGCCGGTGCCTTCAACACCAAGCAGGAAGAGGTCAACCGGAAGATGGTCAGCATCGCCCACCGGCTCCTCAACTTCCAGGAGGCCATCAAGGCGGCACGAACCATTTCGGGCAACACCGAGGACGAGGTCCGGCAGGCCCTGCAGGGCGTCGACGTCGTCGGCGGTTACTCGGGCGACGCGACCGCCGAGGCCAGGACCTCGAACCTCAACAAGTTCTGACCTGGTCACACCTGCACCACCACACACGACGTCTGCATCGCGTACGACAACTGAACCACGTACGACACCTGCACCACACACGACGTCTTCACGCCAAACCTGGATGACTAGATAACACGGGAGGACCGCATGTCGAGCAACCCCGACGGCACGATGGTTGTCACTTATTCGAGCCTGGATCTCGCGGCCGGCGCCATCGAGCGGCAGAGCAAGCAGCTCCAGGAGGACCTTGCGGCCATCAAGCGGATGATCGCCAACGTGTCCGAGCTCTGGGTGGGCGAGGCCAAGAGCGCCTACGACACCGCTCAGCGCGGCTGGGACAACGACGCCACGGCAATTCACAGCGCCCTGAGCGAGATCTCCCGCAAGGTGCGCGAAGCCGGTGCCGCGTACCACGCCGGTGACAAGCGGGCGAGGGCCAACTTCGAGTAGGGCTCGGCAGGAACGCAACAGGTCGGGGTGGGCACGCACGGGAGGTGCCCACCCCGACCTGTTGTCGTGTTCCGAGCGGTGGGGCGGTGGGGCGGGCACAATCCCCGCCCGCCCCACCACCCCACTGCCCCGCGCTACCGGTCCCCGTCCATGAGCCCCGACTGCACCAGCGGATTCCCCCGCCGCCGCGTGACGAACACCCCGCGCCCCGGAGGCATCGGGCGCGGCCGCACGTTGCCGAGGACATCCCCCTCGACGGGGTCGCCCGAGAGCATCAGGCCCTGCGCGCCCAACTCCATGACGCGCTGCATGAACGACTCGTACAGGGCCCGTCCGGCCCCCGCCGTGCTGCGGGCGATGATGAACCGGACACCGACGTCACGCGAGAACGGCAGCATCTCCGTCAGCCTGGCCAGCGGGTTCCCGGCGGCCGTGGAGACCAGGTCGTAGTCGTCGATGACGACGTACACCGTCGGCCCGCTCCACCAGCTGCGTTCGCGCAACTCCTGCGCCGTGACGTCGGGCGACGGCGTGCGGCGTTCCATCAGGTTGTACAGCGCGTCCATGTGGTGCTCCATGTTGTTGGACATGGGCACGTACTCCGCCAGGTGCGTCGCGGGGGTGGCGTCCAGGAGCGTCCGCCGGTTGTCGATGACGAAGAACTTGCAGACGTTCCCGTCGTACCTCTCGCTCAGCTGCTTGATGAGCAGGCGCAGCAGGTTGGACTTGCCGGACTCGCTCTCGCCGAACACCAGGAAGAACGGGTCGCGCTCGAAGTCGAGGAAGACCGGCTCCAGGTTGTTCTCGTCGATGCCGAACGCGATGCCCCGCTCCGGATGCGCGTGGCCCGGGGGCAGCTCGCGTGCCGGGAGCTCGCGGGGCAGCAGCCGGACCGCCGGGGCGGGCGCCGCGGTCCAGTGCCGGGCGACCTCCCGGTTCATGGCCGCCGTCGCCTCGGAGAGATCGCTGTCGGAGTTGATGCCGTCGATCCGCGGTACCGCGGCCATGAAGTGCAGCTTCTCCGGCGTGAGGCCACGACCGGGCACACCGGCCGGCACGTTGGCCGCGGCCCTGCGGTCCAGCTCGGAGTCCATGACGTCGCCGAGCCGCAGTTCGAGCCGGTTCATCAGGTGGTCCTTGAGGTTGGCCCGGACCTCCATGGAACGCGACGCCGTGACGACCAGGTGGATGCCGTACCCGAGGCCGCGCGCCGCGATGTCCACGACGGCGGCCTCCAGCCCCTCGTAGTCCGTACGGAAGTTGCCCCAGCCGTCGACGAGCAGGAAGACGTCGCCCCACGGCTGGTCCGTGACCGGGATGTCGCCGCGCGCCCGCAGCCTGCGGAAGGTGGCGATGGAGTCGATGCCCGCGCTGCGGAAGTACTCCTCGCGCCGCGCCATGATCCCGTACACCTCGGAGACCGTGCGCCGCACCCGCTCGGGGTCGAGCCGGGAGGCGATCCCGCCGACGTGCGGCAGCCCGGAGACCGAGGCCATGCCACCGCCGCCGAAGTCCAGCCCGTAGAACTGGACCTCCTGGGGTGTGTGGGTGAGCGCGAAGCCCGCGACGAGGGTGCGCAGCAGTGTGGACTTGCCGGACTGCGGACCACCGGTGATCTGCATGTGGCCCGCCGCCCCGGAGAAGTCCCGGTAGAGCGTGTCGCGCCGCTGCTCGTACGGCTTGTCGACCACACCGAGGGGTACGACGAGACGCCCCGCCCCCTCGAAGCCGGGCCGGGTCAGCCCGCGGCCCTCGACCGGGGAGAGCCCCGGCAGGAGGTCGTCCAGCGACGGCGGGTTGTCCAGTGGCGGGAGCCACACCTGGTGCGCGGAGGCACCCCGGCCCTCCAGCCGGCCCACGATCACGTCGAGCACCGTGTCCGCCAGGGCGTCGTCCTCCGGCGTGCGCGCGTCGGGCACACCGGCCCCGCCCGCCGGATCCGGCTGCACGTACCGCACCGGCACCGGAGCCGCCGTGAACACCACCGGCCTGCGGTCCACCGGCAGCGGCCCGGAGGGCACGGCCGAACGGGCGCCCGAGCGGTACACCCCGGAGACGTACGCGGCCTTGAACCGCACCATCTCGTCCGTGCCGTACTTCAGATAGCCGGAACCGGGCACGTTGGGCAGGTGGTAGGCGTCGGGCACGCCCAGCGCCGCCCGGGACTCGCCCGCCGAGAAGGTGCGCAGCCCGACCCGGTACGACAGATAGGTCTCCAGACCGCGCAGCCGCCCCTCCTCCAGACGCTGCGAGGCCAGCAGCAGATGGACGCCCAGCGAACGGCCGATGCGCCCGATCTGCACGAACATCTCGATGAAGTCGGGCTTGGCGGTGAGGAGTTCGCTGAACTCGTCGATGACCAGGACGAGGGAGGGGATCGGCTGCAACGGGGCGCCCGCCGCGCGCGCCTTCTCGTAGTCGTGGATGTTGGCGTAGTTGCCCGCGTCGCGCAGCATCTCCTGGCGGCGGTTGAGCTCGCCGCCGATGGAGTCGCCCATGCGGTCGACCAGCGTCAGATCGTCCGCGAGGTTGGTGATCACCGCAGCGACGTGGGGCATCCGCGCCATGCCGGCGAAGGTGGCACCGCCCTTGAAGTCCGCGAGGACGAAGTTGAGCGTCTCCGAGGTGTGGGTGACGGCGAGGCCGAGCACGAGCGTGCGCAGCAGCTCGGACTTGCCGGAACCGGTGGCGCCGACGCACAGACCGTGCGGCCCCATGCCCTCCTGCGCCGCTTCCTTCAGGTCCAGCATCACCGGGCTGCCGTCCTCGCCGACACCGATCGGGACGCGCAGCCGCTCCGTACGGGAACGGGCCCGCCAGGTCCTGCCGACATCGATCGAGGCCGCGTCACCGAGGTTCAGCAGATCGGTGAACTCCAGGTCGGCGAGCAGCGGTTCGTCGTCGTCCCCGCCCGAGGCCGCGCGAAGCGGCGCCAACTGCCGGGCCAGCGCCTCGGCGGCCTCCGGACCGAGCAGGTCGGGAAGACCGTCGTAGACCAGCCCGTGCCCGGACTCCAGCCGCAGCGAACGGGGGTGCACCACGACGGACAGGCCGCCGCGCCCCCCGTCGATCTCGCCCGGCACGAGCTCGATGACCGTCACGCCCTGGAGCCCCTCGGCCGCGGCGAGGGCCGACACCGGCGACACGGACCGGCCGTCGAGCACGACGACGACATGGGGCCGGTCCATGAGCGGCTGTCCGTCGGGCTGGAAACGCGGCCGGCCCTCCAGCGGGCCCGCGAGCAGCTCCTCCAGCTCCGCGACGTCGGTGGTGATCAGCCGGCGGCTGCCGGCCCCGTCGACGAGGCCCGGCGCCTGGACGTGCGGAAGCCACTTCGCCCAGTCCCAGTGCGGGGCGGCGTCCTGCCCCGTCGCGACGGCGACGACCAGGTCCTCGGGGGAGTGCAGGGAGACGAGTGCGCCGACCATCGCACGGGCCGTGGAACGGACGGACTCCGCCTCGCCGCTGACGGTCAGGTGGTAGAAGGCGCGCAGCGAGACCGCCATGGGCAGGCCGTCCAGCGTGCTGTGGGCACTCAGGAACCGTCGCATCGCCCCCGCGGTCAGCGGCTCCAGTTCGTCGACCGGCGCGGTCTCGGGAGCGATGAGCGGTGTGGAGAGTTCCTGGCTGCCCAGGCCGATGCGCACCTGCGCGAAGTCGGCGTCACCGACGCGGCGTTCCCATACCCGGCTGCCCTCGGCGACGAGCGCCCACAACTGGTCCGGGGACGGGTGGAGATAGAACTGCGCATCGCGCTGCTTGCGCGCCGTCTCCAGCACGGACCGTCTGGTTTGAGTCAGATATTTCAGGTAGTCGCGCCGAAGATCCGCGAGTTGCCCCTGGGTGCCCCGCCGGAGGCGGACGATCATCGCGATGGCCATGGCGACCGTCGACGCGATCATGATCATGCCCATGATGCGCATGATCGGGTTCGGGGTCATGAAGAAGAAGACGACGGAACCGCCCATGCCGAGCATGGGCAGCAACTGCATCATCATCCCCTCCTGCTGACCGCGAGGCAGCTCGGGCGGGGGTTGCAACTGCACCTGCTCACCCGGAACCTCGGAGGGCAGGGCTCGCGGTGGGCGCTTGACGACGATCTGACTCACGGATCACCAATTCCCTTGCCGGAAAGAGCTGTTCGTATCGCCGCCCCCGTGGCGACGGGCCCTGTCCGAGGGAGGATCCTACTGGCGTACGGGGCCGCCGACGGGCGGTAGGGTGGCGCAACGCGTGTAAGCATTCGCTAACGACCGCAAGGAAACGGCCAGTTCCGGCGAGGGCGCGGAACCGCGCACCCGGGGACCGTTCCGCGGAACCACGAGGGGGAGCAACAGGTGACCATGACGGCCCGAACGGCAGCCACCGGACACGGCGGGCCGGGACCCGGAGCCCCGGCCGGCAACGGAACCGGTTTCTGCCGGATCACGGTCGTCGCACCCGACGGCCGCGTCGACGTGGCACTGCCCGAGGACATCGCCGTCGCCGACCTGTACCCGGAGATCCTCCGGCTGTCGGGACAGAGCCCCGACCGGGGCGCCCCGGTCGGCTACCACCTGGTGCGCCGCGACGGCACCGTCCTCGACAGCGGCCGCACCCTGGCCGGGCAGCGGATCCTCGACGGGGAACTGCTCTCCCTGCGCCCCTTCTCCGAGTCCCTGCCGCCCGCCGTCTTCGACGACGTCTCCGACGCCGTCGCCACCGCCGTCGCCCGGGACCGCACCCTCTGGGGCGACGGCCTCACCCGCGCGGCAGGGCTCCTCGGCGGGTCGGTCCTGCTGGTCCTGCTGGGTTTCGTGCTGTGGACCTCCGACGTCCGGCACGACACGCACGGCCTGCCCGCCGTCCTCGCCGCCGTCGTCGCCCTGCTCGCCCTCGCCCTTGCCTGCGTACGCGCACGGGTCTACGACGACCCGGGATCGTGCACGGCCCTGGGGGTCGGCGCGCTCGCGAACGCGGCGGTCGCCGGCTCCGGGCTGCTGCCGCTCGCCGCGGGCCAGGGCATCGGCAGGCTCCAGTTCCTGCTCGCCTGCACCGCCGTGCTGGTGGCGGCCGTGATCCTCATGATCGCGGCCCCCGGCGGGGACGGCGTCTTCGTCGCGTTCGTGTTCGCCGCCGCCATCGGCCTGCTGGTCACCTTCGGCGCGATCACGACCGGCATGGAGCCCGCCGAGGCCGCCGCGGTGTGCGCCCCGCTCTCCGTGGGCGTCCTCGCCTTCCTGCCCGGCCTGTCCACCCGCTTCGCCCGCCTCCCCATCGGCTTCGAACCGCCCCGCACCACCGTCGGTGACTACGGGACGTCCGAACCGGCGGCATCGGGCCCGGTCGACGCCGACCGCATCGCCGCCCGCGCGCGGCGCGGCCACGAACTGCTCGTCGGCCTGGTCGGCGGCTGCGCCCTGGTCGCCGTGGGCGCCGCGGCCGTCCTGGGGTTCTCGGACAACACCTGGGCCCGGCTGCTGGCACTCGCCACCGGGGTCGCCATGCTGATGCGCTCCCACTTGTTCCGCTACACGGCCCAGGTCGGCTGCGCCCTGGCGGCGGGCCTCGGCTCGCTCGTCCTCCTCGGCCTCGGCCTGTCCCTCGACCCCCCGGCCGACCTGCTGCGCGAGGCCGCCACGGGGGACGGCTCCGCGCTCGACATCCGTACGATCTGGCTCGCCGCGGCCGTCGCGGGCGGCGCCGCGCTGATCACCGCCGTCGGGCTGATCGTGCCGCGCAAGGGAGTCACCCCCTTCTGGGGACGCTTCCTGGAGATCGCCGAGACGTTCGTGCTGCTGACCCTGATCCCGCTGAGCCTCGCCGTCTTCGACCTCTACCGCTCGATCCGGTCCCTCACGGGCTGATCCGCCCGATCCACCCCGGCCGACCCGCCGCCCGGACCGGCTCCGCAGGGCTGGTACGCTGTGTGACGGCCGTTTGTGTACGCGCTTCCGGATCATCCTGGGATCTGCGCTCATCGGACCTTCGCCTCCGAGTCACGGAAGCTCCTCTGCGATCAGGATCAGAGGCACTCGTGGGCGCATCGAACATCAAAGAGGAGTACGCGTGCCGCTCGACGCCGCTACGAAGAAGCAGATCATGTCCGAGTTCGCCCAGAAGGAAGGCGACACCGGCTCCCCCGAGGTCCAGGTCGCGATGCTCTCCCGCCGCATCTCGGACCTGACCGAGCACCTCAAGGTCCACAAGCACGACCACCACTCCCGTCGTGGTCTGCTGATCCTGGTCGGCCAGCGTCGCCGCCTGCTGCAGTACCTGGCCAAGAAGGACATCCAGCGCTTCCGTGCCCTGGTCGACCGCCTCGGCATCCGCCGCGGTGCGGCCGGCGGCGCCAAGTAAGACGCCGTGAAGGGAGCGGTTCCCACCACTGAGGGGGGCCGCTCCCTTTGCTGTACGTACGATTGTGCGTATGCGCGCATGCACGGGAAGTGACGGGTCTCCGTACGACCGGCATGCCAAGCTGAACCGAATCTCAGTAACCTGGTCGGAGAACGACCTGAAGACGAGCGAGAAGCAGACCTCCCCGCCGCCGGTCCTCGGTAGTGGCCCCCGGACTCATCGACCCGGGTGCTTCGATCGAAGACCGGCCCGCCGATGGAGGGCTTCTCCGCTACCGTCCCCCGCCACACGGGCGTGGGGGCGCGAAGACGATATGTAACGGAGAAAACGCTAGTGGAGAACGAGACCCACTACGCCGAGGCCGTCATCGACAACGGCACCTTCGGCACCCGCACCATCCGCTTCGAGACGGGCCGCCTGGCCAAGCAGGCCGCCGGCTCCGCCGTCGCGTACCTGGACGACGACACCATGGTGCTGTCGGCCACCACCGCCTCCAAGAAGCCCAAGGACCAGCTCGACTTCTTCCCCCTCACGGTGGACGTCGAGGAGCGGCAGTACGCCGCCGGCAAGATCCCCGGCTCCTTCTTCCGTCGCGAGGGCCGGCCCTCCGAGGACGCGATCCTCACCTGCCGCCTGATCGACCGCCCGCTGCGCCCCTCCTTCAAGAAGGGCCTGCGCAACGAGATCCAGATCGTCGAGACGATCATGGCGCTCAACCCCGACCACCTGTACGACGTGGTCGCGATCAACGCCGCCTCCTGCTCCACGCAGCTGGCCGGCCTGCCCTTCTCCGGCCCGGTCGGCGGCACCCGTGTCGCCCTGATCAAGGGCCAGTGGGTCGCCTTCCCGACGCACACCGAGCTCGAGGACGCCGTCTTCGACATGGTGGTCGCCGGTCGCGTCCTGGAGGACGGCGACGTCGCGATCATGATGGTCGAGGCCGAGGCCACCGAGCGGACCATCCAGCTCGTCAAGGACGGCGCCGAGGCCCCCACCGAGGAGGTCGTCGCCGCCGGTCTCGAGGCCGCGAAGCCGTTCATCAAGGTCCTCTGCAAGGCCCAGTCGGACCTCGCCGCCAAGGCCGCCAAGCCCACCGGCGAGTTCCCGGTCTTCCTGGACTACCAGGACGACGTCTTCGAGGCGCTCGCCGCCGCCGTGACGTCCGAGCTGGCCCAGGCGCTCACCATCGCCGGCAAGCAGGACCGCGAGACCGAGCTCGACCGCGTCAAGGAGATCGCCGCCGAGAAGCTCCTCCCGGCCTTCGAGGGCCGCGAGAAGGAGATCTCCGCCGCGTACCGCGCGCTGACCAAGAAGCTGGTCCGCGAGCGCGTCATCAAGGACAAGGTCCGCATCGACGGCCGCGGCGTCACGGACATCCGTACGCTCGCCGCCGAGGTCGAGGCCATCCCGCGGGTGCACGGCTCGGCGCTGTTCGAGCGCGGCGAGACCCAGATCCTGGGCGTCACCACCCTCAACATGCTCCGCATGGAGCAGCAGCTGGACACCCTCTCCCCGGTGACCCGCAAGCGCTACATGCACAACTACAACTTCCCGCCGTACTCCGTCGGTGAGACCGGCCGCGTGGGCTCGCCCAAGCGCCGCGAGATCGGCCACGGCGCGCTCGCCGAGCGCGCCATCGTGCCGGTGCTGCCGACGCGCGAGGAGTTCCCCTACGCGATCCGCCAGGTCTCCGAGGCGCTGGGCTCCAACGGCTCGACGTCCATGGGCTCGGTCTGCGCCTCCACCATGTCGCTGCTGAACGCCGGTGTGCCGCTCAAGGCCGCCGTCGCCGGCATCGCCATGGGCCTGATCTCGCAGGAGATCGACGGCAAGACCCACTACGTCGCCCTCACCGACATCCTCGGTGCGGAGGACGCCTTCGGTGACATGGACTTCAAGGTCGCCGGCACCAAGCAGTTCGTCACCGCGCTCCAGCTCGACACCAAGCTCGACGGCATCCCCGCCTCGGTCCTGGCCGCCGCGCTGAAGCAGGCCCGCGACGCCCGCCTCCACATCCTCGACGTGATGAACGAGGCCATCGACGTCCCGGACGAGATGTCCCCGAACGCCCCGCGGATCATCACCGTCAAGATCCCGGTGGACAAGATCGGTGAGGTCATCGGCCCCAAGGGCAAGATGATCAACCAGATCCAGGAGGACACCGGCGCCGACATCACGATCGAGGACGACGGCACCATCTACATCGGTGCCGCCGACGGACCGGCCGCCGAGGCCGCCCGCGCCACGATCAACTCGATCGCCAACCCGACCATGCCCGAGGTCGGCGAGCGCTACCTGGGTACGGTCGTCAAGACCACCACCTTCGGTGCCTTCGTCTCCCTCATGCCGGGCAAGGACGGCCTGCTGCACATCTCGCAGATCCGCAAGCTCGCCGGTGGCAAGCGCGTGGAGAACGTCGAGGACGTGCTCGGTGTCGGCACCAAGGTCCAGGTCGAGATCGCCGAGATCGACTCCCGCGGCAAGCTCTCCCTGATCCCGGTCATCGAGGGTGAAGAGGACGAGAAGAAGGACGACGCCGCCAAGTGACGTCCCGTAGTTCCGTGACGACGGCCCGTGCCTCCTCGAAGGCGCGGGCCGTCGCCCGTACCCAAACGCTTCTCAAGGGCAGCAACGGCATCGGCACGGTCCGCCGCACCGTCCTGCCCGGCGGTCTGCGGGTCGTCACCGAGACCCTGCCCTCCGTACGCTCCGCCACCTTCGGCATCTGGGTCAACGTCGGCTCGCGCGACGAGACCCCGACCCTGAACGGTGCGACGCACTACCTCGAACACCTCCTCTTCAAGGGCACCGCCAAGCGCAGCGCCCTCGACATCTCCGCCGCGATCGACGCGGTCGGCGGCGAGATGAACGCCTTCACGGCGAAGGAGTACACCTGCTACTACGCGCGGGTCCTGGACACCGACCTGCCGCTGGCCATCGACGTCGTCTGCGACATGCTGACCGGCTCGCTGATCGCCCCCGAGGACGTTGACGCCGAGCGCGGCGTCATCCTCGAGGAGATCGCGATGACGGAGGACGACCCGGGCGACTGCGTGCACGACCTGTTCGCGCACACCATGCTCGGCGACACCCCCCTCGGCCGCCCCGTCCTCGGCACCGTCGACACCATCAACGCGCTCGACCGCGGCCGGATCGCCCGCTTCTACAAGAAGCACTACGACCCCACCCGTCTGGTCGTCGCCGCCGCGGGCAACATCGACCACGCCACGGTCGTGCGCCAGGTCCGCAAGGCGTTCGAGCGGGCGGGCGCGCTGTCCCGCACCGACGCCGTTCCGGTCGCCCCGCGCGCCGGCTCCCGCACCCTGCGCACCGCGGGCCGGGTGGAGCTGCTGAACCGCAGGACCGAACAGGCCCACGTCGTCCTCGGCGTGCCCGGCCTGGCCCGCACCGACGACCGGCGCTGGGCCCTCGGGGTACTCAGCACGGCCCTCGGCGGAGGCATGAGCTCGCGCCTCTTCCAGGAGGTACGGGAGAAGCGCGGCCTCGCCTACAGCGTCTACTCGTACACCTCGGGCTTCGCCGACTGCGGCCTGTTCGGCGTGTACGCGGGCTGCCGGCCCAACCAGGTCCACGACGTCCTCAAGATCTGCCGGGACGAACTCGACCGGGTAGCGTCCGAGGGACTGAGCGACGAGGAGATCGGCCGCGCCATCGGGCAGCTCTCCGGCTCCACGGTCCTCGGCCTGGAGGACACCGGAGCACTGATGAACCGCATCGGCAAGAGCGAACTGTGCTGGGGCGACCAGATGTCGGTCGACGACATGCTGGCCCGGATGGCGCAGGTCACTCCCGACGACGTCCGCGAGGTCGCGGGCGAGGTCCTCGGACACCGCCCCTCGCTCTCCGTCATCGGCCCGCTCAAGGACAAGCAGGCCGACCGCCTCGACGAAGCGGTCTCCTGACCCCCACCCGTAAGGAAGCAGAGCAATGAGCAAGCTGCGCGTGGCCGTTCTCGGCGCCCAGGGCCGCATCGGGTCCGAGGCGGTACGAGCCGTCGAGACCGCCGACGACATGGAGCTGGTGGCCGCCCTCGGCCGCGGGGACAAGCTGGAGACCCTCGCGGAATCCGGCGCCCAGGTCGCCGTCGAGCTCACCACCCCCGCATCGGTGATGGGCAACCTCGACTTCTGCATCCGGCACGGCATCCACGCCGTCGTCGGCACCACGGGCTGGACCGACGAACGGCTCGCGCAGCTGAACACCTGGCTCTCCGGCTCCCCGGAGACCGGTGTGCTCATCGCGCCGAACTTCTCCATCGGCGCCGTCCTCACGATGAAGTTCGCGGAGCGGGCCGCCCGCTACTTCGAGTCCGTCGAGGTCGTCGAACTGCACCACCCCAACAAGGTCGACGCCCCCTCGGGCACCGCCACCCGCACCGCGCAGCTGATCGCCGAGGCCCGCCGGAAGGCCGGCCTCGGCGATCAGCCGGACGCCACCACCACGGCCCTGGACGGCGCCCGCGGTGCGGACGTCGACGGCGTCCCGGTGCACGCGGTACGGCTCCGGGGCCTGCTCGCCCACCAGGAGGTGCTGCTCGGCGGAGAGGGCGAGACGCTCACCATCCGCCACGACTCGCTGCACCACAGCAGCTTCATGCCGGGCATCCTGCTCGGCGCCCGCCGCGTGGTGACCACTCCCGGCCTCACGTTCGGCCTGGAAAACTTCCTCGACCTGAACTGACTGAGCCCTGCCATGCGCGCAAAGATCACTTACTTCGTCACCGCCGCCGTCCTGGTCTTCTACTTCGTCCTGGTCGGCAGCCGCGGCGTGATGCTCATCGAGCACGGCACCCTGCTGACGGTCGCCTTCGGGGTCGCGGTGCTGATCCTGCCGGTGATCGGGGTCTGGTTCCTCTGGAAGAACACCCAGTTCGTGGCACGGGCCAACGCGCTGGCGGCGGAACTCGACGCGGAGGGCGGCCTGCCGGTCGACGAGCTGGTCCGTACGCCGTCCGGCCGGATCGACCGCGACTCGGCCGACGCCGTCTTCACCCGCCGCCGCGAGGAGACCGAGGACTCCCCGGACGACTGGCGCTGCTGGTTCCGTCTGGCCGTCGCGTACCAGGACGCCAGGGACACCCCGCGGGCCCGGAAGGCCATGCAGCGGGCGATCGCCCTGCACGCCGGATCGGCCGGGGCCGGCACGTCCTGACCCCGGCCCCGGGCCCGTCCGGGCCGTGACCGCGGGGAGCGGACGCGGCGGGTGGACGGGGAGAAGACCGAAGCGGAAAAGACCGAAGCCGTCCGGCGAACAGCTCCCGGACGGCTTCGGCTTCGGTGCACCCTCGTGTCAGACCCGGCGGTACTCGTCCCCCCACGCCTCCAGGGTGTCCGCCGCCCGGTCGAACGCCTCTCCCCGGCTCAGGAAGTCCGCGTTGTTGTCGGTGAGCAGCGGCTCCATCGGCGCGTTCCCCTGACGCACGAGGACCAGGGCCTGGCCCTGCACCGTGCGCGGGAAACCGAGCCACCGCACCGGCTGCTGCACCGTGCGGATCGCGGTGACCCGGTTCCACGGCACGGTCGTCGTCGAGAGGAAACCCACCCGGCGCACGCCGTGCCGGCTCACCCAGGCACCCATCCGGAGCAGCCGCAGGGCACAGATGATGATCGCGAGAGCCACCCCCAGACACACGATGGTGCCCGGCAGCGCCCCGGCGAACGCGATGATCATCCCGGCGAACAGCACGAAGGACGCGAGCAGCAACAGGCCCGCCCCGGCCGCGACCCGCCAGGGGCCGGGACGGTACGGGCGCCGCCAACTGTCGTGGTCGTCGAACGGAAGCGCGATGTCCTCAGCGCTCGCGTCAAACGCGCGGTCGGCCGTCAGGAAGGGCAGGGGCACGACTGATCCTCACTCACAAGCATGCTCGATTGCTGTGCCCGGTGAGGCTACCGAGGGGGCCATGACCCGACCACCCCAGGGGGCCCGTACGGGTCAGCGCCCGTCGGAGGCCTCGGTCTGCTCGGCGTGCGAGGGGCTCTGGGCGGGGCTGAGCGCGGGCAGGCCGAGGATCAGCGAGCCGACGAGACCGGCGACGACGGTCAGCCCGACGAGGGACCGGCCGGCCAGCTGGGAGACGCTGGCGCGCTCCCGCGGGGGAGGGGTGACATTGCTGCGGAATCGGTCGGCCTCGGCCACGAACGAGAACGGGACGGATTCACGCCGGCGGAACATGAGGAAGCTCTCCTTGAACTCTGTTTCGGATGCTGCTAATGAGTCAGACGTGCGAAGGGCCCGATCGGTGCCCCGAATCGCCGAATTCGTCGAAGAAATCCCCTGACGGACCTTCCGGTCCTGGTTGTCGGTGGTGGCCCGTAGAGTGGGCGCCGCCCGAGCGACGCAACTGGAAGGACCCCGCCGGTGACCGAGACCCCCGAGCCCGCAAAGCCCAGCTTCCGCAGCGATGTCACCGTCGAGCTGGTGAAACACGCGGCGGGCGACTCCGACGTCCTGTTCGCCGCGCGCGTGTCCACGGCCGGCGAGCAGTCCCTGGAGGAGGTCACCAAGGACCCCGAGCGCTCCAAGGGCCTCATCAACTTCCTGATGCGCGACCGGCACGGCAGCCCGTTCGAGCACAACTCGATGACCTTCTTCATCAGCGCCCCGATCTTCGTGTTCCGCGAGTTCATGCGGCACCGCGTCGGCTGGTCGTACAACGAGGAGTCGGGCCGCTACCGGGAGCTCCAGCCGGTCTTCTACGTCCCGGACGCGTCCCGCAAGCTGGTCCAGCAGGGCCGCCCCGGCAAGTACGAGTTCGTCGAGGGCACCCAGGCCCAGCAGGAGCTCACCGGCCGAGTCATGGAGGACTCGTACCGGCAGGCGTACGAGGCGTACCAGGAGATGCTCGACGCGGGGGTGGCCCGCGAGGTGGCCCGCTCGGTGCTTCCCGTCGGCCTCTTCTCCTCGATGTACGCCACGTGCAACGCCCGCTCGCTGATGCATTTCCTCGGCCTGCGCACCCAGCACGAGCTGGCGAAGGTGCCGTCCTTCCCGCAGCGGGAGATCGAGATGGTCGGCCAGCAGATGGAGGAGCACTGGGCCCGGCTGATGCCGCTCACCCATGCAGCCTTCAACAAAAACGGACGCGTCGCCCCGTAAGCGGTGTCCGTATTGCGGCGTTTCGTGAAGTTCATCTAGGCTGATCAAACGGACCCGGCACTGCTTGAACCCCCGAGCAGGCAGTGCCGGGCTCCTATCGCTTGTCCCCCCGAGGGGGCATTGGGCGCTGAGCAGCGAGTAGCGTGTTACCCATGGCTCCGATCTCCACTCCGCAGACCCCCTTCGGGAGGGTCCTCACCGCCATGGTCACGCCCTTCACGGCGGACGGCGCACTCGACCTCGACGGCGCCCAGCGGCTCGCCGTCCACCTGGTGGACGCAGGCAATGACGGCCTGATCATCAACGGCACCACCGGCGAGTCCCCGACCACCAGCGACGTGGAGAAGGACCAGCTCGTACGGGCGGTACTGGAAGCAGTGGGGGACCGGGCCCACATCGTCGCCGGTATCGGCACCAACGACACCCGGCACAGCATCGAACTCGCCCGCGCGGCCGAACGCGCCGGCGCCCACGGCCTCCTCGCGGTGACGCCGTACTACAACAAGCCGCCGCAGGAGGGCCTCTTCCGCCACTTCACGGCCATCGCGGACGCCACCGGCCTGCCGGTGATGCTCTACGACATCCCCGGCCGCAGCGGTGTGCCGATCAACACCGAGACGATGGTCCGCCTCGCCGAACACCCGCGCATCGTCGCCAACAAGGACGCCAAGGGCGACCTCGGCCGCGCGAGCTGGGCGATCTCCCGCTCCGGCCTCGCCTGGTACTCCGGCGACGACATGCTGAACCTGCCGCTGCTCTCGGTCGGCGCCGTCGGCTTCGTCTCCGTCGTCGGCCATGTCGTCACCCCCGACCTGCGCGCCCTCATCGAGGCGTACCGCGGCGGCGACGTCCAGAAGGCCACGGAGATCCACCAGAAGCTCCTGCCCGTCTTCACCGGAATGTTCCGTACTCAGGGTGTGATCACGACCAAGGCCGCGCTGGCCCTCCAGGGTCTCCCCGCCGGTCCGCTGCGCCTCCCCCTGGTCGAGCTCACCGAGCAGGAAACGGCCCAGCTCAAGATCGATCTCGCGGCCGGCGGGGTAGAGCTCTAAACACAGACTTCACAACTGAATACGCGAAGAACACTCGCAAGAGCGAAAAAACAGACAACAGCAAGTGCACGAATGACATGCGCGCCACGTGCCCAAGCGGTACGTGGCGCGCGTGGTAAGGAGAGTCTTTTGAGTCATCCGCACCCCGAACTCGGCACCCCGCCGAAGCTCCCGAAGGGCGGCCTCCGCGTCACCCCGCTCGGCGGCCTCGGCGAAATCGGCCGCAACATGACGGTCTTCGAATACGGCGGCCGCCTGCTCATCGTCGACTGCGGAGTCCTCTTCCCCGAGGAGGAGCAGCCCGGGATCGATCTGATCCTGCCGGACTTCACCACGATCCGGGACCGTCTCGACGACATCGAGGGCATCGTCCTCACGCACGGCCACGAGGACCACATCGGTGGCGTCCCGTACCTGCTGCGCCTGAAGCCGGACATCCCCCTCATCGGCTCCAAGCTGACCCTCGCGCTGATCGAGGCGAAGCTCCAGGAGCACCGCATCCGCCCGTACACCCTCGAGGTGGAGGAGGGGCAGCGCGAGCGCATCGGCGTCTTCGACTGCGAATTCATCGCGGTCAACCACTCCATCCCGGACGCCCTCGCGGTCGCCATCCGCACCCCCGCGGGTCTGGCCGTCGCCACCGGCGACTTCAAGATGGACCAGCTCCCGCTGGACGGCCGCCTCACCGACCTGCACGCTTTCGCCCGGCTGAGCGAGGAGGGCATCGACCTCCTCCTCGCCGACTCGACGAACGCGGAGGTCCCCGGCTTCGTACCGCCCGAGCGGGACATCTCCAACGTCCTGCGCACGGTCTTCGCCAATGCGCAGAAGCGCATCATCGTGGCGAGCTTCGCCAGCCATGTGCACCGCATCCAGCAGATCCTCGACGCGGCGCACGAGTACGGCCGTCGGGTGGCCTTCGTCGGCCGGTCGATGGTCCGGAACATGGGCATCGCCCGCGACCTCGGCTACCTGAACGTCCCCGCGGGACTGATCGTCGACGTCAAGACCCTCGACGATCTGCCGGACGACGAGGTCGTGCTGGTCTGCACGGGTTCCCAGGGCGAGCCGATGGCGGCCCTGTCCCGCATGGCCAACCGCGACCACCAGATCCGGATCGTCCAGGGCGACACGGTGATCCTGGCGTCGTCCCTGATCCCGGGCAACGAGAACGCGGTCTACCGCGTGATCAACGGCCTGACCCGTTGGGGCGCCAACGTCGTCCACAAGGGCAACGCCAAGGTCCACGTCTCGGGCCACGCCTCGGCCGGCGAGCTGCTGTACTTCTACAACATCTGCAAGCCGAAGAACCTGATGCCGGTCCACGGCGAGTGGCGCCATCTGCGGGCCAACGCCGAACTGGGTGCGCTCACCGGTGTGCCGAAGGACCACATCGTCATCGCCGAGGACGGCGTCGTCGTCGACCTCGTCGACGGCCGGGCCAAGATCGTCGGCAAGGTCCAGGCGGGTTACGTCTACGTCGACGGCCTCTCGGTCGGCGACGTCACCGAGACCTCGCTCAAGGACCGTCGGATCCTCGGCGAAGAAGGCATCATCTCCGTCTTCATCGTGGTCGACAGCACCTCCGGCAAGATCACGGGCGGCCCGGACATCCACGCCCGCGGTTCCGGCATCGACGACTCGGCGTTCGCCTCCGTCGTGCCGAAGATCGAGGAAGCGATCAACAAGTCCGCCCAGGACGGTGTGCTGGAGCCCCACCAGGTCCAGCAGCTGGTCCGCCGCACGCTGGGCAAGTGGGTTTCCGACACCTACCGCCGCCGCCCGATGATCCTTCCGGTCGTCGTCGAGGTCTGACCCACCGCCCGACCCGGGCAGCGCGAACTCCGGAGCGGGGCCCCCGATTTGCATCGGGGGCCCCGCTCCAGTACGTTTACGGCTCCGCCTGACCGGGAAACGCCGCGCACACCATGTGTTGCGAGCGTGTCGGACAGGGCGGAAAATCCGACTCAGAACTTCTGATAAAGTCGGGCCCGCCGAAAGGCAAAAGACCACTTCGACGGTCACCGAGAATTCGGAATCCGGTCCGGAAACGGAACGGGAAAAGGTTCTGGTAGAGTCGGAAGGG
>NZ_JBEXPY010000075.1:0-26688 GCF_040612315.1 Streptomyces sp. NPDC006435
CACCCCGACGGCACCATCTACGACGCCACCGGCAACATCGTCCAGCACGCCAAGGACGCCCCGACAGGCAACCCGACCACGAACACGGACACCCCGCACACCGACGCCCCGAACACGGACACCCCGGCCACGGCCAAGGTCCCGGAACACGAACTGGTGAGTGTCGGCGGCCGCAACAGCGACGACGCAACCCGCCTGGGCAGCGACACCTCCGACCCCCTCCACAGAAGCGACCACTCCCCGGACCACACCCCCGGCGGCCACGCGGGCAACCACATGCCCACGAACAACCTGGACAACACCCCCTCGGCCGACAGACCGGACGGCAACGGACCCACCGACCACACCAACACACCAGGCGCAAGCCCTGCCGCCGACCGTTTCGACTCTCACCCCGGGACCAACCACGAAACCTCCGCTGACGGTATTGGTAACGGGCATGGCGGAAACACTCAGGCAGGTGGCAGCCACGGGGCCTCGGGCGGTGAAGGCCCAGCACAGGCCAGCAGCCGCCCTGGCGACTTCTTGTCTGCCGAAGCACCTCGTCCTTTCGAACGGGGGGGTGAGACAGAGCGACAGATTCGGAAAAACCTGCCTGGCTCCAAGGTGAAGCCGAACGATCTGGAAACAGCTTTGGCCAACCTGGCGAAGCATCCTGTGGGTCAGCAGGCAGCAGACCTGATTGCCTCCGGGCGATTCAACGACCTGACGAACTATAATCGGGTAGTTTCGAGCCTCGCTCAGAAGACTGAGACATCGGGTGGAATCGAGCAGCTCCTGCTGGCCGATCGCCTGCAAAAAAACGGCGTCACGGAAATCGGTTTTGAAATAAAAGGAGATGTAGAGATTAGACCCGGTGTTTTTACCGGACGTCATACGGACATGGATGTCATGGCTCGTGATGCCGACGGCAAAATCTATGGGTATCAGTTCAAAGAGATTAAAGATCCGTCAACGACAATCGATAAAATATGGAAGCATAGTAAGCAGCTCAACGAGTCCGGTGCCGATGTCAAAATCTTCGTCGTCGACACGAAGGGCAGCATGGCGGACATGTTGGCGTCCGGAATTCGAAAAGATCTTGCACGGTTTTACGATCGTAAGGGTCTGCTCGTCGTGATTCGTGTCGAAGACGGCACACTCATGTATCCGCCTGGTTCCAGATTCGTCCCGGGAGATATTTCTTGATTACCACCACACCCATTGCGAGATGGTACTGGAGTGAGCGCGGGCGGGATGTTGACCTGCCTCAAGAGGCTGCCCGGAGATTTTCGTCAGCGCTACAGGTCCTCGACCACCATCACCTCGGAACTCCGCACAACGGACGTGTACTCGTCAAGGTCCCTGCCCCAGGGCACCGGAAACTTCTGTTCGAGGCCGAACTTCCATTCACGCCTGCGCTGGTAGCGGAAATCAAGACAGGGCTTACCGAGGGGGAATTTGAGAGTGTGGAAATCTCTGCGTCATGCGATGGGGTGGCGAAAACAAATTTTGGCACGGAGGTTTCGGAGGGGATGCTTGAAATTTCAGTCGATGTCTCCGAGGATTACTTCAACGTGGAACTGGCCACTTACTCGGACATCTGGATGCCGTTCGATCTGAGAGGGCGGGAGCAGGAGGAGACCTTCAGTCGGAATCGCCCCCGACTGTCAGCGGTTCTGGTGGAGATCTCGGGAGCGCTTGGCCTGAAAACTGATCCCGATGACCCGACACGGTTCGGCATCCCTACCGAAACCGGGGTCGCGAACCATTTCGAGGATGATGGCTCCCCGTCCGACGTGTGGGGACGGTTCGAGATCCCCTCTCGAAACGAGGTTTTTAGTCAGACCCCGAAGTTTGAGCCGGCGTACAAGCGCACAGCATGCGGTCGCGTGCTGTACTTCCCCGTCCGCGGCCTTGGTGGGCTCCTCCTGGGTTACCTCTGGGCTTCGGACGCCGAGGGCGCGGCAAGTTTCGAGGCTCGTGACGGAGCCGACCTTGATGGCTACCATGCGGGTCTCGTCTGGCTGGAGCGACTGCAGGACGCTTACGAGCGCGGACTCAGTCCCACGGCCGCACTGATCGAGCTCAGGGATGCACCGAACACCTCGGTGGCAGGGGTGCTGGTAGGGGAAGCGCCTCTGGAGGTGGATGGATTCCAGGATCTGCAGGAGCTGGCCTGCGAGTGAGTGAGCACTGGTACGCCCGGGCTGCGGGCGGGCCGGAAGGAACATGGTGATTGCCGGCACTCCCGTAGCCCGATGGACCTGGGGGCATGACGGCCAGGTCGGGGACAAGACCATCACGTGTCTGGACGCCCTGCTCGCTGCGTACAGCGTTCTGGCAGAGCATCGACTCGTGGTCGGCGACACGAACGCGTTCGTTTCCGTCCATGAGGCCGGAAAGTCGAACAGCTACCTGTTCCGAGGAGAGCTTGAAATCGGTGCGACATCGCCTCCGGCGGGCAGCGCGCAGCGACTGGCCATTCAGATCGAGGCCGCACTGCGCCCCGGGCGCATCGGGAGCGTGTCCGCCCATATCAAGAGCGGTGGCCTGATCTTCAGGGGCGGCGATGATGTCCGTGAGGGAGGACTTTTCCTGCTCGGAGCCTCGACGCTTCTCGACTACGTCAGCGTCAGTCTTGTGACGTTCTCCGATGCCTGGATGCCATGCGACCTGAAAGGTCGTGCCCAGCCCGCCGTGCACGCAGCGAATGCCCCGCGGCTGGCCACCGCCCTTCGTGAGCTCGCGGACGCACTCGGCTCGGAGACCGACCCGGGCGACCCGACTTATTTCGGTGAGCCGACGGAAACCGGAATCGACAACTGCTTCGACCGCGACGGCGTTGCCTCGGATGTCTGGGGAAGTTTCGAGATCCCCTACCGGTACTCGAAGTTCACCCATGCTCCGGGGTTCGGCCGCATCGGCTATGCGTGGTCCGCGGACGGCGAAGTCCAGTACGTTCCTGTGCACGGCGAGCACGGGCTGCTCGGCTACCTCTGGGCCTCCGATGCGGAGAACGCCGCGAGCTTCGAGCCCCGGGATGTCGGGGACGAGGAGAGTTACAGGGCCGGGCTTTTGTGGCTGGACCGCCTTCGTTCCGCGCATGACCGCGGACTGCTGCCTTCCCGGGCTCTGACCGAGTTGGCAGGCCTGACGGACGACAGCAGGCTCAACACGCTCGGTCTGCCGATGCTGCGCGAGCTCGCGAGTGAGGGATGAGCGGCACCCGGGCCGAGTCGGACGGCGACAGCTGCCGTATGAGTCTCGCGAGTGCCCTGGTTCCTGGAGGGCCGCCCGCCCCATTCCCGTGGTGACGTGTACCCGCCATAATCTGACGGCTGATCCCCCACGGCAGACGGAGGCACCCCCGCATGAGCCCGTACACCGCAACGCGCCGGAACTTCCTGGCCGGTGCCCTCGCCGCCACCGCCACCGTGTTCGTCGGTACGGGCTCCGCGGGCGCCGCCGACGGCCGGCGGGCCCTCACCACCCGGGACTGGATGGCCGCCGTCCCCGACGGCACCGAACTGCGGGCGCTCACGATCCCCGGCTCGCACGACTCCGGCGCCCGCTACGGCGGGCCCTGGACCGAGTGCCAGAACACCACGATCGCCGAGCAGTTGGACAGCGGCATCCGCTTCCTCGACGTGCGGTGCCGGGTCACCGGCGGCTCGTTCGCGATCCACCACGGGGCCTCGTACCAGAACCTGATGTTCGGCGACGTGCTGGGCGCCTGCTGGGACTTCCTGGCCGCGCACCCCACCGAGACCGTGCTGATGCGGGTCAAGCAGGAGTACTCGGAGGAGAGCGACGCGACGTTCCGGGCGGTCTTCGACGACTACCTCGACAACCGGGGCTGGCGCCCGCTCTTCCACATCGACGGCGCGCTGCCCGCGCTGGGCGCGGCGCGCGGCAAGGTCGTGCTGCTTGCCGACAACGCCGGTCTGCCCGGCGTCCGTTACGCCGATCCGGCGCTCTTCGACATCCAGGACGACTACATGGCGGAGCCGTTCGCCAAGTACCCCAAGATCGAGGAGCAGTTCCGCAGGGCGGCCCGGCAGCCGGGGAAGCTGTACATGAACTACGTCAGCACGGCGGCCCTGCTCCCGCCGCGCTGGAACGCCGACCGGCTCAACCCGCAGGTGCACTCCTTCCTGGACGGATCGGAGGCGGTCGGCTGGACCGGGCTGGGGATCGTCCCGCTCGACTTCCCCGCAACCCGGTCCGGCCTGGTGGAGTCACTGATCAGGCACAATCCGCTGGGTCAGTGATCCGGTCGCCGTGGTGAGGGGAACGGCTTAGTCCGGTCCGGGGTGCGGGTACCAGCCGGACCAGAAGCCGTCGCGCTTGCGGCCGTTCACCCAAAACTGGCCGTCAGTTTGCGTGATGACCAGGTGAAAGGCCCAGGGATCGTTTTGGCTCCAGTGGTCGGTGATGGAGACCCCGCTCTTGGCGGAGCCGCCCATGGACTTCCACTTGGTCCAGTCCCCGGAGGTGTCGTTCCAGCGTGTGTAGACCGCTCTGTTGGTGCCGATGATGAACTCCTGGCGGGTGCCGTCCGGGAGCTTCTTGACGCTGACGCCGTACTCACAGATGTAGACACCCCCGCCCCTTTTGCACTCGCTCGCCTGGGCGGGCGTGGTAGCCACGGCCAGCCCTGCGAGGACCGCGGCCGCCAGGAGGGCGGCCTTGAATTTCTTCGTGCTGATTTTCTGCTCCTTCGATGACGCGTCGGCGGCGAACCGCCGGTCCGGCCGGCCATGACGCCGACCGGACCTCCGACGCCCTTCCACCCTCGGTCCTCCCGCTCACGTTCTGCTCACGCCCTGCTGACGTCCGGCTGATACCCGGCGGACGCCGGGGCCGTGGCCCCGCACCCTTCGGGCAGGGAGCGGCGGAAGCGGATACTGGCTCCGAAGACGGACACGGCGAGGAGCACATCAGTGACCAGCGACCATCGGACGGGGCCACCCCATTTCGGCAGCGAGCGCGACATGCTGCGGGCCTTCCTCGATTACCACCGGGCGACCCTCGCCATGAAGTGCGAGGGGCTCACCGACGAGGAACTGCGGCAGCAGTCGATGCCGCCCTCCACGCTCTCGCTGCTCGGCCTGGTGCGGCACATGGCGGAGGTGGAACGCACGTGGTTCCGCCGGGTGTTCGAGGACAGCGACGTTCCCCTGGTCTGGTCCGACGTGACCGACTTCCAGGCCGCGTACGACGCGAGCACCTCGACCCGTGACGAGGCGTTCGCCGCCTGGGAGGCCGAGGTGGAGAACTCGCGCCGCGTCGAGCGGGAGTCCGAGTCCCTGGACCGGCCCGGGTACCAGCCGAGGTGGGGCGAGGAGGTGTCGCTGCGGATGGTGATGGTGCACGTGCTCCTGGAGTACGGCCGCCACAACGGGCACGCGGACTTCCTGCGGGAGGGCGTCGACGGGACCGTGGGCGCGTGAGGCCCGGGGGCGCCGGGGCTGGGACGGCCCGGAGCCACCGGGGCCTCACGCGCCCACGGTCCCGGCCCCCTCACAACCGCGGTGGCGGCTGGGGTGCCCCCGGGAGGCGGATCGCCGCCACGGTGCCGTCGCCGTCCTCCGCCGGGCGCAGCGCGATGGTGCCGCCCGACTGCTGGACCGTGCGGGCCACGATCGACAGGCCGAGGCCGGAGCCGGGGAGCTGGCGGGCGGACGGGGAGCGCCAGAAGCGTTCGAAGACGTGGGGGAGCTCGTCGGCGGGGATGCCGGGGCCGTGGTCCCGCACGGTCAGTTCGCCCTCGCGCAGGGCGACCTCGATCGTGCCGCGGGGCGGGCTGAACTTCACCGCGTTGTCCAGGACGTTGACCACCGCCCGCTCCAGCGCGGCCGGTTCGGCCCGTACGTACCAGGGGGTCAGGTCGGCCCTGATCGTCAGCTCGGGGCCGCGCAGCCGGGCGCGTTCCAGGGCGGTGTCCACGATGTCGTGCAGGGCGACGACCTGGAGCGGGCCGGGGCCCGCCGCGTCGGGGCGGGACAGTTCCTGGAGGTCGCCGATGAGCGAGGCCAGCTCGGTCATCTGTGCCTTGACCGACTTCATCAGGGCCCTGCGGTCGTCCGGCGGGATGGCCCGGCCGGTGTCCTCGCTGCGGGCGAGGAGCTCGATGTTGGTGCGCAGCGAGGTCAGCGGGGTGCGCAGTTCGTGCCCCGCGTCCGCGATCAGCTGGGACTGACGGTCGCGGGAGCTGGCCAGGGACGCGGTCATCGAGTTGAACGAGAGGGAGAGGCGGGCGATCTCGTCCTCGCCCTCGACCGGGATGCGGACGGTCAGGTCCTCGGTGCGGGCGACGTGTTCGACGGCCCGGGTCAGCTGGTCCACGGGGCGCAGGCCGGTGCGGGCGACCCAGAGGCCGGCCGCACCGGCGCCGAGCACCCCGATGCCGGAGACGGCCAGGAGCACCCAGGCCAGGGTGGACAGGGGCCGGTCGACCTCGCTGACGGGGCGGGCGAGGGAGAGCGCCAGTTCCGTGTCGGGCAGGCCGAGCCCCTGCGAAACCCGCAGCGGGGTGGTGTAGACGCGCATCCGCGCCCCGTCGGCCGCGGTCGCCCAGTGCAGCGTGTCCGCCTGCTCGTGGCCGATCACGGCGAGGTCCGCCGAGGTGACCGGCAGCTGTGCCGCGCTGGGCGCGATGCAGACCGTGCCCTGGGAGTCGACGAGCTGGACGGTGAAGCCGGAGTAGGGCCGGGGCGGGAGCTGGGAGGTCCCCCGGCAGTACGTGTACAGCTCGGTCAGGTAGCGCTTGTCGACCTGGGTGTCGCGCAGCGAGGAGTCCAGCTGGTTCTCCAGCTGCACCTTCACCATGAACCAGCACGACGCCGCGACCGCCGCGACCGCGACCGCCACCGCGGCCGCGACCAGCAGGGCGAGCCGGGTGCGCAGCGGCCGGGTGCGGAGCCGTCGCAGGATCCCGGTCATCCGTCACCGCCGCCGGTGCGGAGCGCGTAACCGACGCCCCGCACGGTGTGCACGAGCCTCGGCTCGCCGCCCGCCTCCGTCTTGCGGCGCAGGTACATCACGTACACGTCCAGGGAGTTGGAGCTCGGTTCGAAGTCGAAGCCCCACACCGCCTTGAGGATCTGCTCGCGGGTCAGCACCTGGCGCGGGTGGGCCAGGAACATCTCCAGCAGGGTGAACTCGGTACGGGTCAGCTCGACCCTGCGGTTGCCCCGGGAGACCTCGCGGGTGGCGAGGTCCATCCGCAGGTCCGCGAAGGTCAGCACGTTCTCGTCGTGGGCGCCGGCGCCGGCCGCGGGGGCCGCGTAGGAGCTGCGGCGCAGCAGGGCCCGGATGCGGGCGAAGAGCTCGTCCAGCTCGAAGGGTTTGACCAGGTAGTCGTCGGCGCCCGCGTCGAGGCCGGTGACCCGGTCGCCGACGGTGTCGCGGGCGGTGAGCATCAGGATGGGCGTGGTGGTGCCCGCGGAACGGAGCCGGCGGGCGGCGGTCAGGCCGTCCATCCGAGGCATCTGGATGTCGAGGACGATGAGGTCGGGTGCGTACGACTCCGCCCTGGCCAGGGCGTCGAGACCGTCGACGGCGACCTCGGTGCCGTAGCCCTCGAACGCGAGGCTGCGCTGCAGGGCCTCGCGCACGGCGGGCTCGTCGTCGACGATCAGGATGCGCTGCGGATCGTCTTCGGCGGGGCTCATCGCTCGTTGTCCTCTTCTCGTCCGGTACGGCCGCTGTTCCTCTCGGCTCTCAGCCTCGCACGGCCGCGGTGCGTCGTCGCGCGGCCCGGCGCCCGCGGCCGGTGGGGGTGCGGACCTCCGGGACCCGGTCCGGTCCGGTGGCCCCGCTCGCGGCCCGTCCCGGTACGAGGTCCAGGACGAGGGCGAGGGGGAGTGCGAGATCCGCCGGGCCGGTGGGGGTGTTCGTGGGGTGGTGCATGACCGTCTCCTCTCAGGAGCTGTCGCCGGACCGCAGGGTGTCGAGGTCGGCCTTGAGCGTGTTCACGGGGATGGCGAAGCCGAGGCCCACGCTGCCCGCGCTCGAACTGCTCGACCCGCCGGACGAACCCGCCGAGTACATCGCGGAGTTGATGCCGATGATCTCGCCGTTCATGTTGATCAGCGCGCCGCCGGAGTTGCCGGGGTTGAGCGAGGCGTCGGTCTGGATGGCCTTGTACGTGGTGGTGGACTCGCCGGTGTCGCCGTTGAACTGCCGGCCGCCGAACTCGAACGGCCACTGCTCCTGGCCGCCCTGCCACTGCTCCTGTCCTTGTCCCCGGCCGCTGTCGTCGTCCTTGGCGACCGTGACGTCGCGGTCGAGGGCGGAGACGATGCCGCTGGTGACGGTGCCGGTGAGGCCCTCGGGCGAGCCGATCGCGACGACCTGGTCGCCGACCGCCACCTTCGAGGAGTCGCCCAGCGTCGCCGTCTTCAGCCCGCTCGCGCCCTGGAGCCTGATCAGCGCGAGGTCCTTGTCGGGGTCGGTGCCGACGACCTTCGCGGGGTACGTCCGGCCGGTGCTGAGCCGCACCTCGATCGAGGAGGCGCCGGAGATGACGTGGTTGTTGGTGACGACCTCGCCGTCGGACGTGATGACGACGCCGGAACCGGTGGACTCGCCCGCCGTCGAGGTCGCGTTGATCTCCACGATCATCGGCGAGACGGCCTCGGCGACTCCGGCGACGCTGCCCTTGTTGCTCTGCGAGACGGTGGTGCCGGGGACGACGCCGCTGCTGCTCGTGGTGGTGGTGCCGGTGCCGGTGAGCTGTGCGACGACGGTGGCGGTGCCGCCGCCGACGATCGCCGCCGCGATCGCCACGGCCGTCAGCAGGGCGACCGGCCGCCGGGCCCGGTGCCGTGCCGGTGCCGGGCCGGCCGCGGACGGCACCGGACCCGGGCCCTCACCGCCGTGCCCGTCCCCGCCGCCGCTGCCGTACCCGTTCTCCCCGCCGTTACTGCCGTTACTGCCGTTACTGCCGTGACTGCCGTGACCGCCGTTACCGCCGGAGCTGCCGGGGCCGGGCCACACCGTGGTGCCGGGTCCTGTCGCGATCGGCTCCGCGGGCCGGTGGGACGGCGGCGGCGGGTAGGCCGCGCCGTCGTTGCCGTACGAGTTGCCGTACGAGGGGTACGTCGGGTGCTCGCCGCTCGGGCGCTGGCTCTCTGTCATGCATATGAGCGTGTCCGGCGAAGATGAGAGAAGCCTGAGCACGCCCTGAGAAGCCCGGCAGAAGCTCGTATGTCCGATGTAAAGGCCCGCGGGGGAACAACGGGCCGCGGGGTCAGTCCGGCGGGGACGTCGGTTCCCCGCAGCCGCACGAACGCCGCACCACCAGCGCGGACGGGAACTGCTTCAGCCGTTCGCGGCGCGATCCCGACACCCGCAGCGAGTCGTCGAGCACCAGGTCCACCGCCGCCCGTGCCATCGCGGGCCGGTCCGAGGAGACCGTCGTCAGCGGCGGATCGGTCAGCCCGGCCTCCTTCACGTCGTCGAAGCCCGCCACCGCGAGCTCGCCCGGCACGTCGATCCGCAGTTCGCGCGCGGCCCGCAGCACCCCGATGGCCTGGTCGTCCGTCGAGCAGAAGATGGCCGGCGGCCGGTCCGGTCCGGAGAGCAGCTTCAGCGCCACCTGGTAGGCGTCGTAGCGGTTGTACGGGGCCTGGAAGAGCCGGCCCTCCGTCGAGCGCCCCGACTCGTGCATCGCCCGGCGCCAGCCCTCGACGTGGTCGGCGACCGGGTCGCCGACCGCCGGGGTGGAGTCCACGCCGCCGAAGCACGCCACGTACTCGTTGCCGTGCTCCAGCAGGTGCCGGGTGGCGAGCTGGGCGCCGCCGACGTCGTCCGTGACGACCGCGACGTCCTCGATCGCCTCCGGCCGCTCGTGCAGCAGCACGACCCGTGCGTCCCACGCCTCTATCTCGGCCGCCGCCCGCTCGCTGGGGCCCTGGCTGACCAGGATCAGCCCGGAGACCCGCATGCCGAGGAAGGCCCGCAGGTAATGGACCTCGCGCTCGTCGCGGTAGTCGGAATTGCCGACCAGCACCATTTTCCCGCGTTCGGCGGCGGCCTGTTCGACCGCGTGCGCCATTTCCGCGAAGAACGGCTGCCGGGCGTCCGGCACGATCATTCCTATGAGGTCGGTCCGTCGCGACGCCATCGCCTGGGCGACCCGGTCGGGCCGGTAGCCCAGCTCCTTGATCGCGGCGAGCACCCGCTCGCGCGTGGCCGGGGCGACCGGCCTGGGTCCGTTGTTGATGACGTAGCTGACGACCGCTGTCGACGTACCCGCCAGTCTCGCCACATCGTCCCGCGTCACCTTGGCCACGCGCGGCAGTCTACGCGGATGGACCCGTCACGTGGCAGGCCGGACCGGGGCTTTCTCCGCGGCCCCGGCCGTCCGCGACTGCTCCGAACGGGTTACGGGGCTGGTGGCGGCCCCCGCCGCGGCCCGCGTCCCGGTCCGTGTTCCGGTCCGTGTTCCGGTCCCCTCGGCCGCGCGGGCCTCCTCCGCGGCGCGCTCCACCTTCTCCGGCGCGACGAACCGGTAGCCGACGTTGCGGACCGTGCCGATCAGCGATTCGTGCTCGGGACCGAGCTTGGCGCGCAGCCGCCGCACGTGCACGTCGACCGTACGGGTGCCGCCGAAGTAGTCGTAGCCCCAGACCTCCTGGAGCAGCTGGGCGCGGGTGAAGACCCGGCCGGGGTGCTGCGCCAGATATTTGAGCAGCTCGAACTCCTTGAAGGTCAGGTCCAGGACCCGGCCCTTCAGCTTCGCGCTGTACGTCGCCTCGTCGACCGACAGGTCACCGTTGCGGATCTCCATCGGGGAGTCGTCGGCGCCGATCTGCTGCCGGCCGGTGGCCAGCCGCAGCCGGGCCTCGACCTCGGCCGGTCCCGCGGTGTCCAGCAGCACGTCGTCGATGCCCCAGTCGGCGGTGACGGCCGCGAGACCGCCCTCCGTCACGACGAGGAGCAGCGGACAGCCCGGCCCGGTGGACCGCAGCAGCTGGCACAGCGACCGCACCTGCGGCAGGTCGCGGCGCCCGTCGACCAGGATGACGTCGGCACCCGGGGTGTCCACCAGCGCGGGGCCCTCGGCCGGGGCCACCCGCACGCTGTGCAGCAGGAGACCGAGCGCCGGAAGCACCTCCGTCGACGGCTGGAGCGCGTTCGTCAGGAGCAGCAGTGAACTCATCGCCGCCCACCTGCCCGGGTCGTCGGTCGATGATCGTGCACGTTTCGCTCGCCTTGCTCGCCCATTACGTCGGTCCTCCTCGTTCCCTGCGAGAGGGGCACTCCCGGGCGGGGCCCGGGGGAGTATGCGGCACTTCTTCGTACGTTCGGTGCTGGCTTCTCGTCCTGCCTCCCGTACGACGTCGGTCGGACGGTTCCTGCTGGTGCGGTCCCGTGTTCCGGGGCCGCTGAGCTTGTGGAAACGTCGCCGTAACAACGCCTGGAAAGCACAAAAGGACCCGGGGGCTGCTTTGCCCGGATCCTCTTCCCAGCAGAATAGCCCACATGAGTTCTGTGTCCGAGGGACGATTTCCGGGTTCCGCTGTTCCCTTGATCACGCGAACTCCGGCGCGGACGGTATTGCGGACCGATGACGGAGTGCGTATCGAGGCCGTGTACGAGCCGTGCGCGGGGAATGCGCGGGGCGCTGCGAAAACATCCTTCGACGGTACTGCGATCGTGGTCGCGCACGGTTTCACCGGCTCGGCGGACCGGCCCGCGGTGCGGCGCGCGGCCGGGGTGTTCGCCCGGCGCGCGGCCGTGGTCACCTTCTCGTTCCGGGGGCACGGCGGATCCGGCGGGCGGTCGACGGTGGGCGACCGCGAGGTGCTGGACCTGGCGGCCGCGGTGGAGTGGGCGAGGTCGCTCGGGCACCGGCGGGTGGTGACCGTCGGGTTCTCGATGGGCGGTTCCGTGGTGGTGCGGCACGGGGCGCTGTACCGGGAGCGGACCGGGGACGGCGGGGGAGCCGCGGGCACCGGTGGCGCCGGGAAGCGCGAGGGGCGCACCGCGGCGCGTCCGGAGGCGCACGCGGATGCGGTGGTGGCGGTGAGCGCCCCCGCCCGCTGGTACTACCGGGGCACGGCCCCGATGCGCCGGGTGCACTGGGTGGTGACCCGGCCCGTGGGGCGGCTGGTCGGCCGCTACGGGCTGCGCACCAGGATCGACCGCGACGAGTGGGACCCGGTCCCGCTCCCGCCGGTCGGGGCTGCCGGGCTGCTCGCCCCGACGCCGCTGCTGATCGTGCACGGCGACCGGGACCCGTACTTTCCGCTGGACCACCCCCTGTCGCTGGCCGAAGCGGCGGGCGACGGCGCGGAGCTGTGGCTGGAGCGCGGCATGGGGCACGCGGAGAACGCCGCGGACGAGGACCTGCTGACCCGCATCGCCGACTGGGCGGTGGCACCGTGACCGATGATGGACAGCTGACGCGAGACGAGAGGAACGCCGCCATGCCTGCGGGAACGATCCGCTACTGGGCCGCCGCGAAGGCCGCCGCCGGGACCGCGGAGGAGCCGTACACAGCCGCGACCCTCGCCGAGGCGCTCGACGCGGTGCGCGAACGGCACCCCGGAGAGCTCACCCGAGTGCTGCAGAGGTGCTCGTTCCTGATCGACGGTGACCCCGTCGGGACCCGAAGCCATGAGACCGTACGCCTTGCCGAGGGCGGCACGGTCGAGGTGCTCCCGCCGTTCGCAGGAGGGTGAACCGCAGCACATGAGCAGCAACGATCAGCAGTATCCGTACGGACAGGACCCGGGCCACGGGTACGGGCCCGGCGCCGGGCAGTCCCACGGCGGGCAGCCGTACGCCACCCCTGGCCACGCCACCCCCGGCCACGGCACTCCTGGCCACGGGACTCCTGGCCACGGCACTCCTGGCCACGGGGACCACTCGTACGGCGCGCACCAGTCGTACGGAGAGCACCAGTCGTACGGCGGGCAGCCGTACGGGGAGCAGTCGTACGGCGGCCAGGACCCGTACGGCAGCACCCCGTCCCACGGCGGCCAGGACCCGTACAGGGCCCAGGCCCCGTACGACCCGAACCAGACGCATCAGGCGTCTCAGACCCCGTACGACCCGAACCAGGCATCCCAGGGGGGTCACGGTTCCGCGTGGCCGACCGGGTACGGGCAGGAGCCCGCCGGGGCCCACCAGGAGCCGCAGGACCCCGGCGTCGCGCAGACCTGGGAGGGCCAGACCTGGGACACCCAGTACCAGCCCACCATCCACCGCGCGCAGCCGGCGCAGCCCGGCCACCCGGAGCAGCCCGCACAGCCCGTGCCGCCCTCGCAGCCCGTTCCGGCCGCCGCCGAGACCACCGCCTATCTGCCGCCGCAGGGCGCCTCGGGCGCGTACCCGCTGCCCCCCGAGGTGCCGGCCGCACCGCCCGCCGCTCCCGCGGGGGAGACGGGCGCGCCCGCCGTCGTGCCCTCGGAGTCCCTGCTCGACGCCGATGGCTACGGCGCCCCCACCACCCTGGGCAACAGCCGCGTCACCGACGCCCAGCGGGCCCGCGCCGAGGGCCGCTCGCCGATCATCGCGCCGGGCATGCAGCCCGCCGCGATCACCGCGGGGCTCGGGCTGCTGCTCGCCCTGGGCGCCGCGATCGGCCAGTACGCCCTGGTCGTGCCGCTGGTGCTGCTCCAGGCCGTGACCGCGGCCGGCTGGTTCCGGCTCAACGGCATGTGGCCGGCCAGGCAGGGCATCATGCTCGCGTTCGCGGGCGGCCTGGTCGCCGACGTCGCGCTGCTCGCCGCGGGCCGGGAGAACGGCCCGGCCGCCATCCTCGGCACCCTCGGCGTCTGGGTGCTGCTCACCGTGGTCCTCCAGCTGCGCAGCCGGGCGAGCGCCGACGACCGGATGTACGGGCTGATGGCCACCGTCGCCTCGGCCGCCCTCTCGGTGCTGGCCGCCGGTCACCTCGCGGCGGTCCCGGACGCGGTGACGGCGGGGGCGATCGCCGTCGCGGCCGCCGTGGTCGTGCGCGCGCTGCCGCTGCCCGGACCGGCCTCGGTCGTGGTGGCGCTGCTCGCCGCCGCGGGCGCCGGTGCCGCGGCGGGCGCCTTCACCGACCTCGGCGCGAAGGGCGCGCTGCTCGGCCTCGCGGCGGGCGGCTGTGCGCTGATCGGGCTGCGGGTGGCGAGCTACGACTACCCGTCGCGCTTCGTCCACATGACCGCCGGTGTGGCGCTGCCGCTCACCGCCGCGGCTCCCGCCGTCTACCTGCT
The DNA here is from genome assembly GCF_040612315.1 of Streptomyces sp. NPDC006435. NCBI lineage: Bacteria > Bacillati > Actinomycetota > Actinomycetes > Kitasatosporales > Streptomycetaceae > Streptomyces > Streptomyces sp. NPDC006435. Next base: position 14,202 of record NZ_JBEXPY010000075.1, read on the forward strand.
CGGCCGCGTGCTCCTGTAGCACCGGCCGGTACCGCCCCGGGAACCGAAGAGGGGTTCCCGCTCGTCGATCACCCGGGGCGCCGTGCACGTTTCGTGACGCGTGGGGCGCGAGGGGTTCGTCCGGATTGCAGGGTGGGGGAAGAGCGGGCATGCGTGCACTGCGAATACTGCTGGTCATCGTGTTGGTCCTGGGCGGGATTCTGGCCGCCGTGGACCGGGCGGCGGTGTACTTCGCCGAGTCGGAGGTCGAGGGGCGGATCGAGGTCCCCGGCGCCACGATCGGCTCGACGGACGTCTCCATCGGGGGCTTCCCGTTCCTGACCCAGATCGTCGGGAAGAACCTCGACGAGGTCGACGTGGAGATCATCGGCATCGAGACCGATGCCAACGGCCGCCGGCTCCGGATCGACCGGATGAACGCCGCGCTGCACGACGTGCAGCTGTCCGACAACTACTCCAGTGCCACCGCCGCCCGTGCCACGGGCACCGCCGTCATCTCGTACGAGGACCTCACCAAGGCGGCCAGCGACGGCGTGGCCGTCGAGTACGGCGGCGAGGGCAAGGTGAAGGTGACCGGCACGGTCGACCTCCTCGGCCGCCCGATCTCGCGCAGCGTGCTCTCCAGCGTGACCCTGATCGACGGCCGCACCCTGCGGGTGCGCGCCGACAAGGTCCCGGGCGAGAACATCCCCGGGCTGGAGGACCTGGTGCGCAAGAAGACCGACTTCGACCGGGAGATCGGCGGTCTGCCGAGCGGTCTGAAGCTGCAGAGGATCCAGCCGACCCGGGACGGCCTGGAGATCTCGGTGACGGGCACGGACGTCCGGCTCGCCGGCTGAGAGAGCAGATCGGGGCCGACCGGGGGGTCGGCCGGGAGCCTGTCGGGTGGCCCCGGCAGGGCGGTTCGCCGCCCCGCCGGGGCCATCGGCTTTTTCGGGGCCTTCCGGACCTTCACGGCCTGCCGCACCCTCCGCGCGCCACATAGTGAGACGGACGGGTCCGGCCCTCGGGTAGTCGGTGCCGGGCGGTGGACGGGGCGGGCGGTCGGGGTCGCCGAGATCCCACTTGGGTCTCGCATCATGGATGATCGTGTCTCAACATTCGACACGACGGTGACATGGCCGCCCGCGCCTCCCTACGATCGGTCCCATGCAGTGCTCCATTGGCGGTCTCCCACAGCGGGGACGGGCGGATCTCACGAAGCGGCGGGCAGTGGACCTGTGCCGCGTCGCCGCCATGCTCTGTCGCACTGTCTGAGCGGGAGCCCCAGGCGCCCCGCTCCTTCCCCGGCCCTTCGACGACGTCAGGGCCTTTCCCGATCGCCTTTGTACGTGTGCCGCACGCCGTGCCCCCGTACATCCGCATCACGCACCGTCTCGCATCATCTCGCCGCAGACTGCCCCGGAGGAGAACAGCATGAGCCGCAGTGACGTCCTGGTAGACGCCGACTGGGTCGAGGCCCACATCGACGACCCGCAGGTCGCCCTCGTCGAGGTCGACGAGGACACCTCGGCCTACGAGAAGAACCACATCAGGAACGCGATCCGGATCGACTGGACCAAGGACCTCCAGGACCCGGTCCGCCGCGACTTCATCGACCAGGCCGGCTTCGAGAAGCTCCTGTCCGGGAAGGGCATCGCCAACGACACCACGGTCGTCCTGTACGGCGGCAACAACAACTGGTTCGCGTCCTACGCGTTCTGGTACTTCAAGCTCTACGGCCACCAGGACGTCCGCCTGCTCGACGGCGGCCGCAAGAAGTGGGAGCTCGACTCCCGCGACCTGGTCGACGGCGACCAGATCCCGTCCCGCCCGGCCACCGAGTACAAGGCCCAGCCGCAGGACGAGTCGATCCGCGCCCACCGCGACGACGTCGTGAAGGCGATCGGCAACCAGAACCTGGTCGACGTGCGTTCGCCCGACGAGTTCAGCGGCAAGCTGCTCGCCCCGGCGCACCTCCCGCAGGAGCAGTCCCAGCGCCCCGGCCACGTGCCGACCGCCCGCAACATCCCGTGGTCGAAGAACGCCAACGACGACGGCACCTTCAAGTCGGACGAGGAGCTCAAGGCCCTCTACGAGGCCGAGCAGGTCGACCTGTCGAAGGACACCATCGCGTACTGCCGCATCGGCGAGCGCTCCGCGCTCACCTGGTTCGTGCTGCACCAGCTGCTCGGCCAGGAGAACGTCAAGAACTACGACGGTTCGTGGACCGAGTACGGCTCCCTCGTGGGCGTGCCGATCGAGCTCGGCGCCAACAAGTAACTCCGCACGACCCGGATCCGTACGACCCGTACGACCCTCGACCCGAAGGACGAAACAACATGTGTGGAGCAAAGGCCGGCGGCCCCGACGCCTCGACCATCAAGCCCGGTGAGACCACCATCCAGGGCAGCGTGACCCGCGACGGCGAGCCCGTCACCGGTTACGTGCGCCTGCTGGACTCGACCGGCGAGTTCACCGCGGAGGTCCCGACCTCGGCGACCGGACAGTTCCGCTTCTACGCGGCCGAGGGCACCTGGACGCTGCGCGCCCTGGTTCCCGGCGGCAGCGCCGACCGCACGGTCGTGGCGCAGACCGGTGGCCTCTCCGAGGTCGCGATCGCGGTCTGAGACCCGGACCCGGACCCGGTCCGCACCGTCCGGTCGTGACGGGTCACGGGGGGCCCGTCACGACCCGCGTCGCCCGCGGACCGTGCCACGGACCGGCCGAGGGGCCGTACCCCAGGGGGTTGGACGCCTTCCTGGACGGGGTACGGCCCCTCGTGCCGTCGCGCCGCCGTGCTTCGCACGGGCGGGTACCGGACCTACGCTGGAGGTATGTACGCCCGACGCCGGCGTGGCTACTTCCTGATGATGGGTGTGTGCATCGTCCTCTTCGTGTCGGCCTGGTCCTTCGTCAGGCTGTGGTCGATGCCCGCCGCGGTGGTGATGTGCCTCGTCGCGATGGTCATCCCACCGGTCGCGGCCATGATCGCCAACCGGCGGGGGCCGGAGGACCGTTGGTGGGACGACCCCTCCGGCGACCCCCAGTCCGACGAGTGGTGGGACGAACTCGACGGCAAGAAACGGCGGTAGCGGGAGCGACGCGGACCGCCGGTGACGGCGGCGCGGACCGTCAGTAGACGAGGGCCTGGACGTCCTCGGCCATGATCTCGCTGACGAATACCTGGGCACCGGCGATCCGCACGCCCTCCAGGACGTCCTTCTCGGTGATGTCACGACGGGCCGCGCACTGCGTGCACAGGGTGATCCGGCCGCCCGCCTGGACGGACTCGATCAGATCCGGCAGCGGCGCGGCGTGCGGCAGTTCGAACTCGGCGGCACGTCCCGGCAGCGCGAACCACGCGGATTCCCCGGTCAGCCAGAGCGAGACCTCCACACCGCTGGCGACGGCGACCGCCGCCACCGTGAACGCCTGGGAGCAACGCTCGGCGGAGTCGGCACCTGCGGTCACCTTGATCACGAGCTTCTTCGGCATGTGCCGAACTGTAATCGCCGGGTGGGCAACCTCGACGCTCCGACGATGGTCAGGTGTGTGCGCGGATAACGGAATCAGCGCATCTGGTCTCGTGGGGGGACCCCAATTGGAGCCGAAAAACACTACTTCCGAGAGACCGGCGCCCGAAGCCGCACCGGTCACCGGGCCCGAAACCGTACCGACCGCCGGTCCGGCCGCCGAGCCCGTCGCGGCACCGGCCGCCGAGCCCGTCGCGGCACCGGCCGCCGAGCCCGGAGCCGCACCGGTCACCGCACCGGCCGCCGGGCCCGTCGCGAAGCGTCCCCGCGGGCGTACGGCGCTGATCGTCGCCGTCGCCGCGGTGCTCGGCATCGCGGGTGGCACCGCCGTGGGCTACGACGTGCAGGCCGGGCGCGCCCCGACCCCGCTGCCTGCCCTGTCGCAGCCCGACCTGGCGTACCCGGCGAAGGCGCTGCCCCCGGGCGAGGCCCCCGACCCGCTGCCCGCGTCCAGGGACCGCCGGGTCAGGACGGACGGCGACCTGCACGGACTGATCGCGGACCGGCCCGCGGGCTGGAGCGACGACGACAGCTCGACGCTGAACACCGACGACGGCCGGCTGGACCCGGAAACCTACGCCCGCCTCTACGAGGATGAGGGCTCCATGTACGAGTACCTCCTGCAGGTCGGCATCCGCAGGGTCGCGAGCGCCGGCTGGAAGCGCGGGCAGAACCGCACCGCCGAGACATTCCTCGTGCAGTTCGGCTCGACAACCGTGCACGGGGCCAAGAAATTCGCCGAGGAGCAGCTCAGGTACATGCCCGGGACCGGGACCGGGAGCGGTACGGACGGCAACGGCGGTGCGATCAAGGGCAGCAGCACCGGCCGCTACTACGTGTTCGACGTCGAGCGGGAGCCGGGCCGGCTGCCCCTCTACCACGCCCGCGCCACCATGTACCGCGGTGACATCATGGCCGAGGTCTATCTCTACGACACCGCTCCGATCAGCAAGAAGGACATCCGGACGTTGGCCGAGAGACAGTTGGAGCGCCTGTGAACGACGTGACCACCGAGACGGCCGCACAGGTGGGCCCGCCCGATGGGAACGCCGCCGCTCCGTCCGGCCGCCGGCGCCGGGTGATCCGCACGGTGCTTCCCGCCGTGCTGGTGCTCGCCGCGGTCGGGGGCGCCGCCGCGTACACCGGGAGCGTGGTGGAAGGCGCCGACCGCAGCACCCCGACCCGTCTCTGGGCCGAGCCCGCGCAGGAGCCGGGCAGGGACCCGGCCGGCGACGTGTCCCGGGGCCGGGCCTCCACCGCGCTCAGCAAGCTGCTGCTGCCGGTCCCGGACGGCTACCGGCTCGGCCCCGACAACGGGGAGCTGGGCAACGACGGCGAGCTGAGCGGCAAGAAGGCGGCCGCCGCCATGAAACAGGGCGCCCTAGGCCTCGCGGGCAGGGAACGCCGGGCCTACGAGAAGCGGATCGACGAGCTCCGCATCGAGGGCGTCGCCACCCGTACGTATGCCGCCGACGGCAGCGCCCTGATGATCAGTACCGAGATCGTGCGGATGAAGCACAAGAAGGCCGTCCGCGACTTCTACACCTTCAGGACGGGCTTCCTGGAGGCCCTCGGCGCCTTCCGCGCGGAGCCCCGGATCGAGGGGCACACGAAGAACGCCAGGTGCTACGTCCTGCGCAAGAGCAGCGGGGACGACATCGAGTCGATGAACTGCCTCGCGTACGACGGCGAACTGATCATCGAAGTCATGGCGTCCGGGACCAGGCCGTTCGACCGGGCGGCGGTCACCGGACTCCTGAAGGACCAGCTCGACCACATCGAGTCCCCGGGGGAGTACGTATGACCGAGCAGACGGCGGAGACGTCCGCCACGACCCCGCCGGACACGGCCGGCGCACCCGCCGGGCCCGTCATCGCGCCACCGTCACCGCCGCCAGTACCGAAGCCGCAGCGGCGGGTTCTGCGGGCCGTGGCCCGGTGGACCGTCGCCGCCCTGGTTCTCGGGGGGTTCGGCGCCGGTACGGCCTTCGGCATCGCCTCGATGGAACGCACCGACGTGCCCGGTCTGGCCACCCGGAGCGACGGCCGCTGGGACTATCCCGGGCTCAGCCTGCCCGCGCTCCCGTCCGGCGCGCCCCGCCCGTACAGCGACGGCAACGTCGCCGAGATCCACCACGCCGACCTGCGGCGCCTGCTGCTGCCCGCACCGGCCGGGGCGACCGCGGACAAGAAGCTCGACGGCGGCTGGGTGAGCACGGAGCAGTACCTCTCCGAGTACGCGAGGAGCGAGCGCCCCGCCCTCGGGCGGCTGCTCGACGACTCGGCCCCGCGGCACATCGCCGCACGCGGCTGGACCATGCCGGACGGCACGTCGACCCGGATCTACCTCGTCCGGTTCAACTCGACGGCCTTCGCCCAGGACCTCCTGGACTCGATCATCGTCACCGGCTCCGCGGTGCCGCTCGTCGGGACGTCCGGGACGGTGCTCGACGAGGAATGGGCCGGCAGCAAGGTGGCGGGCACCTCGTCCTACGTGTACGACGAGGTGAAGCCGTACGGCGAGGCACGGGTCCGCCAGGGCTACGTGGTCGCCGGTGACACGCTCGCCCTCGTCGTCCAGTCCCGCGAGGGCCGGGAGGACGCCGGGAGCGTTCCGTTCCACCAGGCGCTGATCCTCCAGAACCAGCTGCTGGGCTGATTGCCCCGGGCGGCCCCGGGCAAGCCCCGGCCCGGCGGGCCGGGCCCCAACCCATTAGGCTGGGGCCCGGCCCGTACTGCTGCCATACCGCTCGTTGCAAGGAGCTCCCGTGCTTGAGGCATTCTTCTCCGCCCTGCTGGTCCTGGTCTGCGTCGGCGTGCTCGCCTTCGTCGGGCTGAGCGTGAAGAAGCTGTACCAGGGCCAGCGCTGACCCCGCCCGCCGTGCCCGGCCGGGCGGGCGCCCTCCGTCGCGGAGGTGTGACGCCCCGTACCGGGCGCGTCGCGTCCGCATGCCACCCCACCTCACAGATCGTCTGAGCCGCTCATGATCGAGATTCCGTCCGACCTCCACCCGGACCTCGTCCCGCTGGCCTTCCTCCTCGGCAACTGGGCGGGCGCGGGTGTTTCCGACTTCCCCGGCGCCGAGCAGTGCAACTTCGGCCAGGAGGTCTCCTTCAGCCACGACGGCCGCGACTTCCTGGAGTACGCGTCGCACACCTGGGTGCTCGACGCCGAGGGCGAGAAGGTCAGGCCGCTGGAGTCCGAGTCCGGCTACTGGCGCATCGACAAGGACCGCAAGGTCGAGGTCGTCATGTCCCGCGACCAGGGCGTCATCGAGATCTGGTACGGCGAGCTGGCCGACCAGAAGCCGCAGATCGACCTGGTCACCGACGCGGTGGCCCGGACCGCGGCCTCCGGCCCGTACAGCGGTGGCAAGCGGCTCTACGGCTACGTGAACAGCGACCTGATGTGGGTCGGCGAGAAGGCCACCCCCGAGGTGGAGCTGCGCCCGTACATGTCGGCGCACCTGAAGAAGGTCGTCACCCCCGAAGAGGTCGAGGAGATGGCGAAGAAGCTCGGCGACCTGCCGGACGACGGCATCGCCTTCTTCAAGTAGCGGCCACAGGTGCAAGATCCTGCCCGCGCAGTACTGCGGGCAGGGCGTCGCCCGGTCCTACACTGGGCGTGTGGTGAGCACCGACTGGAAGACCGATCTCCGGCAGCGCGGCTATCGGCTGACGCCGCAGCGGCAGCTTGTCCTGGAAGCCGTCGACACGCTGGAACACGCGACGCCCGACGACATCCTCTCCGAGGTGCGCAGGACCGCGTCCGGGGTGAACATCTCCACCGTCTACCGCACGCTCGAACTCCTTGAGGAACTGGGGCTGGTCAGCCACGCCCACCTGGGGCACGGGGCGCCCACGTACCACCTGGCCGACCGCCACCACCACATCCACCTGGTCTGCCGCGACTGCGAGGGCGTCATCGAGGCCGATGTCTCCGTCGCCTCCGGCTTCACCGCCGAGCTCCGGGCCGACTTCGGGTTCGAGACGGACATGAAGCACTTCGCGATCTTCGGCCGCTGCGCCGACTGCGCGGCGGGAGCGGCAGGAGCGGCAGGGGCGGCTTCCGGGGAGTAGGAGCGGCCTCCGGGGAGCAGGGCCGGGGCCGGGCCTACGGCCTTCGGCCGATCGGCTCCGACTTCCGTCCTCCTCCCTCCGACCGGGCCTCCGGCCACCGTCCGGCCGCGGACCGCGTCGTACGCTGGTCGCATGAAGAGCCCCCTGCTGTCCCTGCCCGGCGCCGTCCCCGCCGAAGGCCGCGACGAAGGCGTCGCCGCGCACTACGGCGACCTGTTCCGCGAGCAGCGCACCCTCGCCGACGGCTCCGGTCTCGTCGACCTCTCGCACCGCGCCGTCGTCACCGTCACCGGCGGCGACCGGCTGGCCTGGCTGCACCTGCTGCTCACCCAGCACGTCAGCGAACTCGCCCCGGGGCAGGCCACCGAGGCCCTGATCCTCACCGCCAACGGGCACATCGAGCACGCCCTCTACCTGGTCGACGACGGCGAGACCGTGTGGATGCACGCCGAGCCGGGGACCCAGGGCGACCTCATCGCCTACCTGGAGTCCATGAAGTTCTTCTACCGGGTCGAAGTCGCCGACCGCACCGAGGACTTCGCCGTGGTGCACCTGCCGGCCGGTTCCATCGCCGAGGTCCCGGACGGGGTGACGGTACGGGAGACGGCGTACGGCCGGGACCTGTTCCTGCCCCGCGCCGACCTGGAGGAGTACGCGGCGGCGCACGGCCCGGTGGCGGGCATCCTGGCGTACGAGGCGCTGCGCGTCGAGGCGCACCGGCCGCGCCTCGGCTTCGAGACCGACCACCGCACCATTCCGCACGAGCTGGGCCTGATCGGCACCGCCGTCCACCTCCAGAAGGGCTGTTACCGGGGCCAGGAGACGGTGGCCCGGGTGCAGAACCTGGGCAAGCCGCCGCGGCGGCTGGTCTTCCTGCACCTCGACGGCAGCGAGGTGGTGCTGCCCGGCCACGGCACCCCGGTGCGGCTCGCCGCGGACGGCGCCGAGGGGCGCCAGCTGGGCTTCATCACCACGTCCGCCCGCCACCACGAGCTGGGGCCGATCGCGCTGGCCCTGGTCAAGCGGAACGTCGCGGTGGACGCGGAACTGCTCGCGGGGGACACCGCCGCCGCCCAGGAGACGGTCGTCGAGCCGTAGGCCGCGGTGCGGGCCGGGCCGTCAGACCTCGACGAGGACGGTGAACGGGCCGTGGTTGGTGAGCGAGACCCGCATGCTCGCCCCGAACCGGCCCGTCTCCACCCGCGCTCCCAGTGCCCGCAGTTGCGCCACGACCTCGTCGACCAGCGGCTCGGCGACCTCGCCGGGCGCCGCGGCGTTCCAGGTGGGCCTGCGGCCCTTCCGGGCGTCCCCGTAGAGAGTGAACTGGGAAATCACCAGAAGTGGTGCATTCACATCCGAGCAGGACTTCTCGCCCTCCAGGATGCGCAGCGACCAGAGCTTGCGGGCGAGCTGCGCCGCCTTCTCCGCGGTGTCCCCGTGCGTGATTCCCACCAGCACACACAGTCCCTCGCCGACGATTTCGCCGACCACCCGGGGCCCGTCCGGGCCGTCCGTCCCGTCGGCCGCCGTGACGCTCGCGCCGTCCACCCGCTGAATCACTGCACGCATATGGACCAACCTATCTCGGCCAACCCAGCTTGGGCTGAACGGGTACAGAGCATCCACAAGCGCCCCACCGGAGTGGCACCATGCTCGGGAGGCGGTGTGCCGACGCACCGGTCGAGGGGATGGACACAAGCATGAGCACCTATGGAACCGGGCAGTCCCCCGGCGCCGTGCCGGTCGCGCGGAGCGGCGCGAGCACCAGCACCAGTACCTCTGCCGGCACCAGCGCCAGTACCAGCACCATGCGCCCGCCCGTGCAGCGAACCGGCCACGGCCCGGAGGGCTGCCCGTCCGCCGGACAGCAGCCCGAGCTGGGCACCCTGCGGCTGCCGGAGCTGCGCACGCTGCGCCGCGAGTCGCAGCGCGACGAGGCCGACCTCAGCTATGTGCGCCGGCTGGTCCAGGGGCGGATCGACATCCTGCGGGCCGAGCTGGCCCGGCGGCTGGACCCGGAGACCCCGGTGGTGGACCGTCTCTCGGAGATCCTCGCCGACACCCCGTCCCGGCACCGCTCCTCCGCCCGGCATGTCACGCTCACCACACCCCGCAGCGACGAGTACCGCCGGCTGGCGGCCGAGACGCTCTCCGAGGTCGAGCTCTCCGACCTCGACGCCCGTACGGACGAAGAGCTGCACACCGCGATGGGCCGCCTGGTCCGCTACGAACAGCAGGTCTCCCGGCGCCGTCACCAGCTGCAACGCACCGCTGACGATTGCGGTGCGGAGATCGCCCGCAGGTACCGTGACGGTGAAGCACAAGTAGACGACCTGCTCGCCTGAAGCGATCCTTCCGGGGGCGGGTTCCGCCCGTCCCCGGAAGGCCACCATGACCTCCAGCGCCGCCCCGTCCGTCATATCTCCCGCCCTTCCCGTCCTGGCCGAGGTCGTACGGTCCGGGTTCGTGGAGGGCCACCACCGGGGTTCGCTGGTCGTCCTGGCCGCCGACGGCAGCGTGGAACGGGCCCTGGGCGACCCGACGGCCCCGGTCTTCCCGCGCTCCTCGAACAAGCCGATGCAGGCCGCGGCCGTGCTGCGGGCCGGGCTGGACCTGTCGGGGGAGCGGCTGGCACTGGCCGCCGCCAGCCACTCCGGCGAGGACTTCCACATCGAACTCGTCCGCACGATGCTCGCCGAGCACGGACTGACCCCGGACGACCTGCAGACCCCGCCCGACCTGCCGCTGGACCCGGCGGAGGCGGAGACGTACCTTGCCGCGGGCCGGGTCCGGGAGCGGATCACCATGAACTGCTCCGGCAAGCACGCGGCGATGCTCGCGACGTGCGGGCCGAACGGCTGGGACCGGTCCTCCTACCTCGACCCCGCGCACCCGCTTCAGCAGCTGGTGCACCGGGTGGTGGAGGAGGCGGCGGGCGAGCCCGTGACGGCGGTCGGGACGGACGGGTGCGGGGCGCCGCTGATGGCGATCAGCCTGGTGGGTCTGGCGCGGGCCTTCCGTTCGTTCGTGCTGGCGGAGCCGGGGACGGCGGAGCGCCGGGTCGCGGACGCGATGCGGGCCCACCCCGAGTACGTGGCCGGCACGCGCCGTCCCGACACCTGGCTGATGCGGGAGGTGCCGGGCGTGCTCTCCAAGATGGGGGCGGAGGCGGTGCAGGCGCTGGCGCTGCCGGACGGCCGGGCGCTGGCCTTCAAGGTCGACGACGGCGCGACGCGGGCGCTCGGCCCGGTGCTGGCCCGGTCGCTGGACCTGCTCGGCATCGACGCCCCGGTGGTCTCCCGGATCGCGCACACCCCGCTGTTCGGCGGCGGCGGCGAGGTCGGCGAGATCAGGGCGGCCTTCTGACCTGCTCGGGGACCTGACCTGACCGGACCGGCCCCGGGGCCGGGTGCTCCGGTCCGGGCCGCAGGGTCCGGGCCGCGGAAAACGGGGCGACAGCACGCGCGCGGAGTACTTAGCGTGGGGCCCATGCATCCTGCTGAGGTCCGTACGATCACCGAGTCCGATTTCCCCGACTGGCTGCGTGCCAAGCACACCGGCTTCCTGCGGGAGCCGGTGGCCGCGGAACGGGAGATCTCCCGGCGTCTTCCGTACACCGACCTGGCCCGTACGCAGGGCGCGTTCGACAACGGACGGTGCGTGGCCACGTACCGCTCGTTCGCGCAGGAGCTCACGGCCGTCGGCGGTGCCGCGGTGCCGGCCGACGCGATCTCCAACGTCACGGTGTCGCCCACCCACCGCAGGCGCGGGCTGCTCGGCCGGATGATGACCGCGGACCTGGCGGCGGCGAAGGAACGCGGCGACGTGGTCGCCACGCTGATCGCCGCCGAGTACCCGATCTACGGGAGGTACGGCTTCGGCCCGGCGACGTGGACCACCGAGTGGGAGATCGACGTGCCGAGGGCCGGCCTCGACCCGCGCTGGTCGGGCCCCGCCGAGCAGGACGGCGGCCGGGTCGACCTGGTGAGCGGCCCGGACGTGCGCAAGCTGGGCCCGGCCCTCCACGAGCGGCTGCGCGCCCGGCAGCACGGCGTGGTCAGCCGCGACGCACGCTGGTGGGAGGTGAACACCGGCGAGAACCTGGCCGGCCCCGAGCCCTGGACGGAGCCCTTCCACGCGGTGTACACCAACGCGGACGGCGTGCCCGAGGGCCTGATCACCTACCGCGCCGACGCCCGGTGGGGCGACGCCAAGCAGCCGCTGAACCGGGCCACGGTGCAGGGAATGATCGCCGTGACCCCGGCCGCGGAGCGCACGCTCTGGCACTTCGTCTGCTCGATCGACTGGATCACCACGGTCCGCACCGGCCACCGCGCCCCCGACGACCTGCTGCCCCTCCTCCTCCCGGACCCGCGCGCGGCCCGCGTCGTGACCCAGGCGGACTGGCTGTGGGTGCGGGTCCTGGACGTCGTGCGCGCCCTGGAGGCCCGTACCTACGCCGTGCCCGGCACGCTCGTGCTGGACGTCCACGACGCCTCGGGCCTGTCGGCCGGCCGCTACCGGCTGGAGGGCTCCCCGGCCGGGGCGAGCTGCGCCCCGACCACTGCCGAGCCCGACATCGCCCTGGACGTGCGGGAGCTGGGCACGCTCTACCTGGGTGACGAGTCGCCGCTCAGGCTGGCGGCGCTGGGCCGGGTCGAGGAACGCACGCCGGGCGCGGTGGCGACGGCCGAGGGGATGTTCCGGGCGGCACGGCGCGCCTGGTGCCCGGACGTGTTCTGAGGACCGCCGCGGGGGCGACGGGCGGACGGGGGGGGGGGGGGGGGGCCCCCCCCCCCCCCCGGGGCCCCCCCGGGCGCCCCGCCCCGTGGGCCCGGGCCCCGGGGCCCCCCCCGCCGGCCCCGGGGGCGCGGGGGGGGGGGGGGTGGGGAG
>NZ_JBEXPY010000076.1:0-25574 GCF_040612315.1 Streptomyces sp. NPDC006435
ACCCACTCGGGCGCCACACCGGTCAACCGGGCACCGAGACCGGCGACGACCCCCGCACAACCGACAACCGCAGCCAAGTCCTCACTGGGCGACTCAGTACGCACCAGCTGCCCGATGTCGTCCAGCATCCGCGGCAGCCCGGCCTCCAGAGCGGTGACGATCCTCGTCGTCGGGTCTGTCGTACTCGCCATGATCACCTCCGAAGGAGCGGCACCCCGCCGCCACCGGAAAGGACGGTAGACGGCGCGAGGTGGGCCCGGTTGGTGGTGGCGCACGAAAATCCGGCCCTTCGTCGGTGCACCGCGCCGAAGACGTACGGCGGGTGCGGGGGGCACGAGGCTCGTCCGGCCGGGCCGGAAAACCTTTTGCGGGCCGTTCACATCTGCTGAAAGCGTGAAGTCCATGACCGCGCAGCACCAGATACGGGCCGACTACGACGCCCGGACGATCGTCGTCTACCAAGCCTACTCATCGGCGGTGGCCGATCCGGCCCTGCGGGCGAACCGGTTCGTGGCCCCGTTCTCGTTCAATCGGATGACCTGGATCAAGCCGTCGTTCCGGTGGCTCATGCACCGCAGCAACTGGGCGCAGAAGCCGGGGCAGGAACGCATCCTCGCGGTGCGGATCACCCGGGAGGGGTGGGAGGAGGCCCTGTCCCGCGCCGTGCTGACGACGTCCGATCCCGCCGCGGTCTCCCGGGCTCCCGTGCACGTCCAGTGGGATCCCGAGCGTTCGCTGCGGGGAGCCGCCCTGAACCACTACAGCATCCAGGTCGGGGTGGGGCGCGGGCTGATCCGTACGTTCGCCGAGGAGTGGGTCGTCGGTCTCACCGATGTGACTCCCCAGGTCCGCAAGATAGCGAAGCTCGGCCAGGGCGGCCGGGCGACGCAGGCCGCGCGGCTGCTGCCTCCCGAGCGGATCTACCCGGTGCCCCCGGCCGTCGCGAAGTCCCTGTGCATCGACGCCTGACCGCCCGCCGCCGCACGGGACGCACGGGGCGCACGGGCAACCCTCCCGTGCGTCCCGTGCGGCGGTTCGGCGAGGAGCCGCGACGACGGTCCGGCGCAGGGTCACGAGGGCGGTTCGGTGAAGAGTTCCATCAGCCAGCGCGCCCCCTCCGCGTCACCGGTCGTGCCGAGGCCGGCACCGACACCGGCGCCGGGGAAGAGGCGTCCCCAGGAACGTGCCCGGCCGATCGCCCCGAGCCGCCACGCCGGACCCACCGCACGCCGCAGCCCGGCGGCGGTGCGCCCGTCGCCCGTCCACGGCTCCAGGTAGGCGTCCCGCAGCCGTGGCAGCACGTCGGGGCCGAATCGCTCGCGAGCCGACCGGGTGGCCACCAGGAGGCTGCAGAAGGGGTGGCCGACGACCGCGTCGCCCCAGTCGAAGAAGGTGTGGCGGCCGGTCCCGGTGCCGAAGAGCTGGCCGTCGTGGAGGTCGCAGTGGTCGAGCGTGTCGGCGATGCCCGTGTCCGCGAGCTCCTCGCACCACTCCACGAACCGGGGCCGCAGCCCGCGCAGTTTCCCGCGGTCGGCGGGGTCGAGCGCGGTGTTCTCCTCGACGGCCCGGTCGAAGAGGGCGGGGAGCGCGGCCGTGTGCGCGGTGGGGACGCCGAGCCGTTCGATCTCCCCGGCGTACGGGACCAGCGCGCGCTGCATCGTGGCGTACTGGCGCAGCGGCTCCTCCCAGGCGCGCGGGTCGGCGGCGGGGCGGGCCGCGTCGAGCGCGTCGCGGAAGAGCGTGCCGCCGTCCGGGAGCAGGGACCATCCCCGGCCCGTGTCGACGGCGAGCGGCCGCAGCGCGTGCTCGGGCACCCAGCGGGACAGCGCTTCGGTCAGCCCGGCCTCGAAGGAACTGGCGGGCGGGTTGGCCTTGAACCAGACGGTGCCGCCGTCCGCGACGGGTATCCGTACCAGCACGGACCACGGCCGCAGCCGCACCTTCCACGGCCCGGCCCGGTGCAGCCCGTGCGCGGCGAGCCCCCGCCCGGCCCAGTCGAGGGCCGCCTCCCGCCACGTCTTCCGCTCCCAGGGCGTCACCGCGTCCGGGTACCGTCCCCGGTCCACGGTCATCTGCTCGTCGCTGTCCATCACCCCATCCCACTGCTCCGTCACCGATTCCTCATCCGGTTTTCCGGCCCGGCGCACGGCGGCACGTGCGCCGCTCCTGCGCCCCGGCCCTCCTTACACCCCTTGCACCCCTTGCATCCTTTGCGCCTCCTGCGCCCCTTCCGCGCCGATCATGCCCAGTCCGTCGATCGCCGCGGGCGACAGCTGCGACCGCGCCAGGTCCGCCAACGGCAGCCAGGCGACGGCGGAGGTGGAGTCGTCGGTCCTGGTGACCGCGAGCGCGCCGGGTGCGAGCTCGACCCGGTAGAAGAGCCCCACGAGGTGCCAGTGCACTCCGAGCCGGTGGGCGGTGTAGGACCGGGCATCCACCAGCCGGGCCTCCCGCAGTCCGAGGCCGGTCTCCTCGTACAGCTCACGGGCCAGCGTCTGCTCCGGCTGCTCGCCCGGATCGATCCCGCCGCCCGGCAGATGCCACAGTCCGGGCAGGAACACCGGGGAACTCTCCGAGAGTTGTGTCAGCAGCAGCCGGTCCTCCGTGACGGCCACCGCATAGGCCGAGACGCGTGATCGTATGTCATTTCCCATGTGTACTCCCCCAGGACGCAATGCCCGCCCATGCCCCGATGCCCGGCTCCGCCCGGGCCGTACGGGACAACCTATCGATCATGGACCGGGGCCAGGACCGTAACCGGGCAGGGCCCCGGCCCGTACGGCTGCTCCCGCACCCGTGATCACAACATCCGAACCGGACGAAGGAGAGACCTCCGTGAGCACCAACACCTCCGGCCCCATCCGTGTGCCCGACGCCTTCGCCGCGTGCTACACCCGGCACAGCGGCGCCTCCGGCCGTGCATGGATCGCCGCGCTGCCCGATCTGGCCGGGGAGTTCCTGGACCGCTGGGCATTGCGGCCGGACGGTCCCCCGGACCACGGCATGGCCTCCCTCGTGCTGCCGGTGATCCGTGCGGACGGTACGCCCGCGGTGCTGAAGCTCCAGCAGGTCACCGAGGACAACGCCGGGGCCGCGTCGGGTCTGCGCGTGTGGAACGGTGACGGGGTGGTGCACCTGCTCGACCACGACGCGGACAGCGGCACCATGCTGCTGGAGCGGCTGGACGCGAGCCGGCCGCTGTCGTCGGTGGCCGACGACACGACCGCCATGCGCATCCTGGCCGATCTGCTGGCCCGGCTGGTCGCGGTGCCCGCGCCGCCGGACATCCGGCGGCTGGCCGATGTCGCCGCGGCCATGCTGGACGAGACACCCCGCGCGGTGCCCGGACTGCGTGACCCGGCCGAGCAACGGCTGGTGCGCACCTGCGCGTCCGCGGTGGCCGAACTCGTCGGCGAGTCCGGTGACCGTCTGCTGCACTGGGACCTGCACTACGACAACATCCTCGCCGCCGAACGGGAGCCCTGGCTGGCCATCGATCCCGAACCCCTGGCCGGCGATCCCGGTTTCGAGCTGCTGCCCGCGCTGACCAACCGCTGGGCGGAAGCGGTGGCGACCGGCGACGTGACGCGCACGGTGCTCCACCGCTTCGACCTGCTGACCGAGACGCTCGGACTGGACCGGGAACGGGCGGTCGGCTGGACGCTGGGCCGGGTCCTGCAGAACGCGCTGTGGGACATCGAGGACGGCGAAACCGCTCTGGACCCGGCCCAGGTCACCATCGCCACGGGCCTGTTGGACCGGTCGGCACGGAAACACTGACACGCCTCGGGCGCCGGGCCGCGGGGCCGGGTCCTCTTCGCACCGGTTCGGTGAACACCGTTCCCCGCACCGCCCTCGGCACCGCGCGGTGGGGCGGGGGGCGCCGCGTGTGAGCCGGCCCCGACGGAATCGGCCGCGCGGTGCGCACGCTCCCCGCACGCGGCCACCCGGCCACCCGGCCGCGCGGCACCGTCAGGACAGCGCGGCCGAGGCTCCTCCGTGCATGATCGGCGCTCCCCCGTGCCCGGCCGGCACTTCCCCGTGCGTGATCGGCACGGCTCCGTGCGGGGTCAGGCGCGCGATCCGGGCCAGCCGGCGCAGCGAGTCCACCAGCGCCGCCCGGTCGTACGTGCTGGTCGTGACGAGGACCTCGTCGGCGCCGGTCTCCTCGATGGCCGTTTCGAGACCGGCGGCGACCTCGTCCTCCGTGCCCTGGAGGTGGCCGCTCAGCCCGTCCTCGTAGAAGCGGCGCTCCTTCTCCGTCATGGTTCTCGTCTCGATCCGGTCGGGCGGGCCGAGCGGCGGGAAGACTCCATGGGTGCGGGAGTGCGCCATGGACCACGCCTCCGGCATCAGCAGCCGCCGGGCCTCCCGCGCGTTCCCGGCGACCGCGACGGTGCCCGCGACGACCACGTACGGTTCCGCCGCCCGGGCGGAGGGGCGGAAGTCCCGCCGGTAGCGTTCGACGGCGCGCAGCAGTTTCTCCCGGCCTCGCAGGTCACCGATCACCAGCGGCAGCCCGGCCGTCGCCGCGATGCCGGCGCCCTCCCCGGTGGCCAGCACGAACGGGGGTATGCGCAGCCCCTCGGCGGGGCGGGCGTGGACCTGCGGATGGGCCTGCTGCGTACCGTCCAGCCAGCCGAGCAGTTCGGCAAGCTGTGCCGCGAAGTCGTCGGCGGCCGGCCGGTCGCTGCCCAGCGCCCTGCGGATGCCGTCGGTGAAGCCGAGCGAGCGGCCGATGCCCATGTCGATCCGGCCGGGGAACAGGGACTCCAGTACGCCGAACTGCTCGGCCACCACCATGGGCCGGTGGTTGGGGAGCATCACCCCGCCCGTCCCGACCCGGATGGTGGAGGTCGCCGCCGCGACGGCCGCGGCCAGCACGGTCGGCGCGGAACCGGCGACGCCCGGCACGCCGTGGTGCTCGGACACCCAGAACCGGTGGTACCCGAGCGCCTCGGCCTCCGCGGCGAGGCGCACGGTGTCACGCAGTGCCTCGGGGCCGTCGTGCCCCTCACGGGTGCGGGAGCGGTCGAGCACGGAAAACCGGGTGGATGCGATCACGGAACTCACACCCTTGTGCAACACCCGCGCGGCGCCAGGATTCCCCGGCCCCCACTTTCCCGCTTCCCGTTCCCCGTTTCCCCTGCCTTCCTTCCGCCCTTCCGCCCTTCCGCCCTTCCGTCCTTCCGTCCTTCCCCGTCCTCCGCCGTCCTCCGCCGGGGTCCTCGGCTCAGGAGCTGTGCCGTCCGGCCTCATTCCATGGGATAGATGTCCCCGCTCGCCATCCCGCTCACCTGCTCGCTCTCCGATTCGAGCATGCGGGCCTTGTCCTCCAGGCGCCGGCGTTCCTTGGGGTCGGCGGCCCGCTCGGCCTCGCCCTTCAGGTCCTTCGCCTTGGCACGCAGTTGCCGTACACGGCCGCGGAGTTCGTCCGACTCGCTCATGATCACTCCTTGAGTGGGTTTCCTCAGCCCCGGCACCGGTGCCGTCGGCACCGAAAAGCGCCCGGGGCCGCGGAACGGGCTTTCGCACCCAGGAAGCCGAGCCCGATGCCCAGCATCCAGAAGTCCTTGGCCAGGGGGGTGCCGTTCTGGGTGGGCCGCAGACTGCCCGGTTCCCGCATTCCGGGAACCCGCAGGTACAGTCCGACCAGGCCCCCGGCGAACCCCGTCAGCACCAGCCCCGCCGACCGCGTCGGCACGAAGGGGGTGAGCAGGGTGCCACCGACCGCGATCTCCGACCAGGCGAGCAGCCGGGTGAACCGTTCGGGCTCGATCCGCTGCAGGAACGGGTAGGCGACACAGGCCATGCCATGCAGGCTCTGCGCCGTCTCCGCGTCGGCCTTCAGTTTGCCCAGGCCGGAGTTGAGGACGAACGCGCCGATGGCGAGGCGAGGGGGCACGTCACGCGGTTCGATTGTCGTCATGGGAGCCTCCGTCCCTCTGGTACCGGGCCCCTCGTCGAGCTTATCCAGTGGGCGCGATCGGCGCTCCGCAAGGAGCCCCCGGCCCTGGCGGGGACACCCGCCGCCCGGCCGGGCGGCGCGCCGGAACCCGCGCCGGGACGCCGGGCCGTCGCCCTCCCGTACCGGTGGTGTCGACTTCTGTTGCTCGCCGAGCAACCCGGGGCCCACGTACGTCGTCTTGATCCACAGCAAGGCGGTTCGCCGCGAGTGACAGGTCATGTCAAACCCCCACGAGTGCCCGGGTCAGTACACCAGGAAGCTATACACCGAATGTATACACATCGCGTATAGCTGTTCCGGTTCCGCCCCGGCCACGCGCGAAAGGCTCCCATGCACAGCAAGGCACTGGCGCCCGAGTACCAAGGCGCCCTCACGAAGATGTCGGTGAACTCCTCCCTCACGGACGTACTGGCTGAAGGCGTACGGCACTTGAAGGAGGCCGAACGCTCCGGATCCGGCGGGGAAGTGGCCCGGTGCAATCTCGCCGTGGCCGAGGCGCACCGCAGGCTCGGCAATGTGACGGAGGCCGACCTGGCATGGAAGGCCAGTTACCGGGCCGCGCGCTCGGCCGAGGATCTCGGGGCAATGGCCTGGGCGTTGTGGAGCGGCGGGACGCTGGCCCGCCAGCGCGGCGAACTCAGGCTGGCGTTCCGCCTGTTGGGCCTCGCGGCCGACATGGGCAAACGCGGCGGGGACGTCGTCGCCCGCGGCTACTCGCTCGCGGGCCTCGCGGAGACCGGGCGGATCCAGGGCGATTACCGAACCGTCGCCGCCCTGCACGAACAACTGCTGGCGGAGGCACGCGCACGCGGCGAGGCGCGCCACACCGTGTGGGCCCTGGAGGGCATCGCGCAGATCCACCGCAACACGGGCTCGCTCGACACCGCCCTGGCCATGTTCGAGGAGGCGGCCGAACTCGCGGGCAACGCCGACGACCGGCGCGGCCGGGCGTGGGCGCTGCGCGGCATCGCCGACATCGTCTCCCTGCGGGACGATCCGGAGCGCGCGCTGACCCTGCTCTCGGAGGCCGAACTCACTTGCCGGGAAATGAAGTTGTCCAGCGCGCTCGCCTACAACCACAAGATGCGCGCCAATGTCCTCTTCCGCGCCCGCCGGTACGAGGAGGCGCGCGCGATGTACGAGGAGGCGCTCGCGGAGTTCCGGGACATGACCGAGCCCCGGGGCGAGGCGCTGGCCCGGCTCGGCCTGGTCAAGTCGCTCGCACGGCTGGGCCGGGACCGCGACGACACCGCGAAGGACCTGGACGAGTTGCGCCGCACCCTGGACCGGATAGGCCTGCTCAACGCCCGGGAGATGGTGGACAAGGCGTACGCCGAACTCGGGGTGGCACCGGCCGGTGACGGCACGGACGGGGAGACCGGTGACGGCACGGACGGGGAGAGCGGACGCCGATGACGCCCTCGTCAGTGACCCGGCGGGCCACCCCGCCCGAGGTGCTCGCCCGCTGCCGCGACCTCGTGCGCCCGGAACTCGTCCGGGCGGTGCGGCATCTGCACCCGTGGCACGCCGAGATGGCCGCCTTCTCCCTCGGCTGGAACGCGACGGACGGCACCCCCGTACCGGGCTCGCAGGGCAAGGGACTGCGCCAGGCCCTCGCACTGCTCGGCGCCGAGGCGGCCGGGGCACCGGCCCGGGAAGGGGTCGTCGGCGCCGTCGCCGTGGAACTGATCCACGTCTTCTCCCTCATCCACGACGACATCATGGACGGCGACGAGACCCGCAGACAGCGGGCCACCGCGTGGAAGGCGTACGGGACGGGCCCGGCGGTCCTCGCGGGCGACGCGCTCTTCGCCGCGGCGGTGCAGACCCTGGCCGAGGCACCCGGGCCGCACGGCGCGGCGGCGGTGCGGCTGCTGGCCGGGACCCTGACCGACCTGGTGCGCGGCCAGGCCGACGACCTGCTCTTCGAGTCCCGTCCCTGGACCGGGCCGGAGGCGGTGCGGCCGCACGAGTACCGGTGGATGGCCGAGCACAAGACGGGGGCGCTGCTGGGTTGCGCGGCGGGGCTGGGCGCCGTGCTAGTCGGGGCCCCCGCCACGACCGTGGAGGCGCTGACCCGCGCGGGACGGCACCTCGGGGTGGCGTTCCAGGCGGTGGACGACCTCCTCGGGACCTGGGGGGACCCCGAGGTCACGGGCAAGCCCGTGCACAACGATCTGCGACGGCTGAAGAAGACGTACCCCGTCCTCGCGGCCCTGGCCACGGACCACCCCGCCGCCCGGCGGCTCGCGGCACTGCTCGGCACCGGAATCCCGCTCGACGACACCACCGCCCGGCGGGCGGCCGAACTCGTCGAGGAGGCGGGCGGTCGCCACGCCGCGCTGACCGAGGCCCAGCAACAGTTGGAACAGGCCCGCCGGAGCCTGGAGAGCGCTCCGCTCGCCCCGGTCGCGCTCGGCGAGATCCTCGGGCTGCTCCCGTTCGTCGTCGACCGCACCGGGTGACCGGGGCGCCGCACCCTGCGCAACACGCCCCCGGGTCCCACCGCCCCCTCCCCGCCCCTCGCTCCGGCGCTTTCATCGCGCACGGGGCGAGGGGCGGGCGTTCTCGCACGTCAGCCGGTCGGAGCCTGCCGGATCGATGCCCCATGAACCCTTGACGACATGCCGCCGATGCTATTGAGTGTGCGACCAATAGACAAGTACGTGGGTACCGCCCACCACGCGGAGGCGCGCATGACTTCCACGGCCCCCGGCCCACGGACGGCTGTCCCGGATCTTCGCCCGACGTCCGAGCAGGCCGGACGCATCGAGGCCCACGGCATCGACCACGTTCCCGAGCGGGAACGCCACGGCCGTCCCCGGGAGCTGTTCTCGGTCTGGGCCGCGGCGAACGTCAACTACCTGTGCCTGGTCGTGGGCGGCGCCCTGGTCCTCATGGGGCTGACCCTTCCGCAAACATTCGCCGTGATCGTGGTGGGCAACCTGTTCTGGGCCCTCGTCGGGCTCCTGGCCGTCTCCGGCCCCGCGTCGGGCACGCCGAGTTCGGTGATCACACGGACGATGTACGGCATCCGCGGCAACCGGGTGAACACCGCGATCACCGGCTGGGCCATCTGCCTCTGCTACGTCTCCCTGAACCTGTCCGCGGCCGCGATCGCCGCCTTCTCCCTCCTGCGGAAGGCCGGGATCGAGCCGGACACCGGTGTCAAGATCGCGACGGTGGCGGCCATCGCCGCGTCCACCCTGGCCATCAGCGTCTACGGCCACGCCACGATCCTGAAGCTGTACCCTCCGATCACCCTGGCCCTGGTGGCGGTCTTCGCCGTCGTCGGCGTCGGCGTCCTGCGGCACGCCCACTGGGACTACACGCCCGCCGACCCGCTCCACGGCGGCCCCTTGTGGGCGGCCCTCCTCGGTGGCTTCGCCCTCGTCGCCTCGGGCCCGCTGTCGTTCAACAACGGTGCCGACTTCGCCCGCTACCTGCCGCCCACCACGTCCCCGAAGCGGGTCGCGGGCTGGACGGCGCTCGGCGGCTTCGTCCCGAGCGTCGTGGTCACCGCGCTGGGCACACTGGCCGGCACCGCGATCGACATGACCGACCCGCAGACCGCGCTCGAAAGCGTCCTGCCCGGCTGGTTCACACCGGTCTTCCTGGTCTCGCTCGTCGTGGGCGCCGTCGCGATCAACGCCATGACCACCTACAGCTCGGGGCTCGCCCTCCAGGCCGCGGGCATCAGGATCCGCCGCTCCCTCGGCGTCGTGGTGTACGGACTCGTCGCCGTGGCGCTCACCCTGTACGCGCTGCTCGTGTCCGACTTCCTCGACACCGTCAGCAACGTCCTCCAGCTCACCGTCGTCCTGCTCGGCCCCGGCATGGCCGTCTACGCCACCGACATCCTGCTGCGCCGCAACCGCTACGACGGCCCCGCGCTCACGGACGAGACCCCGGGCAGCACGTACTGGTACACCGGAGGCGTCAACCGGGCCGGGGTCGCCGCCCTGGTCACCGGCACCGCGGCCGCCGTCCTGTGCGTGAGCACCGAGCTGTACACGGGGCCGCTGGCCCGCGCCGTGGGCGGAGTCGACCTGGCCCTCCCGGTCGGCATGCTGATCGCCGCCGCCGTCTACGCGGTCCTCATGCGCCGCCACCTCCCCTCCCCCGTCTCCCGGGCGCACTGACCGTCCCTGCTTCCCCGGCCCCGAGGGCCGGGCACGACATCACCCGACACCAGACCTCACGAGGAAGAGATGAACACCGAACGACAGCACATCCGCGTGGACGCGACCGACCCGTTCGCACGCGGCAGGCAGCGGGGCGAGCAGCTCCGGGACACCCTCACCGGCGGCCTGGAGACCTACGACCGGCTCTTCCGTCTCGCGCGCCTCACCGAGGACAGGGTCCGCGAGGACGCGCTGCGCACCGCGGACGCGGTCGGCGCGTTCCGGCCGCGACTGCGCGAGGAGCTGGACGGGGTCGCCGCCGGTGCCGGGGTGGAGCCGTGGCGGATCGCCGCCCTCAACGCGCGTACGGAGATCCTCGCGCAGAGCCGGACGGGGCGGCCCGGCGAGTGCTCGACCATCGCCCGGTGCCTCGGGGCGGACACGGCGGCCACGCGCACCTTCGGCGTGCAGACCTGGGACTGGCACGTGGAGCTCGCGCCGCACTGGCACACGCACGAGGTACGGGGCGGACGCCACGACGTGGTCGGGATCACCGAGCACGGGATCCTGGGCAAGATCGGCGTCAACAGCGCCGGGCTCGCCCTGCACTTCAACATTCTCGGGCACCGCGAGGACGGTGTGGGCGGCGTCCCCGTCCACCTCCTCGCCGCCACCGTGCTGGAGGAGGCCGCGTCGATCGCGGAAGCGCTGGAGACCGTCCGCTCCGCCCCCGTCACCGCCTCCAGCTCCTTCACCCTCTTCGACCTGGCGACGGCCGTCACCACCGACATCACCCCGGTGGGCGTGTTCGTGATCGAGCCGACCGACGGCATCCTCATCCGGACCAACCACTTCCTGAGCCCGGTGCCCCGCGCGGCCGAGAAGACCGAGCTCTACCAGCCCGACTCCGGAGACCGCCACGCCCTGGTGGCATCCCGTTTCGCCCGGGCCCCGAAGCCGCAGCCGCAGGACCCGGACGAACTGCTGGAGTTCCTCGTCTCGGGTCCGGGAGAGCCGCAGCTGTGCTGCGTGCCCGACATGGCGCTCCCCCTCGGCCAGCGCTGGGCAACACTCGCCACGGTCATGCTCGACCCCGGCAGCCGTACGGCACATGTCGTCGACGGTTCGCCGCTGGACGCCCGTGTCCGGCCCCGGCGCACACTGACGGCCTGACGCACCGGCGTGGCGGCGGGCCCGGACGCAGGACCGCCCACCGCCCGCCGCTCATCGCGCACCGCTCGCCCTGTCGGGCGAAGCGATAGGCTCGATCTGTAGGCACCACGCGCCGTGCAGGCACGCGTCCCGATCTCGGAGGCGGCCATCATGATCAAGGATGTCGAGTACTCGACCCCCTCGCAGGCCGAGGGCGAGCGGCTGGACGAGGACAGGGATCCGGCGGAGGAACGGCACCCCGCCACCACCCGCACCCAGCCGTCCCAGGCGGAGGGTGAGCGCCGGGCGGAGGACGAGGAGAGCTGACGAAACAGGGTCCACACGCGGTGGGCGGCCCCGGGCCGCCCACCGGGGGCGTCCAACTCCCTTCGGCGCGGCCCGGATTCCGCACGTCGCGGCGGAGGCGGCCACCACGGGTCGTCACCGGACCGGGGACGGTTCGCTCAGCACCTCCCGCGCGGCAGTGACGAAATCCTCCTTCGCGCTCAGGAGACTGTCCGGCGATTCGTGGCGGCGCAGCCGGTCGACGACGTTCCGCGCGGCGGCGGCGACCTCCGCCGGCCCCTCCAGGACGACCTCGCCCAGGGCGCTTTCCAGAAGGGCGTCGTCGTCACCCCTGCCCCTCCCGGTCCGCTCGGTCCGGATCCTCTCCTCCGCCACGCCGAGGAACCGCACATAGGTCTGGCGCCGAAGGTCCGACAGCCGAACGGCCGCCTGCTCCCGGAGCGTCATCCGCACCGTTTCGAGCAACGCGTCGGCCTGCCGGTCACCGGCCTGACGCGCGGCTTCGGCCTGCCGGAATCCCGCGCTGCGGGTGAACCAGCCGGTGGCGACGCCACCCGTGATCGCGGACCCCGCGGCGATCAGCGCGATTCCCAATTCGCTCATTCCGCCATCCTCCCCGCCGTCCGCCGGTGCCCGCACCGGGGTTGTCGAATGTGCGTCACGGATCACGCCCGGAGCCCCTCCCCAGCGACGCGGTACGATCGGACCGCGTCGCCGAACGGCGTGGAGCAACCACCCCCGATCTGCGGAAACCCCGGACATGACCAGCAACTCCCCACTACGATGGACGCTTGGGGCGACGGGCGACGGGCGACGGGCGACGGGCGACGGGCGACGGGCGACGGGCGACGGGCGACGGGCGACGGGCGACGGGCGACGGGCGACGGGCGGGTCGTGCTTCTCGCGGCTCGGTCCGCGGTGGCTCTGTACCGCCTCCTCGACGCGCTTCCGGCCCTCGCCGGCGATGACCGCATCACCCGCCTGTTCACCCTGGTGCCCGGTTCCGAATTCGATGTCGACGCGCTGTCCGTGATCGACGCCGTCGGTGGGCGGACGATCCCCTGGGACGATGCCTGCCGGCGCACGTACGACCTGGTTCTCGCCGCGAGCCCCAAGGGCGAACTGGGGCTGCTGCGCGGCAGCCACGTACTGCTCCCGCACGGCGCCGGGTTCAACAAGTCGATCGCGACCGAGGGTTCGGCCGATTCGGCATCCGGGCTGGACCCGGAGTTCCTGATGCCGGCCGACAACGCGCCGCCGACCGCCCTGCACGCTCTCGCCCACCCCGACCAGGTCGCCCGGCTGGCCGCGGCGAGTCCGCGGGCCGCGGACCGGGCGAAGGTCGTCGGCGACCCCACCCTGGAGCGCGTCCTCGCCTCGCTGTCCCTCCGCGACCGCTACCGGACGGCGCTCGGCACCGGGGCCCGCAAGCTGATCGTCCTCACCTCGACCTGGGGTCCGGAGTCACTGCTGCACCGGCGCCCCGGGCTCCCTGCCGAGCTGGCCGCCCATCTGCCGCACGACGAATACCAGTTGGCGCTGATCGTGCACCCCAACGAACACAGCCTCCTCGGCAACCACGAACTGGCCGAGCGACTGTCACCGGCTCTCGACGCGGGCATGGTGCTCGCGAGGCCGCACGAGGAATGGGCCTCCGTGCTGATCGCCGCCGACGCCCTCGTCACCGACCACGGCTCGACGGCGCTGTACTTCTGCGCGGCCCGTGACCGCCCGGTGGTCAACGTCCACCGGGGCGGCACCGAACTGATCCCCGGCAGCCCGATGGATGAACTCCTGCGCCAGGTACCGGAGTTGGGACCGGCAGAAACGGTAAGGAAGACGCTGGAAGCGTACCGGCCGGGCACCGGGAGCAGGGCCGCCCGAGCCGCGTTCGCCGGTCGGGGAGAGGCGTTGGGACTCCTGCGGACCGAGTTGTACGCGATCCTCGGCCTCGCTCCGCCGGTCCACCGCGTGCCGCCTCGGCTGCTGCCGTCCCCGGCACCCGCCTCCCGCATGCCCGCGGCGTTCGACGTGCGTGCCGAGATCTCGGCGGACAGCGTCCGGATCGATCGGCGCCCCGCCGGTACCGGCCCGCCCGGACACCACCTGGCGGTGGAACACGGCGCCGCCGGGGAGCGGTTCGCCCGCTCGGCCGGTCTGCTCTACCGCCGTCCGGGCCCGCCGTCCTCCACCCCGCAGGACATGGCGTGGAGCGCCGCCGGCTGGGCCCGGCACGCCCTCTCCGAGTACCCCGGCTGCCGCTCGGCCGCGGCCGTCGTCTCCCCGGACCTGTGCGTGCTCGCGGTCCGCGGCGACGAACGCGTCCACGCCGTCCGCGTCGAACCCCGGTACGCGGACGGCCGCATCATCCGCGTCGACCCGGCCGCCGCACTGTCCGCCGTCCACGCATGGCGTTCCACCCGGCCGGGCGAACCCCTCGCCCCGGCCGTCCTGACCTGCGTCGTCGGTGACCACGCCCATCACGTCAGCCTCTCCCCGGCCACGGACGAGGAAGCCGGGCAAGAGATCTAGGGGTTTCTTCCGGGTCATGTTCCGAGGAGAGCAATGCCTGGTCCGGTGGAGGCCGACCCGGCATCATCACGACATGGGCAAGGACATCCAGGGCTTCATCGAGTGCCACCGCGACTATCGAGACCATGGGGCGGAATCGTTCTGGCACGCCGCCATCGACCTGAACCATCTGAAGGTGCCCAGGAACTACGACGCCTTCGGCTCGCTGTTCGGCGTCTGCGACAACGAGCAGTTCGTACCGGTGGCTTCTGTCCGTGGACTGCCTGCCAACGCGTCGAACCGCGTCCGCGACGGCCATGGGACGACGGCCGGGCGAAGCGCGAGCTGGGTCAGCTGGGCAGAGCTCAAGCGGGTCGACTGGGATGAGGAGTCCGCCCGGCCCGATGCCTACATCCGCGAGTACTGCCGTGATCCGCAGGGCGACTGGCAGTTGCTCCAGCGGCACTACTCCGCTCCTCAGCGATTCGTCGACCTCTGCGGACAGCCGGCTCACATGGCGGTCCGGCCCAGCGAGTACTTCCCGGAAGGCTCCCAGTGGATCGATGGAGACCAGATGTTCCGTGTTGACCGCCTCAGGCGCCGCGACACCGTACCCGACGAGGAGTGGGGCCCTGTCTGGACCGTCATGCGCACCCTGGCCGAACTGCACGGTGACGGCGAGGTCAGGCTGGTCGTCTGGTTCGACGACTGACCAACGAATTCAGTCGGCAGCTCTGGTGTTCGGTCCGGGGCCTTCCATTCCGAGCGACCCGATGAAATAGCGCATGTGCTCAGGTGCACAGGCGACCACGAAGTCGAAGCTCCCATCACGACACTCGGCGATGTTCCAGAAGGAACGGATGATCCGGGGATCCGATCGAGCCCGCCTGCGGATCTGGCGTATCTCGATGTGTTCGGCCGGCAGAACACGACGCGCGAGCGTCTTCACCTCGGTGGGCGATACGTGCAGAGCAGTCCTGGAGGCCGCAAGGAAGACCATGACCGGACTGCAATACGGGCGGTCGCCGAGGACACATGCCTCGAAGAGGACCTCACCGCCCTCGGCGAAGGCACGAGCCTGAGCCCTTGCCCGCCGTTTCCCAGCGAAATCGGGGGCCAAGAGGCCCCCCACCATGTCGATCAGGAACTCGATCACCTGGGCACCCACTCCCGGTTCGCGATGCACACCCCCCGCACACCGATGAATTATCCTCGGGCTCGGCATCGGCATCGGCATCGGCATCGGCAATGGTGTTCGAGCTGGTCGAATCGGCCCAGGAACGTTGGCGGGCGCTCACCGGAGCTTCCCTCGGCGCCCTGGTCCGCTCCGGCGCCCGGTTCGAGAAGGGTGTCCTGATCGACGAGCACACGGGGATCGCGGCGTGAATGTATGCCCGTCCGCGCAGGCGAATGGAAAGCAGTTGCCGCACGCCGGGCGGGATGCTCGAATCGCCGCCGTGGACATCTACTTGGAAACCGGAAGGATGACGCTGCGCCGCTTCACCGGGGCGGACGTCGATGCCCTGGCCGCCTTGCACGGCCACCCCGACGTCATGCGGCAGATCGACGACGGTCGCCCGGTGCCCAGGGAAGTCGTCGAGCAGCAGCAGCTTCCGCGGATCCTCCGCGAGTACGCCGACCTTCCGAGCGGTCAGGGCTGCTTCGCCGCGGAGGAGAAGTCATCCGGGGCGTTCTTGGGGTGGTTCTCGCTGCGGCCCGCAACCAGCGTCGGCCTGAACGGCGGAACGGAGCTGGGATATCGGATGCTGCCGTCCGTCTGGGGCCTGGGCCATGCGACCGAAGGCGCGCGGGCACTGGTGCACCACGCGTTCACCGAGCTGGCGGTGGACCGGATCGTGGCCACCACGATGACGGTCAACACTGCCTCGAGGCGGGTCATGGAGAAGGCCGGCCTGTCCTTGATCCGCACCTTCTTCGAGGAGTGGCCCGAGCCGATCGAGGGAGCCGAGCACGGCGATGTGGAGTACGCGGTCACACGCGAGACCTGGTCCCGGCAGCACGGCGGCCGGCAGCAGCCGAAGCCGCACATCCACAAGTCTTGACAATTGCCCAAAGCAGAAGCCTCAGCAGATCGTGCGCCGGGGCAAGCCCGACCGCCTGCCGACGACCTGCCACCGCGCCCACGGCGTGATCTGCTTCCACGGCCACGGCTGCCCACTCCGTCGGCGACGACCGCCGCCGCAAGGGCACCGTCAACACCCTGGCCGCGCTGAAAGCGGGAAGGGCATCCGCCGGGGCGGACGCCCTCTCCCGGACGGCCTGACCATGAACGGGGCAAAGATGCCGATCCGGCTCGTCTACGAGACCCACGCCACCACCACCGACAACGAGGCGGGGATCGCCACCGGTTGGCTGCCGGGCGCCCTCTCGTCGGCCGGCCGCCGACAGGCCCGGGAACTCGGTGACCGCCGCCGCAACGACGGCATCACGGCGGTTTTCACCTCCGACCTGCACCGCGCCGTGGACACCGCGCGGATCGCCTTCGCAGGCACCGCAGTGCCGGTCCATCAGGACCGCCGCCTGCGGGAATGCGACTACGGACACCTCAACGGCCGTCCGCAGGCGGCACTCGCCCCGCTGCGGGGCCGGCACATCGACGAGCCCTTCCCCGGCGGGCAGAGCTACCGCGAGGTTCTGGCCGCCACCGAGGACTTCCTCAGCGACCTGGCCGCCCGGTGGGACGGCAGCCGCATTCTGCTGATCGCCCACTCGGCCAACCGATGGGCCCTGGACTGCCTGCTCACCGGCGCCGACCTCGAAGACCTCGTCCGGGCACCGGCCCGCTGGCGGCCCGGATGGGAGTACACCGTCCCACCGAACTGACCCGCCACGAACACAACCCCGCAGACGTTCCCGGTCGGAGCACTAAGGTGTGTTCGGTGTGCGGGCCTCGTCGCGTTCTTCCCGTGGCGCCGTCCAGGCCATCGCCAGGGCGAAGCCGAGGTCGTCGAACCGGGCCCCGGGGAAGACGCTCCCGTACAACTCGCGGAACTGCTCGCGTGACAGGTAGCGGTCGCTGAGGAGATGTGCCAGCCACGGACGGCTGTGCCAGAAGCGCAGTTGGAACCACGCGTCGCGAAGCCCCACACGGTGGATCTCGCCGGGGAAGTTCCACAGCGCGGGCCAGGTGTACGCCTTGCGGGGCGGTGTCGGGTACAGGTCGCACACGTTGTCGATCAGTGCGACGGTACCGCCGGGCCGCACGAGTCCCTTCACATGCTCCAGGCCCGCACGGTAGTCCTCCAGGTGGTGGAACATGGTGTGGCTGTAGACCAGGTCGAAGCCCGCCGCGTCCTCCAGGTCCAGCAGGTCCTTCACCACGTAGCGCACGTTGGGCCGGGCCCTCCTGGCCCGGGCGATCTCGATCAGGGGGCGGCTCAGGTCCAGGCCGACGACTTCCTCGAAACCGTCCGCCAGCGCCTCGACCGCGTGCCCCGAGCCGCAGCCCACGTCCAGGGCGCGTCCGCCCGTCGTGCCGAGTCCGCGCAGCCAGGCGGTGTTCTGTCCCGGGAGCAGGCTCACGAAACGGTCGTAGTCGAGGGCGAACCGGTCGAAGGACTGTGGATCCGTTGTCTTCGTCATGTCTCTCCTCCTACACTGCACGGGCTCGGCGGGATTCTCCCCCGATGAGCCGTCGTCCCCGTTCTCACCAGGTGTCGCAGTACTGGATGTGCAGGCGGGCGGGTACGTTTCCGCGGGTCCGTGCCTCCGTCCACGGGCCGGAGCTGAGCTCGACGCAGCAGTGCCCGGGGCCCGGGTGGCGGTGCATGTGCGCCGGGGCCTGTTCGGTGAGGTCGCGCAGGGCCGCGCCGTGCTCGCGGAACGCGGTGGGGCTCCCCACGACGAAGAGGGTGTGCGCGGCGATGTCGAATCCGAGGTGGTCGCGGTACGTCCGGTGGTACCACCGCTGGTGGTCGATGGCTGCCCCGTCGGGGAAGTCCCGGTCCGGCGTGGCTGTCGTGTGCGCCCTGCCGGTGCCGAGCCGTGCCCGTACCCGCTTCCAGGAGGCGGTCGGGAACTGCAGGCTGTGGTGGGCCAGGACCAGGTCCAACGAGACCGGCACCCCGTCGCCGATGGCGTCCCCGGGGGCCGGATTGGACCGGATTGGCAGGTACACCAGCGACCGGGCCGAACGGGCGGCCAGCGACCACATGGCGGTGAGCCCGGTGACGCCCTCCCGGTCGGCGTACATCGACAGCCAGTGGTGGTCGTCGCGCAGGGCCAGTCGTGCCGGGGCCGGGGCGAGCCGGACCACCCGGACCTCGCTGTCGCCTGTCCGGACCCTGTGTATGCGCACCCGCTGTTCCACACGCCTCCTCGGGCCCGTTGCCCACCGCACTTCGGGCACGACTTCACGGTTCCGGGCCCCTCGAACCCGCCGGGCCCTCGAAGCGGGGCACCGGCGGGACGTGGCCCTTCTTCTAGTCCAGTCCGTTGTGCCGTCGGATGGTTTCCGCCTCCGTGCGGTATCCGTCGGCCGCCCCGGTACTGCCTTCCGCGTCGGCCAGTTCGGCGAGCGCGGCGAGGACGCGGACCTGCTCGGAGTCGGAACCCCTGCGGCGTGCCCCGTCCAGCGCCTGCTCGTACAGCGGACGGGCTTCCCCGGCACGGCCGAGGCGGAGCAGGACGCCGCCCAGCGCGAATCCGGTGCGGGCGATCAGCCTGGCGCGGTTCTGCTCGGTGGCCCCGGCGTACGCCTCGGACAACAGGCGGGCCGCCTGTTCCAGGTCACCGAGTGCCGCGTGGGCCTCGCCCATCCGGTAGGTCTGGAGCATGGCTCCGTAGTGGTTCTCGATCGACAGATGAACCTCGCGGGACCGGGCGAAGTCGGCCACCGCGGCCGTCCAGTCGCCCCGCACGGAGCTGAGCGTGCCGCGGAACTCCAGTGTCGAGGCACGGAGTTTGGAGTCCTTCTTGCCGTCCCCCAGCAGGTGGAGGGCGGCGAACGCGCTGTCGAGTTCGCGCCCGGCGTCGTCCGGCTTCCCCGACTCCCAGAAGGAACGGGCGAGTTGGCACCGCATGCGGACCAGCCAGGCCGCGTTCCCGGACCGGGCGGCGGAGTTCGCCCCGAGTCGGAAGACCTCGGACACGTCGGTCCGGTGGGGGTGGTCCAGCGCGTACGTCCACACGGGCTCGCACAGGGCCACGGCCTCCGCGTCCATTCCCCGCGCATGGGCCAGCCGCACGCACGCGAACAACGCGTGCCGTTCCGTGCGCAGCCAGCGCGTCGCGCGCTCGGACTGCTTGTCCCCGGTCCCCGCCGGGTCCTCCAGAGGGACGTCCGGGGCACCGGGAACGGAGCCCTGGGTGTCCGCGACGATCAGGCGCGGGCCCGCCGCGAGTCTGTCGGCCCGTTGGGCCTGCCGTACGAACCAGCGCAGCACCCGTACCTGCGCCTCGGCCGCCTCGCCCCCGGTCTCGTGCTCGCGGGCCCGGCGCCGGGCATGTGCGTGCAGCGGCCCCGGCAGCCGCATCCGGCCCTCCTCCTCC
Organism: Streptomyces sp. NPDC006435; assembly: GCF_040612315.1. Classification (NCBI taxonomy): domain Bacteria; kingdom Bacillati; phylum Actinomycetota; class Actinomycetes; order Kitasatosporales; family Streptomycetaceae; genus Streptomyces; species Streptomyces sp. NPDC006435. Next base: position 19,573 of record NZ_JBEXPY010000076.1, read on the forward strand.
GGCCGCACCACCCGCAGTTCCAGTAACCCTGCCGTGGCCAGTTCCTCCAGCGCGTCCTGGCACGTCTCCGGCCCCAGCCCCGACAGCGCGGTGGCGGACTCCCGGGTGAACGCCGTGCCGGGGTGGAGGGGCAGCAGCCGGTAGAGCAGGGCCGCCGACGGGGAAAGGTTCCGGTAGGTCGTGTCCCAGATGTCCTCCACCCCGGAAACCCCCTTCTCGTCCAGTTCGGCCCGCAGTTCCTCGATGAGCCGGGGAAGCGGTCGCAACGGGTGCGCGCGCAACCAGCGGCCCGCGACGTGCAGGGCGGCGGGCAGGCCGTCGCACAGCCGCACCACCGTCCGCACCGCCTCCGCGTCGGTGGCCAGTCGTCGGTCCCGGACGATCAGTTCGAGCAGTTCCATCGCCGCCGGGTCCTTCAGCGGCGGCAGCACCAGGTCGACGGCGGCGCCGTCCGCCAGGTCGTACAGCGGGCCGTGGCTCGCCACGATCACCACGCTGTCGCCCGACGACGGAAGCAGTGGCACGACCTCCGAGGCGTACCGCGCGTTGTCCACGACGATCAGCAGTCGGCTGTCGAAGGTCTTGTTCCAGTACTGCCTGCACCGCGCCTTGAACTGGCGTGCCAGCGAGTCCGGTTCCACACCGAGGGAGTCCAGCAGCTGCGCGAGCGCGTCACCGGGATCCGTCTCGCCACCCACCCGGAAGTCGTCCAGGTCGACCGACAGCACCCCGTCCGGGAAGCGGTCGCTCAGTTTCCGGGCGATCAGATAGGCCAGTTCCGTCTTGCCCAGACCTCCCGGTCCGCTCAGCGACAGCACCAGCGGCCTGGACCGGCCCTGCCACTCCTCCACCGCGCGGAAGGCCCGTTCCTTCTCCTCCTCCCGGTTGACGAAGTGCATCGGCTCCGGCGGCAGTTCCACCCTCATTCAGGCTCCGCTCCCCTGTCCGTACCCGGCTCGTGTCCAAGGACTCGCCGCTCCCTGGACCTCGCACTCTAAAGGGTTTCACGCACCCGGCCGACGCTTTCACCGGGGCGGCGTGCCACCCCTCCCCGCCACGCGGGGCGCCGGATGCGGCCTGGACGGCCCCGCCCCGGTCCTCCCCCGGCAACGAGTGCTCAGGCAGCACACCGCGAGCACGGCACGAGGCCCAACCGCTGCGCCTCCTCCTCCGGCACGGCTGCCCACTTGTCGCAGGTGTCGCGCTTGCCGGTCAGCGCCGGGCACTCGCCGTGGATGTGGTAGGCGGTGCGGTGGATGCCTTCGCGGTACATGACTATCCGCATGCTCTGCAGTCCTCTCCATCGGCAGCGCGACCAACGTACCCCTTCCGGATCCATGTCCAGCAGGGCGTGTGCCCGTCACCGCTCACCGCGACGGGGGCTCGCCCGCGCGGTCGGCCGCGGCACCCGGCGCCGCACGCCCGAAGGGCATTCATTCGGCCATCGGACCGTACAGTTCAGGTCATGGACATCCACGGTACGCCGAGGGGCAACCCCTGTCGGTGACACTCCCCGCGTCCCATCCGACGGGGGTGCGCAGACGAAGGAAGTACCGATGGATCGCAGATCGTTCATGGCCACGACGGGCAGCGCGTCGCTGGTGGGCGGGGCTCTCGCCGCCGGTGCCGGGCTCGCGGCCCCCTCGGCCGAGGCCGCGCCGCGCCGGCCCGACCGGGGCCGGACCGTCCGGTTCAACATCATCAGTGACATCCAGGGCGATCTGGCCGACTTCGGCAGGGCCCTGGACGATCTGCACCGCATCAACCCCAACAGCGCCGGTCTCGGCATCGCCGGTGACATCACCCCGCGCGGTTACGACTTCGAGTACGCGGCGGTCCGGCAGACCCTGGAGCGCCACCCGCACCCCAGGAACGTGGCGTGGGCCATCGGCAACCACGAGTTCTACGTGCCGAAGTACAGCGATCCCAACACGCTCGCGGAGGCCACCTGGCCCAACGGCACGACGGAGGACTCCCTCTTCCGCAGCTTCTACAACTTCGCGGGCCGCAACAAGGTCTACTCGGAGACGTCGTTCGGCGGTGTGCCCGTGCTCAGCCTGGGCACCGAGCGCTACTCCCACTACCACGACGCGAAGCTGTGGGACGAGGTGTGGATCAGCGACGCGCAGTTCGCCTGGCTGGAGGACCGTCTCGCGTACTGGGCCCGTCGCCGCAGGCCCGTCATGGTGCTGACCCACCACCCGCTGCCCAACACGGTGTCGGGCACCCACAACAAGCTCTACCTCAACGACTACCTCCAGCCCGACCGGCTGCTGTCGATCCTCGGGCGGCACAAGGACGTGTTCCTCTTCTCGGGGCACACCCACTGGGATCTCAACCTGTCCGACTGGGTGGTGCGCCGCGTCGTTCCCGGCACCGGCAACCTGGAGGGCTTCACCGTGGTGAACACCTCGGCCGTGCAGGTCGGTTGGATGGATGACGGCAAGGGCGGCGAGGTCTCCCTCGGCGGCGCCTTCAACCAGGGCCTCCAGGTCGAGGTCGGGGCGCACTCCGTCGTCATCAAGGCCCGTGACTTCACCACGGGCACCTGGCTCAAGCAGCTGACGGTGCCGCTGCACACCGGTTCCTGACCCGGTGACGGGACCGCCCGGCGGGCGGTCCCGTCACGAGGAGCGCCGCGGCACGAGGAGCGTCATGTGCCGCGGCGCTCCTCGTGCCGTGCCGGTGTCAGGGGTTCGACGGGGCGGAGTCGACCTCGGCGAACCAGGCGTCGGCGATCAGCCGGTGGCCGAGGGGGGTCGGGTGGACCCCGTCCGGGGCCAGTTCCGCCGCGCTGCTGTCCTCGGCGGCGCGGGGCAGCACGAGGTCCGCGCGGACCACCAGGGCGTTGTGGGCGAGCGCGGTGCGCAGGACGGCGTCGGTGCGGGGGGCCAGGTCCTCGAACCACTCCTCCTGCCCGGGGGTGACGGGGAGCAGGAAGGGGGTGATGACGACCAGCCGTGCGGACAGTCCGCGTTCCGTCTCCGTGAGCAGCCGGTCGAGGCATGCCTCGAACTCGTCGACCGGACTGAGGAGTTCCTGGTCGTAGCGCCGCCAGGTGTCGTTGATGCCGATCTTGACCGTGACCACGGTGGGCCGGTGGTCGATGACGTCGGTGGTCCAGCGGGGTTCGAGGTCGTACACCCGGTGGCCGCTGATGCCCCGGTTGATGACGGCGGGGACCGGTCCGGTGCCCGCCCGGTCGCGCAGGGTCCGCGCGATCCCGTGGACGTATCCGTCGCCGAGCGACGCCGGGTCCGTGCGGTCGCGGCCCGAGTCGGTGATGGAGTCACCGATGAACAGGAGTGTGTCCTTCTCCGTGATGCGCATGTCTGTCGTCTACCGTCCTGGCGTCGGGGTGTTGGGATGGGAAGCGTTCGTCCGTGCCGCGGCACCGGGCCGGTGGGCCGCCACGCGTCGCAGTGTGGTGGTCTCGCGCGCCAGTACGGCGGGGTCGCCGCCGGGCACGAACTCCAGGAGCGCCTGTGGCCGTGCGCCCCGCTGGTGCAGCAGGTCGAAGACCCCGGTCCACAGGTCCTCGCGCTCGGCCAGCTCCAGGCGGTGGTTGCCCGGCCACCACGAGAAGACGTGCACCGCACAGACCCGGTCGACGAGTGCGGCGAGCCCGGCCAGTGCCTCGTCGTCGGGGGCGTCGAGCGGTGGCTGCCAGTAGGTGCGGAGGTTGTCCGCGCCCACCTCGTCCAGCAGCCGGACCGTCGAGGCGACGGTGTCGGTGAGGGTGTTCGAGTGGAACTCCAGCCCGAGTTCCAGTCCGTGGTCCGCGGCGATCCGGGCCGCCTCCCGCAGACAGGCCGTGGTGTCCCGTCGTTCCTGCGGGGTGGCCGCGTCCGATCCGGTGCCGCCCGCCCACACCCGTATCCGTGGTGCGCCGAGGAGGGCGGCGGCGCGGACGATCGCCGGGAAGTCGTCCGTCTCGCCGGGGGTCGCGCGGTGGTACGAGCCGTACGAGCAGCAGGTGAGCCCGTACCGCTCGGAGGCGTCGCGGACGGCGCGGACCGTGTCGGGCTCCGTCCAGGGGGCGTGCACGTCCGCTCCCCACTCGACCAGGTCGAGCCCGGCTTCCGCGGCGCGGCGCGCGACCTCGTCGGCGGGCAGTTGCCGGAAGGTGACCGAGCACAGCCCCAGCCCGCTCATCGGACCACCCGGCCGGATCGGGACGCGACGCGTCGCACCGGGCTGCTTCTTCTCATGGTCACTGCTTCCCTTTTGCCTTTCCGTGCCCGCCCCGCGGCGGTTGTTCCATGATCCCGCACGGCTCGCCGGCCGGGGCCGTGCGGCGTCGGGTTCCCGGTCGTCCGGGAAGGGGAGATGGCCCGCCCCCGAGCGGGCCGCCTCGCCGGTGTTCCGGTCACCCGTTCCGGGTCGTCCCGGGTCCGCTCACGCCGCGTTCGGTCCCACGTCGGCGGTGGTGAGGGGGTGGCGCAGGGCGGGCTGTGTCGCGTACTCGTCGGCGCCGATGTCCCGGGTGCTGCCGCGCTGGTCGCCGTCGATGTCGTCGGCCACGGTCGTGCCGGTCAGGGTGGCCGCGCCGATCGCCGGGCTGCCCGCCGACAGCCGGAACACCCCGTCCGGGCCCGCCACCAGCTTCGGGTCGGCCCGGGTGAAGCCGCCGGCCGGGATGTTGCCGTTGGCGGCCGCGCCCCACAGCATGTTGGTCTTCCAGGTGAAGTTGGTGGTCGTCCCCATCTCGACGAGGCTGCCGGTGCTGCCGACGAGCAGGTTGTCGGCGATGACGACGTCCCGGGGTTCGTACGTCCGGTTGGTCTCGCCCGAGAGCATCCCGGCGTTGTCGACCAGGGTGTTGTGCGCGATGACCGCGCGGTCGCAGGCGTCGTTGCCGCGCCGTTCCTCCTGCGTCTCGCCCGAGTTGTGGTCGCGGGTGGTTCCGCTGCCGACGACCAGGGCCCGCTTGGACAGCCCGGCGAGGTAGTTGTTGACGACCACGTGGTCGTTGCCGTAGAGCCGTACGCCCTCCTCGCCGCCGATCAGGTAGTTGCCCTCCACCCGGGAGCGGTTGCCGTGGCGCAGCACGATCCCGCCGCGGCTGTCGCGGATGGTGTTGTACCGGATGGTGTTGTCGGAGGACTTCACCGAGATGGCCTCGGGGTCGCCGTTGGCGCGCTCGAACAGGTTGTACTCCACGACCGCGTTCGCGGCGGACAGTGCCCGTCCGCTGACGCCGAGGCGGACGCACTCGCCGCCGTTGTCCCCGGAGAAGCTGTGGTCGGAGAAGTGGTTCCGGAAGATGTGGACGTTCTGGGCCATGTCGTCGGTCGAGTCCGGACCGTCGACGATCAGGAAGATGCCCGTGGTGGTCTTGTTGTGGAAGTGGTTGCGGTCGACCTTCGTGTCGTTCGCCCGTACGACGACCCAGTACGGGTCACCAGTGTCCACGTGCTGGAAGTCGTTGCGGGTCAGCCGGATCGAGGAGCAGCTCTCCGGGATCTCCAGCGTGGTGCTCTGCCGGAAGGAGAAGCCGCTGATGACGATGTTGCTCGAATTAGCGAGGACGAAGCCGCGTTCGCCGCGCAGGACCGCGCCGCCTCGGCTCTTGGACACGATGGTGATGGGCGCCGCACTGGTGCCGTTCTTGCCGGAGATGTTGATCGCGCCGCCGGCCGGAACGGTGTAGGTGCCGTCGGCCACGATGATCCGGTCGCCGGGGGCGGCGCCGTTGATCGCGTTCTGGAGCTCGGCCAGGGTGCTGACGGGTTTGTCGGCCGCCGAGGCGTCGACCGACATCGAGGTGCCGAGGGGTACGGCGGCGAGGGCCGCCACCGCGGTGCCCCTGAGGAATGTGCGTCGTTGCATGGTGCCTCCTGTAGCGAGAAGGACGTGACCGGGCCGATCCGTACAGCCCCCGCGGCTGGACGTGCCGGATGACCGGGGTGGGGCGGCCGGTCCGGACCGGCCGCCCCCCCAACCGCCGTGCGACGAGGGCCAATGGGGCGAACGCGGCCGGGGTAACACGCATGTTACAG
>NZ_JBEXPY010000077.1:0-25220 GCF_040612315.1 Streptomyces sp. NPDC006435
GCCGTCCTGCCGCCCGAGCGCATCCAGGCCGTCGAGACCGGCGCCTGCCCCCACACCGCCATCCGCGACGACATCTCCGCCAACCTCGAAGCCGTCGAGGACCTGGAGGAAACCGTCGGACCGCTCGATCTGATCCTGGTCGAGTCCGGCGGCGACAACCTCACCGCCACCTTCTCCAGGGGACTCGTCGACGCCCAGGTCTTCGTCATCGACGTGGCCGGCGGCGACGACATCCCCCGCAAGGGCGGCCCCGGCATCACCACCGCCGACCTCCTCGTCATCAACAAGACCGACCTCGCCCCCCACGTCGGTTCGGACCTCGGCCGGATGACCCGCGACGCCGCACAGCAGCGCGGGCCGCTCCCCGTGGCCCTCACCTCGCTCACCTCCGGGGAAGGCGTCGGCCCCGTCGCCGACTGGGTGCGCGGGCGGCTCGCCGCATGGACCGCATGAGCGTCCGGGCCACCGCCCGGATCACCGCGGCCCCCGACGGCCGGGGCCGCACCGCACTTCCCGTGCTGGAGAGCGACGGGCCGCTGGCACTGCGCCGGACCCGGGCCACGAACGGCCCCGGCGCCCGGGTCACCGTCGTCGGAGCCATGAGCGCACCGCTCGGCGGCGACCGGCTCGCCATCGAGGCACGGGTGGAGGACGGCGCCCGGCTCACCGTCGACGCCGCGGCGGCGACCGTCGCCCTGCCCGGAAGGAACGCCGAACCCGCCGCGTACGAGATCGAGTTGACCGTGGGGGAGGGGGCCGAACTGCGCTGGCTGCCGGAACAGCTCGTCTCGGTGCGCGGCAGCGTGCTGCGCACGCTCACCCGGATCGGGCTCGCCCCCACCGCACGGCTGGTGCTGCGCGAGGAGCAGGTCCTCGGCCGGCACGCCGAGGACTCCGGCACCCTCACCAGCCGCATCACCGCGCACCGCGACGGCCGCCCGCTGCTCGACCAGGAGACGTCGTACGGGCCGGGCGCGCCCGACGGCTGGGACGGGCCGGCGGTCCTCGGCGGCCACCGGGCCGTCGGACAACTCCTCCTGGTGGACCCGGCGTTCACCGAACGGCGCCCCGAAGCGCGGCTGCTGGGACCGACGGCCGTGCTCGCCCCACTGGCCGGTCCCGCCGCACTCGTCACCGCCACCGCCCCCGACGCACGCCTGCTGCGCCGGGTCCTGGACGAGGCGCTGGACGCGTACGACGAGGAATCGGTCGCGCGCAGGACGACCGGAGGCTGAGCACCGGTCAGCGGGACGCCGGTGTCCGGTTATCGATTCGATAAAGAAGTGGATGTGCGATCTGTTCTCAGGAACCCCACAGGAGACAGGATCCGCGAAAGGTCCCGAATGAATCGTGCCACCACCGGTGGCGCTTCGGATCCGATGGGGGTTCCACTTGAGACGCACCGCAGTGCTCGGCCCGGCCGGCGCCCTGATCGCGGGCACACTCGTGGCGGGCGTGATGTCCGCGCCCGCGGCCACTGCCGAGAGCCGTCACCACCGTGGTTCCGAGGCCCGTGGCGTCGAGCTCGCCGCGGCACGGGCAGCCAGGGCAGGCATCGACTGGAAGGACTGCCCGGCCGACTGGGGCATCGCCGCACCCATCCAGTGCGGCTGGGTGACCGTACCGCTCGACTACGCCAGGCCCGACGGCAAGAAGATCCGAATAGCCGTCGACCGGCACGTCAGCACCGGCACCCCCGACGAGCGCCAGGGAGCGCTGCTCTACAACCCGGGCGGCCCCGGCGGGTCGGGCATGGCGTTCCCCAAGCGCGTCGCCACCAAGAACCCGATCTGGGCGAACGCCGCGAAGGCCTACGACTTCGTGGGCTTCGACCCGCGGGGCGTCGGCCACTCCGCGCCGATCTCCTGCGTCGACCCGCAGGAGTACGTCAGCGCCCCCAAGGCCGACCCCGTACCCGACTCCGAGGCCGACAAGCTCGCCCAGCGCAAGCTCGCCGCCGAGTACGCGGCCGGCTGCGCCGAACGCAGCGGCGACATGCTGCCGCACATGACCACCCCCAACACCGCACGCGACATGGACGTCATCCGTGCCGCGCTCGGCGAGAAGAAGCTCAACTTCCTGGGCGTCTCCTACGGCACCTACCTGGGCGCGGTCTACGGCACGCTCTTCCCGGACCACGTCCGCCGCATGGTCGTCGACAGCGTCGTCAACCCGGCGAAGGACAACATCTGGTACCGGGCCAACCTCAACCAGGACATCGCCTTCCAGAAGCGCTGGGACGACTGGAAGGCATGGGTCGCCCGGAACGACGCCGCCTTCCACATCGGCGACACCCCCGAGAAGGTCGAGCAGGAGTGGCTGAAGCTGCGCGCCGAGGCCAAGAAGAACCCGCTCGGCGGCGTCGTCGGCCCCGCCGAACTCATCGGCTTCTTCCAGCGGGCGCCCTACTACGACTCCACCTGGGTGTCCATCGCCCGTACCTGGAGCGACTACCGCAGCGGAAACACCCAGGCCCTGATCGACGCCGCCGGCCCGGACATGTCCGACATCGCGGGGAACATCTCCTCGGAGAACGGCAACGCCGTGTACACCGCGGTCGAGTGCGCGGACGCCAAGTGGCCCACCGACTGGCGCACCTGGGACCGTGACAACACCCGGCTGCACAAGGACTACCCGTTCATGACCTGGGCCAACGCCTGGATGAACCTGCCCTGTGCCACCTGGGGCGCCAAGCAGCAGACCCCGCTGAACGTGAAGACCCGCAAGGGCCTGCCGCCGGTGCTGATCGTCCAGTCCGAGCGCGACGCCGCCACCCCGTACGAGGGCGCCGTCGAACTGCACCAGCGCTTCAAGGGCTCGCGGCTCATCACCGAGCGGGACGCCGGTTCGCACGGCGTCACCGGCATCACCAACCCCTGCGTCAACGAGCGGGTGGACACCTACCTGCTCACCGGCCGGACCGACAGCCGCGACGTGACGTGCGCCCCGCACGCCACGCCGAAGCCGTAACGGGCCGCGGACACCGGTGCGGGCGGCCACGGACCAGTGGCCGCCCGCGCCCCGCGCAACTCCCTACGCCTTCCGGTCGTACGCCTCCAGCCAGGCGTCCTCCGGCGCGTAGTCGAACAGCTTCCTGTCGTAGCTCCGCAGCATGGCCGGGAACATCTCCGTCCAGTCCCCCTCCGCCAACTGCGCGGCGAGCCACTCGACCGTCTCCGGCAACGACTCCACGTAATCCGTCACCGGCCGGTACCCGAGCTCCCGCTCGGCGGCCGTCATGTCGTACACGATGGGATGGGCGGAGGACCACGGCGTCAAGCCGACCAGGTCCTCCCCGGGTGCGCCCGCCATCAGCACCGTCTCGATGCTCCGGCCGAGCACCGCGTCGATCGCCGCACCGATCTCGAAGACCGTCGGCGCCTGCGGGTCCCCGGCGTTGAGCACCCGCGAACCGGGCCGCAGGGCGGCGAGCCGGATCAGCTCCGCCAGGTTGGACACATGGACCGGGTGGAAGCGCGACCGCCCGTCGAAGGCGAGCACCCGCCGCGTCCGGCCGTCCAGCAGCTGCTTCACGAAGTACAGCTCGCGCGGCGTGCGGCAGTACGGCCCGTGGATCGCCCCGGCCCGCAGCAGCGTCACCGGCAGCGTCTCCCCGGCCGCCAGCAGATCCCGCTCCAGCCGTATCTTCCGCGTCCCGTACGTCGAGTCCCCCGGCTCCACGGTGCGCTGCGACTCCGGGATCGGCACGGGGTAGCACGGGGCGCCGTCGGGCTCTTTCTGCGTGTCGAAGCTGCGGCCCCGGTCGTCCTCGTACACCGCACCGCTGGAGATGACCACCGCCGAACCGATCCGGTCGGCGAGGCCGGTCAACTGCCCGGCGTGGTCCGCGCCGTACGCCACCATGTCGACCAGTACGTCGCAGCTGTCGCCCAGCGCCGCCGCGAGCGCCCCCTCCTCGTTGCGGTCGAGCGCGACCGTGCGCACCGCGTCGTCCCACCGGTCGTCCCTGCCGCCGCCGCGCGAGGCGGCCGTCACCTCCCAGCCGTCCTCGACGAGTGCCCGTACGGCCACCCGTCCGATCTGTCCCGTCGCTCCCAGAACCCATGCGTTTCCCTTGGCCATGGCAAGGACGCTAGGCCGGGACCACGACCCGGAACAGCGGAGTTCACCGAGCGCGGATCCGCCGTCGGCGTCGCAGTTTCGGGAACTTTTCCGACGGGCCGGTCTGTTCGGCCTGCGCCGCCTTCACCTTGGCCGCGTACTCGTCGACGTACTCCTGTCCCGAAAGCCCCAGGATCGCGTACATGATCTCGTCGGTGACCGCCCGGACCGCGGCCTTCTGGTTCTCCAGGCCCGCGTAGCGGGAGAAGTCCAGCGGTTCGCCGAAGCGGATGGTGACCCGCTTGATGCGCGGGATGGTCTGGCCCGGCGGCTGGATCTCGAACGTCCCCACCATCGCGCACGGCACCACCGGCACCTGCGCCTTGATCGCCATGACGGCCACGCCCACCTTGCCCTTGTAGAGCCGGCCGTCGTGCGAACGGGTGCCCTCCGGGTAGATGCCCAGCAACTCGCCCCGGCCCAGCACCTTGAGCCCTTCCCGGATCGCGGCCTGCCCCGCCTCCTTCCCCGAACGGTCCACCGGGATCTGCCCGATGCTGTGGAAGAAGGCGGCGGTCAGCCGTCCCTTCAGGCCCGGCCCGGTGAAGTACTCCGCCTTGGCGAGGAAGGTGATGCGCCGTCCGAGCATCGCGGGCATCAGGAAGTGGTCGGAGAACGACAGGTGGTTGCCGGCGATGATGGCCGCGCCGTCCTCCGGAACGTGCTCCAGGCCCTCGATCCTGGGACGGAAGAACAACCGCAGAAGTGGTCCGAGGACGACGTATTTGAGCACGTAGTAGAACACAGGGCGGCTCCTAGCTCTGCCGGGTCGGCTCCAGGGCTGCATTCTGCCAGGGCGGTGAACGCCTCCCGGGAGGGTGGTCCCGGTACAACTTCCGCTCCGGGAAACCTTGTTCGAACAGGTGACGGCATGGGAACGCCGCCGGGTCCGGTGGTCCCGGGAGGGACCGGACGGAGCCCGGCGGCGACCGGTCGGAGCGCGTGGAGGAGTCCTGCTCAGCCCACCGGTACGGCGCCGAGGCCGTCCGGCACGGTCAGGTCCGCCGCCGTGGCGGCCCGGACCTCGTCGACGGTGACGCCGGGGGCCAGCTCGGCCAGGACGAAGCCGTCCGGGGTGACGTCGACGACCGCGAGATCGGTGATCACCCGCTGCACGACGGCCCGGCCGGTGAGCGGCAGGGTGCATTCGGGCACGAGCTTCGGACTGCCGTCCTTGGCGGTGTGCTCCATGAGGACGATGACCCGGCCCGCGCCGTGCACCAGGTCCATGGCGCCGCCCATGCCCTTGACCATCTTGCCGGGGATCATCCAGTTGGCGAGGTCGCCCGAGGCGGAGACCTGCATGGCGCCCAGCACGGCCGCGTCGATGTGGCCGCCGCGGATCATGCCGAAGGACAGCGCGGAGTCGAAGAAGGACGCGCCGGGCAGGGTGGTGACGGTCTCCTTGCCGGCGTTGATGAGGTCGGCGTCGAGCTCGTCCTCGGCCGGGTACGGGCCCACGCCCAGGATGCCGTTCTCGGACTGCAGGACCACCTCGATGCCGGGCGGCAGGTGGTTGGGGACGAGCGTGGGAAGGCCGATGCCGAGGTTGACGTAGCTGCCGTCGGTCAGTTCCCGGGCGGCCCGGGCCGCCATCTGCTCACGGGTGAGAGCCATGTCAGACACCGCCTTCCCGCCGGACGGTACGGCGTTCGACGCGCCGTTCGGCCGCGGGGTCGCCGGGATCCACACGGACCACGCGCCGGACGAAGACGCCGGGGAGGTGGATCTCGTCCGGGTCGAGCTCGCCGGGTTCGACGAGCCGGTCCACCTCGGCGACGGTGATCCGGCCCGCCATGGCGGCCAGGGGGTTGAAGTTGCGCGCGGACGAGTGGAACACGAGGTTCCCGTGCCGGTCGCCGACCTCGGCGCGGACCAGCGCGAAGTCGGTGGTGATGCCGTGTTCGAGCAGGTACGGGCGTCCGCCGAACTCCCTGGTCTCCTTGGCGGGCGAGGCCACGGCGACCGACCCGTCGGCGGCGTGCCGCCAGGGCAGCCCGCCCTCGCCGACCTGGGTGCCGGTGCCCGCCGGGGTGTAGAAGGCGGGGATGCCTGCGCCGCCGGCCCGCAGCCGCTCCGCCAGCGTCCCCTGCGGCACGAGCTCGACCTCCAGCTCCCCGCTCAGGTACTGGCGGGCGAATTCCTTGTTCTCCCCGACGTACGAACTCGTCATCCGGGAGATCTGCCCGCCGGCGAGCAGGATCCCGAGCCCCCAGTCGTCGACGCCGCAGTTGTTCGAGACGATGTGGAGGCCGCCCACCTCGCGGCGCCGGAGCGCGTCGATCAGCGTGCCCGGTATGCCGCACAGGCCGAAGCCGCCCACGGCGAGCGAGGCCCCGTCGGGGATGTCGGCCACCGCCGCCGCCGCGCTTGCGACTGTCTTGTCCAGACCCATACGGTCCCTTTCCCTCGGGCAACCGGGACGACCTCGCAGGTCGGAGCCGGTGCCAGTACAACCGACGGGCAGTGAGCCTAGGAAGGCGCGCCGGGCGCGACCATGGGTGCCGAACACACTTCACCCCGGTGAGGGGTGTGGGCGGAACACTTGTCGAGGTGTGTGGCGGAGGCGATGGTTCCGCCCGCGGCCCCGGTGTGGAACCCGCCGGGACCGCGGACGGGGGTCAGGCGGGGCAGCCGGAGTCGGCGATCACGTAGTGGCCCGGCGAGGTCTGTTCGAGGGTGTGCCCGACGGAGGTGTTCCACAGCCCCATGGGCCGGCCGGACCCCAGGGCGTAGGTGTACCCGCCGCTGTGGCGGGCGCGTCCGGCGACCGTGTGCGCGTAGTTGTCCGCCGTGTGGCACGTGGGCGTGAACCCGGTGGTGGTCGCGGTCACCGCGGCGGAGGCCGCGCCCCGCGCGGCCGAGGGGTCGACCGCGGCCACGGTGTAGCGGTACGCCGTGCCGGTGGCCAGGCCGGTGTCGGTGTAGCCGGCCGACGTGGCGGTGCCCACCTTCGTGCCGTCGCGGTGGACGTCGTACGAGGCCGCGCCGGTGACCGCGTGCCAGCTCAGGGCTGCGGTGGTGTCGGTGGTCCCGGTGACGGTCACCCCGGTGGGGGCCGGCAGCGTCCCCGGGGTTCCGCCGTCGTCGTCCAGTCCCCAGAACCGGGCGGTGCGGTAGCTGGAGCAGATGGTGTCGAGGTAGTACGTGCCGGTGGTGCCGCACTGCTCGGCGCCGCTGCCGGGATCGACCGCGAGCCCGTGGGCCATGCCCGCGACCGAGTAGACCTCGACCGCGGGTGCGCCGGAGGCGTCGTCGTAGACGCTCAGCGTGGTGCCCCCGGCCAGTTCCTCGGTACGGGAGGGGGCCTGCCCGATGCCCCACACGTCGGTCCACTGGTCGCGCAGCTCGGTGGCGTTGGCGGGCCGGACGGTGGTGTCGGCGGTGCCCTGCCAGATCGCCACCCGGGGCCAGGACGCGGTCCCGGCGGGAGCGGCGGACCGCACGAGATCGCCCCACTGGCCGGGGGTCCTGTCGGCCGGGGCGTACATGCAGGTGTAGGCCGCGGCCACACTGTTCGCACAGTGCGCCGGCAGACCGGAGGCGATGGACCCCGCCGCGAAGACGTCGGGGTACGCGGCGAGCATGTTCGCGGTCATGCCGCCGCCCGCCGACAGACCGGTGATGTACACCCGCTCGGGGTCGCCGTCGTACCGGGCGACGGCCTCGTCGACCATCTGCTTGATCGACAGCGCCTCGCCCTGACCGCGCGTGCTGTCGCCCGGTTCGAACCAGTTGAAGCAGGAGTTGGTGTTGTTGGCGGCGCTCGTCTGCGGGAGGACCAGCGAGAAGCCGTAGCGGTCGGCCAGCTCCGGCCAGCCCGAGTGGGCGTAGTAGTCGTTCGCGCTCTGGGTGCAGCCGTGCAGGGCGACCACGACGGGCGCTTCGGCCGGCAGCCCGTCGGGCGCGTACGCGTACATGGAGAGGTTGCCGGGATCGGTGCCGAAACCGGTGATCTCGGTGAGACCGGCGGCGGACGCCCGCGGGGCGACGGTCAGCAGACCCGCGGCGAGGGCCAGGGTGCCCGCCGCGACCGTGAGCAGGCGGCGGACACCTCCCGTGCGGCGGCTTCCCGCGGAGCGGTGCGGGGGATTCGGGGGGTTCGGCTGTCGCATGCGGACTGCCTCCTGGGACGACGAGTACGTTCTCCGGACCGGTACCGGGCGGGGCCGCCCGTCGGCGTGGCGCCCATCATCCGGGCACTCGCACCGGGGCCGGCATGGGCTCGGCAGCCAGGCTCGGCGGGCCCCCTGTGTGGCGGCCATCCATGGCCGCGCCCCTGAACAGGCGTGCAGGACGGCGGTACGGGCGGCGCCTTCCGCCGGCACACCCGCCAGACTCCTGACGGCACGTCATCATCCTTCCTCCCGGGCCCTCCCGCACGGACCGGGGTGGCGGCCCGCACCACCGTCGGGAGCCGGACGGTGGTCCACGGACCCATGGAACCGGCCGAACCGGCGGCATAGCCTCCGCGCGTCCGACCACACGACCCCGGAGGCAGCCCGATGCGCCGCTCCACCGACTCCCCGCCCCGCTTCTGGAAACGGGGCGCCCCGGCCGTACTCGCCCTGGCCGCCCTCGCGTTCACCCCCTCCGCGGCGACGGCCGACACCGGCCACCGCGACGGCCGCTGCGTGAACGCCGCACAACTGCGGGTACCCGGCGCCGAACACCAGCAGACCGCCTGCCTCGACGAGCTGACCACGGCCGGGACCGTCGCCTCGGGACACACCGACGAGGCCGACTGGGCCGGGCTGACCCCGAAGGACCTGCCCGTGCCCACCGGAGTACCCGGCACGCAGATCGACGGGTACTTCCCCGACACTTCCACCACCAACACCAACCACGGCTGGAAGCACGACGCCCAGTTCGTCATCCGGCTGCCCGACAGGTGGAACGGCGGCCTCGTCGTGGCCGGCACCCCCGGCAACCGCGAGCAGTACGCCAACGACCGGGCCATCGCCGACTGGGTGCTCTCCCGCGGCTACGCCTACGCCGCCACGGACAAGGGCAACACCGGCCTCGCGTTCCACCGGGACGGAAAGGCGCCGGGCGACGCCATCGCGGAGTGGAACGACCGGCTCACCCAGCTCACCAGGGCCGCCCGCGCCACGGTCGCCCAGCGCTACCACCGGCCGCCGGCACGCACCCTGGTGACCGGACTGTCGAACGCCGGCTACCTGGTGCGCTGGCAGCTGGAGAACCACCCCGAGCTCTACGACGGGGGAGTCGACTGGGAAGGCACCCTGTGGCGCTCCGACGGGCCCACGCTGCTGGACTTCCTGCCCGAGGCGATGCGCCACTACCCGGTGTACGCGGCCGGGGGCGAGGGCGCCGGGGCGGCCCGGGACGCCCTGCACGCCGCAGGCTACCCGGCGGG
This sequence comes from Streptomyces sp. NPDC006435, assembly GCF_040612315.1. Lineage (NCBI taxonomy): Bacteria > Bacillati > Actinomycetota > Actinomycetes > Kitasatosporales > Streptomycetaceae > Streptomyces > Streptomyces sp. NPDC006435. The sequence continues at coordinate 9,503 of NZ_JBEXPY010000077.1, forward strand.
CTCGGAGTTCCTCTGGCCGTACCACCACCAGGTCTACTGGGACCTGACGCAGCGCATCTACCGCGAGGAGATCGACCCGGACTTCGACGGGGCACTCGAAGCGGGCACCCCGTACTGCGCGTCCGGAACACCGGCCTGCGACGCCGACTACGACTACTCGACGCGCCCCGACGAGGTGCGCCGGGCCGTGCGGAGGATCGGCCTCACCGGGCGCATCGGCAAACCGCTGATCACCGTGCACGGCACCCTCGACGTCCTGCTGCCGATCAGCCGGGACTCGGACGTCTACGCCCGCATGGTGAAGGAGTCGGGCCGAGGCTCCCTGCACCGCTACTACCGCATCGAGGACGGCACCCACACCGACTCCCTGTTCGACGTGTTCCCTGACCGGCTGCGGCCGCTGACCCCCTGCCACCGCTCGGCGTTCACCGCGCTGGAGGACTGGCTCACCGAGGGACGGCGGCCCCCCGCCTCCCGGACCGTGGCACGGCCCGCCGGGGCTGACGCGGCGGCCCTCGTCGACAGCTGCCCCCTCGGCGGACGGGGAACCGGCCGTCCCGCGCCCCGGACCTGACCGGCACCACCGCACCACCACCGTCCCGACCCGGCCGGATCGCCCCTCGCGATCCGGCCGTCGTCGATCCGCGGGAAGGGCGCGACCGCGACGGACGGCGCGCCGACGCGGATCGCCCCCGTCGGGCTGTGGTGGACAGGGCCACTGAAGAGCATTGCTTTGTAGCGGTTCATCACATGGGACGAACCCGGAGCGCTCCTTACTGTTTCCGGCCATGACGAACACATTTCCCACCCCGGCCCCGCTGCCGCCGCCCGCCGCGGTCGACCTGAACGGACGCACGGCCCTCGTGACCGGCGGCGGCAGCGGCATCGGCCGGGCCTGTGTGCTCGCCCTGGCACAGGCGGGAGCCACCGTGCACGTGGTCGACCGGGACGCGGCGGCGGCCGGTGCGGTGGCGGAGATCACCGGCGGCCCGGTCCACGTGGCCGACCTCGCGGACCGGGCCGCCGTCGACCTCCTCCCCACCGAGGTCGACATCCTGGTCAACAACGCCGGTCTGCAGCACGTGGCCCCGCTCACGGAGTTCCCGCCGGAGCGCTTCGAGCTGATCCAGAAGGTGATGGTCACCGCCCCGTTCCTGCTCATGCGGCGGGTCATGCCGCACATGTACGGACAGGGCTGGGGCCGGATCGTCAACGTCTCCAGCGTCCACGGGCTGCGGGCCAGCGCCTACAAGTCCGCCTACGTCGCGGCCAAGCACGGCCTGGAGGGGCTGAGCAAGGTCGCCGCGATCGAGGGCGCCCCCCACGGCGTCACCAGCAACTGCGTCAACCCCGGATACGTCCGCACCCCGCTCGTCGAGGGCCAGATCCGGGACCAGGCCGCCGCGCACGGCATCAGCGAGGACGACGTGCTCTCCGACGTCATGCTGGCCCGCTCACCGGTCAAGCGGCTCCTGGAGGCCGAGGAGGTCGCCGCCGCCGTCCTGTGGCTGTGCGGCCCCCACACGAGCTGTCTCACCGGGGCGTCCCTGCCGCTCGACGGCGGCTGGACCGCCGGCTGACCCTCCCCACCCGGTCCCGCACCACCCCGCAACACGCCCTTCCGTCCCCATTCGTGAAACCCGGTGAATCCATGTCTGACACCCCCAGGCCGAGAGGCGGCATAGGCCGCATCGTCGCCGCGAGCCTGATCGGCACCACCATCGAGTGGTACGACTTCTTCCTCTACGGCTCGGCCGCCGCGCTGGTGTTCAACACGCTGTTCTTCCCCTCCGCCGACCCGCTGGTGGGCACCCTGATCGCCTTCGTCACCTACGCGATCGGATTCCTGGCCCGACCGCTGGGCGGCATCGTCTTCGGCCACTTCGGCGACAAGATCGGCCGCAAGAAGCTGCTGGTCGTCAGCCTCCTGATGATGGGCGGCTCGACCTTCGCCATGGGTCTGCTGCCCACCTACGAGACCCTCGGCGTCGGGGCACCGATCCTGCTGACCGTGCTCCGGCTGGTGCAGGGCTTCGCGCTGGGCGGCGAGTGGGGCGGCGCCGTGCTGATCGTCTCCGAGCACGGCGGGGACAAGCACCGCGGTTTCTGGGCGTCCTGGCCGCAGGGCGGAGCCCCCGGCGGGAACCTCCTGGCCACCGGGGTCCTGGCGCTGCTGGCCTCGTTCCAGTCGGAAGCAGCCTTCCAGTCCTGGGGCTGGCGAGTCCCCTTCCTGCTGTCCGGACTCCTCGTGGTGATCGGGCTGTGGATCCGGGTGTCGGTCTCGGAGTCCCCGGTGTTCCTGGAGGCACAGGCCAGGGCGGAGGCGGAAGCCGTCAGGGGCGTCAAGGAACAGGCCCCCGTCGTCCAGGTGTTCCGGCGCAGCTGGCGCGAGGTCCTCTCGGCCATCGGGGTCCGCTTCGGCGAGAACATCTCGTACTACATCCTGACCTCCTTCGTGCTCGTGTACGTCACCACACACCTGGAACTGCCCAAGAGCACCGCGCTCAACGCCGTCCTGATCGGCTCCGCCGTCCACTTCGTCACCATCCCGGCCTGGGGCGCGCTGTCCGACCGGATCGGGCGCCGCCCGGTCACCCTGATCGGCTCCGTGGGCATGGCCGTCTGGGCGTTCGCCTTCTTCGCCCTCGTCGACTCCGAGTCGTTCGCCGTGATCACCCTGGCCGTCACCGCCGGCCTGGTGCTGCACGGCGCGATGTACGGGCCGCAGGCCGCGTTCATCTCCGAGATGTTCGACACCAAGGTCCGCTACTCCGGCGCCTCCATGGGCTCCCAGCTCGCCTCCATCGTCGCCGGGGCCCTCGCCCCGATCATCGCCGTCGAACTCCTCCGGGAATTCGGCTCCTCCACGCCCGTCAGCCTCTACCTCTGCGCGGCGGCCGTGGTCACCACGGTCACCGTGGCGGTCACCCGGGAGACCCTCGGCCGCGACCTCACCCGCAGCCGGGACGAGGAGCGGACGGCGAAGCGGCCCCCGGTCGCCGCGGGCGACCCGGCGTGACCCCGCCCCGTCCGTGAACCGCCCGGTCCACCGGCGGCGGCAGCCGTCCGGCGGACCGGGCCGCACCCCGTGCGGCGTGCGTCGGTGCACGGCCAGGAGCACGGGTCGTGGCCCGTGCCCGGTCCCGGGTCAGCCGCAGCAGAACGGGTTGTCGCAGGGATCGCCGACCTCGCTGCCGTACGCGGCGAGGTCCAGGAGGGGACCGAGCAGTTCCCGTCCGGTGCGCGCGTCCAGCGGGGGCGACGAGGGGTTCAGCGGCCGTCCCCAGGCGGGCGGGGTGCCGTCGGTGTCGAAGCGCCTGACGCCGTCCACGAACAGCGTCCAGAGCGGATGGTCGGGAAAGCAGTTGATCCGCAGGACCCACCACCGGCCCCCGACCTCGGCGGCGGCGGGGAAGGACGTGTTCCCGGTCGCCCGCCACCGGGGCTCCGCGCGGAGTTCTTCGTACGACACGCCGTCAGTGTCCTCGCACGCCCCGGCGCGCACCATCCCCGGACCGGTCCACCCGCCCCGTCACATCCCTTCCACCCGCAGCCGCACGGGGCCCGACAGTCCGCTCACGCGCTGCCCGGGAAAGACGAAATGCGTCGGGCTCGTCGCGTCCAGCCGGGGCGCCAGCGTCCCGAACACGGTGATGTCGACGGTGTGGGTCCCGGGACCGGCCAGTCCCGTCAGGTCGAACACGTACGGGGAACACACACGCACCCCGGCGGCCACCCCGCCGATCCGCACCTCCGCCGTCCCCCGGACCCGCCCCAGGTCGAGCAGGACGCGTCCCCCGTCGGCCGCGTCGGGCACCGTCACCTCACGGCTGTAGCGCACCCCGCCGCTGTACTCGGCCAGGCCCCGGGTCTCCCAGTCGCCGAGGCGGATCAGTCCGGGGCCGACCGTGCAGCGCAGCGGACCGGCCAGCGCGGCACCGCCCTCCAGGCCGGGGCGGGTGCGAAGGCGCAGGGCCGCGGTCCGCGGCCCGTGCGGACCACCGGCCGGCAGCTCGACCGTCACGGTGCGCACCCCCCGCTCCCCGACGGCGCCCGCCCCGCCGGCACACTCGGCACCGTCCACGTACACCGTGACCCCGCCGTGCACCGGCACCGTCAGCCGGGTCGCGCCGGGCGGCAGCAGGCACCACAGCCACTCCACGGCGGCCCGGCGGCCGGGGACCGCGAACCGGATCGGCACCACCGTGCCGTCGTCCGCGTCCGGATCCAGCCACCGGGCCCCCGGCAGCGGGTGCGGGCGGCGGCGCAGATGCAGGGCCGCGGGGTCGCCCACCGGCTCGCGGCGCACCGCGACCGGCTCGCGCCCCCGGGCCCCTCCGATCCGCCACGTGGCGTCGCTGTGCAGCGTCACCACCCGGCCCCCGGCCCCGTCGTCGAGGACCGCGTCCACGAGGACCGCGCGTTCGCCGTCGCCGGACGTCTCCACGGTGATGTCGTTGTCGCCGGGGCGCAGGGCTGCCGTCACGTCGTGCCGGCGCACCCGCGGGACCGCGTGCTCGGCGTACGGGTCGAAGCCGCCCTGCCTGCCCACGAGCCGCCCGTTCACCCGCAGCGCGCAGGGCACCCGGGAGGCCAGCTGGACCACGGCCCGGACGGGGAGGACCGGCAGGTGCAGCGTCGTGCCCACCGCCCCGGGGGCGAGGATCCACTCCGGGCGCCGGTAGCGCTCCGGGTCGCGGACGAGCGCCAGGTGCGCCCGCAGCGCGCAGTCCCGGTCGGGGACCAGGTCGAGGCGGAGCAGCCGGGGGCCGGCCGCCGCCCGCAGCCGGCCCGTCGCGAGATGGCCCCGGTCGTCCAGGGGCACGGGCACGCCGTCGAGCCGGACGCTCTTCGCCGCGGCGGCCCCGATCGCGAGGTGCCCGTCGAAGTCCTCGTCGAGGTGCAGCACCGTGCGCAGCCGCACCGGTTCCCCGGCGACCGCGTGGCCCAGGTGCACGAACTCCTCGGGCACGTGCCCCTTCGGCCCCAGCACGGCGCGGTGCACCGGGTCCTTGCGCACGCCCAGCGAGTCGGACCACTCCAGGACCGACGGGCGGCCCCGCCCGGGGGCGCCTCGGGAGGCGACCGCCCGCGGGCCGAACGTCGCGTGCACCGTGGCCCGTGCCAGGCGGGCTCCTTCCGCCCCCGTCCAGCCGTCCCGCACGCCGTCCTCGCCCGCCTCCTCCACCCGGTGCCCGAAGGTCCGGCACTCGGTGACCGCCGGGCCGGCGGACGGCGGACCCGTCGCGGGGCGGGCGAAGTCGCCCCAGGTGTCGTCGAGGGTCGGGACGAGCGTCATCCGCCACTCCGCGTCCGGGGGGACCTCGACGGTGACGACGGCGGCGTCCGCACCGGACGCGACCGGTGCGGACCGGGGCACGGGCGCCGCCGGGGCACCGCTCCCGGCCGGGAAGACCAGCAGCGCCGCCGGTCCCGTGTCGAAGGGGACCTCGACCTCCACGGCGCGGGCGTCGTCGGCCGCGGGCACCGCGGTCAGGGTCCGCGGCGCCCCGCCGAACGGGTCCAGCAGGACCGCGGGCCCCGCCACGTCCCGCACCCGTACCCGGGCACTTCGCGCGTAGCGGCCGGGGTCGAAGTCGTAACGGGCGTCCAGCCAGCCCAGCGCAGCCCCCCGCTCGTCGGGGGCGGCGACGCTCGCCCGCGTCGCCCGGGGACTGCCCGCGGTCAGGAACACCACCGTGGCACCGTCCACCCGGCGCGCGAGCGCGGGCACCGGGGCGCGGACGACCGGGACCGCCCCGGCCAGCGCGGCGGCGAGGGAACCGTCCGAGCCGTCCGCGGCCGGGACGTGCACCGCCCGGCCGTCCGTGAAGCAGGCCCGCAGCTCGGCCGCCGTGACGGCCGGACCCGGGCCGACGAGACGCTCGGGAAGCGCGCCGAGCGCGATCAACCGGCCGCCGGCCGAGGCGAACTCGACGAGCCGGTGCGCCGTCTCCCGCTCGACGACGGTGCACGCGGGCAGCACGACCGTGCCGTACGCCTCGTCCGCCACCTCCAGCCGCACCCCGTCGGGGGACCGGGAGAGCCGGGCACGGGCCAGGGAGGCGTCGTCGACGACGTCGGCGTCCAGCCCCAGTTGGTCCAGGAGGCCCGGCCGGGTGCGGAACCAGGACATCTCCCCGACGAGGCCGAGATACACCGACTGGGCGTGCTCCGCCGCGTCCGTGACCCCGTCCAGGGCGGTGCCGGCCTGGGCCGTGGCGGTGGGCAGCAGGACCGCGACGTCGCACAGGTGGCGGCCCAGGCTCAGGGCCGCGCACAGCCGGGCCACCGCGTCGGCGAGGACCCGGTGGTGACGCCAGTACGGCTGCCGCCAGTCGGTCGCGGGCGGCGCCCACTCCCACCAGCCGCCCTTGGTCGTGTAGTAGACCGCGTGCGGGTTGTAGAGCGTCGCCCCGGCCCGCAGCCACGGCAGCAGCCAGTCGAACGTCTCCTCCGGCGTCCCGCCCCAGCCGGTGGAGTGGAACGCCTCGATCCAGGTGCGGGGGCGGCCGTAGAGGTGGGCGAGCGAGGAGTGGACGCGGGCGTCGCCGTGGTGGTCGCAGCCGGGGGCCGAGAACCAGCGGTGGGTACGGGCGTAGTCGGCGTACAGCCGCACGCCCCCGACGGGGTGCCCGGCCCGGGCGGGGTCCTGCTGGTCGCAGCCGACGAGCAGGCCGTGCCGCTCGTGCCAGGCGGCCAGCGGCCGGAAGAACGCCGCCTCGGCCAGTTCGGCACGGGTGTCGTGGTAGTCGCGGCGGATCCGGTGGGCGTCCGGGTCCGTGCTGTCGGCGTACAGGGCGTCGAGCCGTGCGGTGACGTCGTACCCGTGGCGGCGCAGGAACGACGCGGCGAAACCGGTGGACCAGGTGGGCAGGGCGGGCAGCTCGTCCTGGAACGAGCCGACGACGACGGTCCCGAGGCGGTCGCCGAGCCGGCGCCCGAACTCCCCGTGCACCCGGTCCAGCAGCGCCGCGCACGCCTCCTCCCCGAGGTAGTCGAAACCGAGCGCGTCGTGGTGATGGACGGTCAGGCGCCAGCGCCCGGGGCCGGGCGCCCGCACGACCCCGCCGGCCACCGGGACCGGCACCGCGGGGCCGGTGGCCAGGCCGTCGCCGTCGACCGGTTCGGCACCGCCCGCCAGGGGCCGGGCACCGGGGGGACAGCGCAGTTCCCCGGGCCGGGCGGCCGAGGACTCGACCACGGCGCGGGTGCGGTCGAGCCGGCACCCGGCGCGGTCGGGCCGTTCGTCGACGAGACGGGCCTGGAGGTCGGCGCCGGAGAAGCCGATCTGGTCGTAGAACCAGAGCCCGACACCGAGTTCGCGGGCGTCCTCGCACACGCCGTCGAGCAGCGCCCACCAGGCGTCGGAGAGGAAGGGCGGATCATCGGCGTCGGAGCCGAACAGCGGGCCCGACGGCGCCAGGTTGAGGAGGACGAGCTGGTGCACCCCGCCCTCGGTGAACCGCTCCAGCTGGGCCCGCAGCCGGGACCGTTCGAGCCGTTCCCCGCTCCACCACCAGATGGCGACGGGCGAGAAGGCGCGCGGCGGATCGGCGAACGCCGCCGCCACGTCCGGCGGGAGGGGCCGGTGTCCGGGATGTGCCATGGGATGTCCTCACCCCTTGAGGCCGCCTGCGAAACCCTTGATCACGTAGCGCTGGAGGAGCACGAAGACCACCAGGATCGGCAGTGCGGCGAGCACCAGCCCCGCGAAGACGAGGCCGTAGTCGGAGACGTACTGCCCGACGAAGGCGAAGACGCCCACCGGCACGGTCTCCCGGCCGGAACCGCCCAGGTACAGCAGCGGGGTGAAGAAGTCGTTCCAGACGAACACGGCGTTCAGGATGATCACGGTGCCGGTGATGGGGCGCAGCAGGGGGAAGACCACCCGGGCGAAGGCCTGCCGGTGGTTGCAGCCGTCGATCAGCGCGGCCTGGGCGTAGTCCTGCGGCAGCGCACGGATGAAACCGGTGTACAGGAAGACGGTGAACGGCAGCTGGATACCGGTGTAGAAGAGCACCATGCCGTGGTACGTGCCGAGCCAGCCCAGGTCGTCGACGAGTTTGTAGAGCGGGATCATGCCGAGCTGGAACGGCAGCACGATGCCCAGCAGGAACAGGACGTACAGCCCGTAGCCGATGCCGCGGGCCCGGCGCGCGAGGTAGTAGGCACCGGTGGAGCCGAGGACGACGAGCAGCAGCAGGCTGACGGCGGTGATGACCGTGCTGCTGAGCAGGGCGGGCCCCAGCGACGCGGAGGACCAGGCGTTGCCGAAGTTGTCGAAGGTGGGCGGCGAGGGCGGCGCCAGGGGCGAGTCGGCGATCTGCCGGGGGTCCTTCATAGCCAGGGTGACCAGGGCGTACACCGGGAAGAGGAAGACGACCGCGACGGCGATCATGACCAGTTCGAGGGCGTACCGTCCGAAACGCGGTCCGCGGCCGCCGCGGGGCCGCCTTCCCACCGGACCGCGGGCCGTTGCGACGCTCACGCGGTGACCTCCCTCGCGCGCAGATAGCGGAGCTGTACCAGGGACACCGCGGCCACGAACAGGGCGAGCACCAGGGCCACCGCGGTGCTGTACCCGAACTTCCCGTAGACGAAGGCCTCCTTGTACAGCACGGTCGACAGCGTCTCGCTGGAGGTGCCGGGGCCGCCGTTCGTGGCGGCGTACACCTGGTCGAAGAGTTTGAGGCCGCCGATGGTCGACAGCATGAGGTTGATCGTCAGCGCCGGGGCCAGAAGGGGCCAGGTGACGTAGCGGAAGCGCTGCCAGGGGCCCGCCCCGTCGATGCGCGCCGCCTCGTGGAGCTCGGCCGGCACGCCCTGGAGCCCGGCCAGGAAGACCACCATGGAGTAGCCCGCGTACTGCCACACGACCATCGCGGCGACCGACCACAGGGCGAGCGAGGGATCGCCGAGCCAGTCCTGGCGCAGCCCGCCGAGCCCGATCGCGCCGAGGACCCCGTTGAGCCCGGCGCCGTTGTCGGGGTTGTAGATGTACTTCCACAGGATCGCGACCATGACCGGGCTGACCACCGCGGGCGCGAAGAAGATCAGCCGCAGCACGGCACGGGACCGGATGCGGGCATGGACGCCGAGGGCGAGCAGCAGCCCGATGCCGTTCTGGACGACGACCACGGCGACGGTCAGCAGCAGGGTGTTGCCGACGGACTCCAGGGCCCGGTCGTCGTCGAGCAGGGCGCGGAAGTTGTCCAGGCCGGTGAAGGAGAAACCGCCGATGCCGGACCAGTCGGTGAAGGCGTACATCACCCCGGCGAGGCTCGGATAGAGGACGACGACCGCGTAGACGACGAGCGCGGGCACGACGAAGAACCGGGGCGGGAGGGTGTGGTCACGGCGCCGGGCCGGACGGCCGGGACCGGGGCGGGCCCCCAGCCGCTTCCCGGCGACCGTGCGTTCCTCGGAGGAGGTGCTCGTCACAGTGCCTTCCCGTAGGCCTCGTCCATCCGGGCCAGCGCGCCGTCGACGTCCGTCTTGTCCGCGAGCAGTTCCTGCACGGCGGCGAAGTGGGCGGGCTGCACCTCGGCGTTGGGCCAGCTCTGGTCCATGAAGGGGACGGCGCGGTTGTCGTCGATGAGGGGCAGGAAGGAGCCGAGGACCGGGTCGATCCTGGTCGAGGAGCCGCGCTTGAACGGGATCGCGGCCACGGACTGCGCCCAGCGGTCGACGTTCTCCTGCTTCCCGAGGAACTCGACGAACGCCTTCGCCCCGGCCGACTTCTTCGACCGCGCGGAGATCCCGACCCCGACGACGATGCCCGCAGGGATCCACAGCTTCCCGGCGTCGTCACCGCCGGGGAAGGGGAACATGCCGAGGTCGTCCGGGTTCCGGGCGGCCTGGCGGAAGTTGGCGAGCACGGCGGAGACCTGGACGGCCATCGCCGCCCTGCCACCGGCGACCATCGAGGTCTGCTGCTCGTACGTCGTCCCGTTGGGGTTGTCGTTGAAGAAACCCCGGCGCTGCAGCTCCTTGTACCTGCCCATCGCCTCGGCCCATCCGGAACCGCGGAAATGTGCCTTGCCGGAGGCCATTTCGGCGTCGAATCCGGGGTTCTTCGCATAGACGGCGTTGGGGACCAGCGCGTAGGTGATCAATTGGGTCACCCAGGGGGTCTGGGCGCCGAGCGCGATCGGGATCACGCCCTTCGCCTTCAATTTCGCGCAGACGGTGAGGAGTTCGTTCCAGGTCCGGGGCGGTTCGACCTTGGCGTCGGCGAAGACTTTCTTGTTGTGGATGGCACCGATGACACTGCTGCCCGCCGAATACAGATAGGTCTTGCCCTCGTGCCGGTAGGCGGGGTGGAAATTCTTCGGGACCTCCTCGGTCCAGCCCTGTCCGCTGAGATCGGCCAGCAGCCCGGCCCTGGCCAGCTCGACCATGGACATGGCGCTGCCGCTGCCGGGATAGAGCACGTGCACGTCCGGGGCGTTGCCGCCGGCGAGCTGGGTGCGCACCACCGTCTGGACCTGGTCCGTGGGCGCGAAGGAGGTGGCGAACGAGGCGTCGGGGTGGGACCTGCGGTAGCGCGCGACCATGTCCTCCATCGGCTTCTGCTGGTCGGCGACGCCGACGACGCGCAGCTTCCCGGAGTCGCCGCCCGAATCGGAGCAGGCCGTCAGGACGGGGGGAAGCGCGGCGAGCGCCGCGGCCCCGCCGCCGATGCGGAGAAAGCCGCGGCGGCCGACCGCGCCCCGGCCCGGCCGGGGATGGGAACGCGTCGTCATGGTGTGTCCTCCTCGTGCTGACGGGCGGGCGGGTTCGATGCGCCCCGGCCGGGGACGGGCGACGGCCGGACCGTGCCGGGCGCCCCGGAGGGGGCGTCCGTCGGAGCGTAGGCGGCGGTGAAGCGGTACGTGCCCGAGGACACGCGGTGGAACACCTGGCCGGAGGCGGTCGGGACCGGTGCGACATGGGGGTCGCCGGTCCCCGGCACCACCCCCGACTCGCGGACCGAGCCGGGGTCCGTGGTGGGCACGTACACATCGGCGGTGGCCCCGGGCGGCACCCGGACGCACAGGATGATCCTTTCTTCATCCCGTTCCCAGGAGACCGCGACGGTGCCGCGGACCGATTCGTGGCGGGCGCTCGCGCGGCGGAGGGGACCGGGCCGCGGCCGGATCAGCAGCCGCCGGTACCCCGTGGAGTCCGGCGCCTGGTCCAGGCCCGCGACCCCCCGGTAGAGCCATTCGCCGATCGAGCCGAGCGCGTAGTGGTTGAAGGAGTTCATCGAAGGGGCGCGGAACCCCGCGTCGGGCGTCCACCCGTCCCAGCGTTCCCAGATCGTGGTGGCGCCGTGCCGCAGGGGGAAGCGCCACGACGGCACCTCGTCGCGCAGCAGGAGGGCGTGGGCGAGGTCGGAGTGTCCGTGGGCGTCGAGGACGGGGGCGGCGAGCGCGACCCCGAGGAAACCCGTCAGCAGGGCGGGACCGGCCGAACCGACGAGTTCGGCCAGCCGGCCGGCGGCGGCACCGGTCAGACGGGCGGGCAGCAGCTCGAAGGCGAGCGCGACGAGGTACCCGGTCTGGGTGTCCCCGGCGACGCGCACCCGGGGGCCGTCCGCCCCGGCGTCGTCGACCGTGACGAAGCGCTCGGCGAACACGCGCCGGACGTCGTCGGCCAGCCGGTGGTACCGCCGGGCGGTGTCCTCGTGCCCGAGGACCCCGGCGGCCTTCGCGGTGAGCCGGGCGCTGTGCGCGAAGTACGCCGTGGCGATGACGTCGCGCGGGGTGGGGGTGCCGGGGGCGAGCCAGTCGGAGAAGTGCGGGCCCACCCGGTGGCGCCAGACCAGATCGGGGTTGTGACGGTGGATCAGGTCGACCCAGGCGCACATGCCGTCCAGCGCCCGGGAGAGGAAGCGCGGATCGTCGTAGACGCGGTGCAGGTGCCACGGGACGATCACCCCCGCGTCGCCCCAGCCGGGCGCGCCCTCGTCGGCCACCCCCACGAGCCGCGGGGCGACGTTGGGGAAGCCGCCGTCCGGGGTGCGGGCGTCGTCGACGTCGCGCAGCCACTTGGTGAAGAACGCGGCGACGTCCGCGTTGAGCGCGGCGGTGGGCAGGAACACCTGCGCGTCCGCCAGCCAGCCGAGCCGCTCGTCGCGCTGCGGACAGTCCGTGGGCACGCTCACGAAGTTCGAACGCTGCCCCCACGCCACGCAGTCGTGGAGCCGCCGCAGCTCGGCGTCCGAGCAGTCGAACTCCCCGGCCCACGGGGTGTCGCTGTGCAGCGCGACGGCGACGACGTCGTCCTCGGACAGCTCCGGCAGACCGCTGATCCCGGCGTACCGGAACCCGTGGTACGTGAACCGCGGCTCGAACACGACGGGTCCGCGCCCGTCCCCGACGAGCACGTCGGTCGCGGCGGCGGTGCGCAGATTCGCCGTGTACAGCTGTCCGGACCCGTCCAGGACCTCCGCGTGACGGATCGTCATCCGGGCCCCGGCCGCGAGCCCGGCCGCCCTCAGCCGCACCCGGCCGGCGATGTTCTGGCCGAAGTCGACGACATGGGTGCCGGGCGAGACCCGGCGGACCGAGCACGGGCGCAGCTCCCGCGTCGCCCGCACGGGCTCGTCGACGGATGCCACGAGCAGCCGGTGGTCGGTCTCCGTGACCAGGGCCGGGGACCAGTCGGAGTCGTCGAAACCGGGCAGCTCCCAGCCGTCGCGCGCGTGGCGCAGGTCGTGGCACTCGCCCATCAGCAGGTCCGCGTGCCGCACGGCCCCGGTGGCGGTGCGCCAGGTCCCGTCGGTGACCACCGAACTGTCGGAGCCGTCCGCACCGGCCATCCGGAGTTCCGCCAGGAGCTGGGGGAACGAGCCGTAATGGGCCCCGGCCCGGCGCGGCTCGAAGCCGACGAACCCGCTCCACCAGCCGTCGGCGAGGGTGGCCGCCAGCACGTTCTCCCCGTCGCGCAGCATCCCGGTCACGTCGTACGTCTGGTACTGGACGCGGTGGCGGTAGTCCGTCCAGCCGGGCGCCAGCTCGGCGTCGCCGACCCGCACGCCGTTGAGCCGCACCTCGTACAGCCCCCGCGCGCTGACGTACAGGCGGGCCCGGGTGCCGGCCGCCGCGGTGAAGGAGCGCCGCAGGATCGGGCACGGGGCGAGCCCGTGGTCGTCGAGGGCGAACTCGCCCTCGGTGGGCGCGTCCATGACATCGACCGGGCCCGGTTCGTGGGCGATCCACGACGCCCGCCACCGGGCGGCGCCGGTGAACGCCGTCTCGAACCAGGACGTGGCCTCGGCGGGGACGTCCGCCCCGGCCCGCCACACGGACACCCGCCAGTGACAGCGCGTCAGAGGTGGGAGGGCCGGCCCTGCGTACTGGACGGCCGTCGCGCCGGGGTCGGCCACCCGGCCGGTGTCCCACAGGAGTTGGCCGTCCCCGTCCAGATCCTCGACGCGTTCGGCGACCCGGACCCGGTGGGCCACGGGATCGTCGCCCCGGTGGTCGGACGCGAGCCGCCAGGACAGCCGGGGCGCGGCCTCGTCGATCCCCAGCGGGGTGGTGCGGTGCTCGCACCGCAGGGCGTGGGGTCGCAGCGTCGTGGTTCCGGAACGGCTGTGCGCCGCCCCTTCGGAGGGCCAAGGGACGGGCGGATCGACTGCCGGGGAACCGGACACGAGCACGTCCTTCCGTCGCACCGAATTTCCCGATGTGAAATCTAACGTTAATTCTGTGGCGTGGAGACTATGAGCCGCCCTGGGGGGTGTCAAGGGTGTTGCCGATGTGTCTCCCGTTCACCTCGGAAAAGGGGTGATGTTGTCCCAACTAACCGTCTGTGAACGGTATTGCGGACGTCGGCGGGTGGTCTTGTGGCACGTGATTCCCTGTGATATTCACCCTGTGATTACCACATGGACGGACGTGAAATCACGTGCCGCTCCCGGCTCGTACCGGACGGAATTCCGCCCGACGAAGGGACGAGTTTCATGCAGATGGACAGTGCGTCAAGTGGTACCGGAGCGTTCGGCAGACGGATGATGCTCGGCGGAACGATCGGCCTGGCCCTGGCCGCGGCCGGTGCCTCCGCGGGCAGGGCATGGGGCGACACGCCCTTCCACGAGGACCCGTTCGCCCTCGGGGTCGCGTCCGGCGACCCGTGGCCGGACGGAGTCGTGCTGTGGACCCGCCTCGCCCCCCAGCCCCTCGCCCCCGACGGAGCCGGGGGCATGCCGCCGTACGCCGTCGACGTGCAGTGGGAGGTCGCCCGCGACGAACGCTTCCGCTCCGTCGTGCGCCGGGGACGCACCCGCGCGGTGCCCGAACTCGCCCACTCCGTCCACGTCGAGGTCTCCGGACTGCAGCCGGGCAGGCACTACTACTACCGCTTCCGGGCCGGCGGCGTGCACAGCCCCGTGGGACGCACCCGCACCGCGCCCCCGCCGCACAGCCGGCCCAAGGAGCTCGACTTCGCCTTCGTCTCCTGCCAGGCGTGGTTCGAGGGCTTCTACACCGCCTACCGGCACCTCGCCGAGGAGGACGTCGACCTGGTCCTGCACCTGGGCGACTACATCTACGAGAACCCCATCGACGCCATGGGCGGCGTGCGCAACGTCCCCGTCGCCGCCGAACTGCGCCCCGAGCCGATGAACCTCGCCCAGTACCGCAACCGCCACGCCCTGCACCGCTTCGACCCCGACCTCATCGCCGCCCACCGCGCCCACCCGTTCGCCGTCGTCTGGGACGACCACGAGGTCGAGGACAACTGGGCGCGCGACAGGTCCAAGGCGGACACCGAGCCCGACCAGGACCCCGCGGTCTTCCGCGAGCGGGCGGCGGCGGCCTTCCAGGCGTACTACGAGCACCTGCCGCTGCGGCTGCCGAACCGGCCGAACGGCTTTCAGGCGCGGATGTACCGCAGCCTGCGCTACGGGCGGATGGCCACCTTCCACATCCTCGACACCAGGCTCTTCCGCGACGACCAGCCCTGCGGCGACGGCTCCAAGAGCGGCTGCACCGACCGGCTGACCCCCGGCCGCACCATCCTCGGCCCGGAGCAGGAGCAGTGGCTGTACCGCGGCCTCGGCCGCTCCGACGCGACCTGGAACATGATCTCCCAGCAGATCCCGGTGACCCAGGTCGACACCGACCCCGGCCCCGGCCAGACCTTCGTGATGGACTTCTGGGACGGCTACGTGGACGCGCGCCAGAGGCTGTTCAAGGAGATCACCGACCGCAGCGTGAGCAACCCGGTGGTACTCACCGGCGACATGCACCGGCACCTCGCCGCCGACCTCAAGCGGGACTTCGACGACCCGGAATCGCCCACGCTCGGCGTGGAGTTCGTCGGCTCGTCCATCTCCACCAGCAAGGACGGCATGGACCTGGACCCCTCGGGGGCCAGGCTGCTCGCCGCCAACGAGCACATAAAGTTCACCAACTTCCAGCGGGGCTACGTGCGTTGCGCGCTGACCCGGGAGACCTGCCGGGCCGACTTCCGGGTCCTGCCGTACGTGACCGCCCCCGGCGCGCCCATCTCGACCCGGACCTCCTTCGTGACCGAGGCGGGCAGGCCCGGACTCCAACAGGCCTGAGCGGGCGGCGGGCCCCGGGCGGACGGCGGACCGCCCCCGCCGGGAGAGCGGCGGGGGCGGTCCGTGTCCTGTTCTTCCCCTCAACCCGGGCGCCGGGGCGGCGGGGGGGGGGAGAAAGGAAGGAGGGGGGGGAGGGGCAGAGGGTTTGTGACGCAGGGG
>NZ_JBEXPY010000078.1:0-23162 GCF_040612315.1 Streptomyces sp. NPDC006435
CGGCCCGGGCCCGGCGCCCCGCCGCGCCCGGCCCCCGCGGGGCGCGCCCGGGCGGGCGGCGGGGGCCCGGGCCACGGCCTTCGTGCCCCGGGGGGCTTCCGTCCCCCGGGGCAGGAACCGGTGGGGATGTCAGCAGAACCGGTCGAAGGCCCGGTCGTAGCCGTCGCCGTAGCCGTCGGCGTAACCCCGGGCCCAACGGTTGTCCTGACTCTGCCTCTGCAGGAACTGCTGCCCGGAACCGGAACTGCGGATGCAGTCGTCCCGCGCGTCGGCGAATCCGTTGCGGAAGCCCTGACGGTAGCCGTCCCGGTAGGAATCGGTGACGGCGTCGTGCGCGGCCACCGCCTGCGTGGGTCTGGGGGCGGCCGAGGCCTGCGAGGCGAGTGCCGGAGCGAGTGTCAGAACGCCGACGACGAGAGCCGAGCCGAGAGCTGCGAACGCCCTGTGGGTACGCATGGATTTCTCCTTGGTCTGCGAGTACAGGCGTGCTTTCCCAGGCTCCTACAGACAGGCACCCGCCGCGACCTCACTGCAAGTCACCGCGTCACTGCGAAAAGTACCCGGAAGGGCGACCCCGGACGACCCCGTCGGGCCCGCTACGGCCTTGTCCGTACGGGTGGCACGGGCGGTGCGGGCAGGTCGAGCACGCGGGCGAGGGCGGCCACGACGGGAGCGGCGTGACCGGGCAGACACCCGGAGGACCAGTCGGCCGCCAGCACGAGGAAGTCGGCCAGATCGCGCTCGACACCGGCGAGCCGACGGCGGATCCCGGCGACGGACGACTCGATCACCGGGCTGTCGCTCCGCTCGGAGTCGACCGTGAGCCGGACGACGTCGCCGATGCGCTCCGCGACCGGTGACACGGGAGGGTGGCCGAAACCGAGCAGGACGCCGCCGCTGTCGTTGCCGCCCTCGTCGACGAGCCGGTGCCACTCGCGCCAGTCCTCCAGCCCGTCGCAGCAGCCGGGGAGGAAGGCGACGCCGGTGGAGCCGTCGACGACGCGCAGTCCGCCGGCCGCGAAGAGGGTGTCGAAGGTCAGCAGCCCGTGCAGGAACGAACCGAGCGCGTCGGCCGGACGGGGCGGACGGTCGCCGTCGGGGTCGATGTCGTTGCAGTCGGCGATGCACATCACCGCCGTCCCGACCTCGGTGGGGGAGAGACCGCCGCCGAGGGGCAGGAAGCCGGAGGTCCCGGTTTCGGTGACCGGCCAGAGGTCGAAGCCGTCGGGGGAGCGGGTCTCCAGGACGGGCTGCATCACGATCACCCGGCGAAGTGTACGACCGGCCCGGACCGCGGACGGGAGCCGACGGCGACGACGAAGCGACGGAGTACGGGCGGCAAAAAAGAAAGAGCAAGGAGATCGATCTCCTTGCCTTTCTCAACTTATAGCGCACCGGGGGGCTTGCGGCAAGGCCCCGGTGGTGCCGCAGAATCGTCCGCCGAGCCTGCAACCTGCGGAAATGAGGGACACACCGTGCGTGTGCTGTTGTCGACGTACGAGGGACACGATGACGTCCGACCGGCGGAGGTGTCGCGGTGACCGAGCAGTACGTGCTGGACCTTCAGGAGATCGACGGGGCCGGGGTCGAGGCCGTCGGCGGCAAGGGCGCGCATCTGGGCGGGCTGTCGCGGATCGAGGGCATCGACGTGCCGGACGGCTTCTGCGTGACGACGGACGCCTTCCGGCTGATCATGGCGAGGACGCCGTCGGTCGACGACCTGCTCGATCGGCTGGCGCGCCTGGACCCGGACGACCGGGAGGGAACTCGCGTGCTCAGCGCGGAGATCCGCCGGGCCGTCGAGGAGACCGCCGTACCGGAGGGCCTCGCGTCGGCGATCACCCGCGCGCTCGCCCGGCACGGCGACCGGGCCGCCTACGCCGTGCGGTCCAGCGCCACGGCGGAGGACCTGCCGACGGCCTCCTTCGCCGGCCAGCAGGACACGTACCTGAACGTCGTGGGACCGGCGGAGATCCTTCGGCACGTCAGCCGGTGCTGGGCCTCGCTGTTCACCGAGCGGGCCGTGACCTACCGTCGGCGCAACGGCATCGACCACCGTACGGTCCACATGGCCGTGGTCGTGCAGCGGATGGTCTTCCCGCACGCCTCCGGCATCCTGTTCACGGCCGACCCCGTCACGGGCGACCGGAGGACCGCCACCGTGGACGCCGGCTTCGGTCTCGGCGAGGCCCTGGTCTCCGGCCTGGTGAACCCGGACGTCTTCACGGTGCGGGACGGCGAAGTCGTCACCAGGACGATCGCCGCCAAACAGCGCGCGGTTCGGGCCCTGCCGACCGGCGGCACGCGGGAGGTGGAGATCGACCCGCGACAGCAGGAACGGCCCGCGCTGACGGACGAACAGGTCGTGCGGCTCGTACGGGCGGGACGGCGGATCGAGGCGCACTTCGGCCGCCCGCAGGACATCGAGTGGTGCCTGGCCGACGACGGTTTCCGGATCGTCCAGAGCCGGCCGATCACGACGCTGTTCCCCGTACCCGAGCACGACGACCAGGAGAAACACGTCTACGTCTCCGTCGGTCACCAGCAGATGATGACCGACGCCATGAAGCCCCTGGGCCTCTCCATGTGGCGGGCGACGGCCATGGTGCCGATGCACGAGGCCGGCGGAAGGCTGTTCGTCGACGTCACCGGGCGCCTGGCCTCGCCCGCGAGCCGCGCCGGGCTCCTGGACATGCTGGGGAAGGGAGATCCGCTGGTCAGGGACGCCCTGGAGACCGTCCTCGACCGCGACGACTTCGTCCCGTCACTCCCTGACCCTGACCCTGACCCGGACCCGGACCCGGACCCGGACCCGGACCCGGACCCGGACCCGGAGCCCGGCAGGCCGCCGGGCGACGGCGCGCCCGCCCCGATCCGGACCGATCCGGCCGTCGTCACCGAACTGATCGAGCGCAGCCGGGCGTCCGTCGCGGCCCTGGAGCGCGACATCCGGACGAAGACGGGACCGGAGCTGTTCGACTTCCTGACCGAGGCGTTCGAGGAGCACAAGCGGGTACTCGGCGACCCACTGAGCATGCAGGCCATCATGGCGGGGATGGAGGCCACCTGGTGGCTCAACGACAAGCTGTGGGAATGGCTGGGCGAGAAGAACGCGGCTGACACGCTCACCCTGTCCGCCCCCGACAACATCACGTCGGAGATGGGGCTGGCGCTGCTCGACGTGGCGGACGTGATCCGCCCGTGGCCGGAGGTGGTGGCGTTCCTCCAGGACGTCCGGGACGCCCAGGACGCTCAGGACGCCCGGGGTGTTCGGAGCGCCCGGGGAGTTCGGGGCGAGGGCTTCCTCGACGGATTGGCGCAGCTCGCGGGCGGGCCCGAGGCGCGCGACGCCGTGGAGGCGTACCTCGACCGGTACGGCATGCGCTGCGTCGGCGAGATCGACATCACGAGGCCGCGTTGGCGCGAACGCCCCGACACGCTCGTGCCCCTGATCCTCGACAACGTCAGGAACTTCGGTCCGGGCGCCGCCGAACGGCGCTTCGAGCAGGGGCGGCAGAAGGCGCGGGAGAAGGAGCGGGACGTGCTGTCGCGCCTGCGGGCCCTGCCGGACGGGGACCGGAAGGCCGAGGAGACCGAGCGGATGATCGACCGGGTCCGCACCTTCATCGGGTACCGGGAGTACCCGAAGTACGGCATCGTCAGCCGCTACTTCGTCTACAAGCGGGCCCTGCTGGCGGAGGCCGGACGTCTGGTGCGGGCCGGTGTGATCGCCGAGCAGGAGGACGTCTTCTACCTCACGTTCCAGGAGTTCCGCGACGCCGCGGGTTCGCACCGGGTGGACGACCGGATCGTCCGGCGGCGCAAGGAGGAGTTCCGGTCGTACCGGGCGCTCACCCCGCCCCGGGTGCTCACGTCGGACGGCGAGGCCCTCAGCGGGGCGTACCGGCGCGACGACGTACCGGCCGGTGCCCTGGCCGGTCTGCCGGTCTCCGCCGGGACCGTCGAGGGAAGGGCCCGTGTCGTCCTCGACGTGTCGGAGGCAGATCTCGGACCGGGCGACATCCTGGTCACGTCCTTCACGGATCCCAGCTGGTCGCCGCTGTTCGTCGGGATCGCGGGCCTGGTGACGGAGGTGGGCGGCCTGATGACCCATGGCGCGGTGATCGCCCGGGAGTACGGTCTGCCGGCCGTCGTGGGCGTGGAGCGGGCCACCCTGCTGATCCGGGACGGGCAGCGCATCCGCGTGCACGGAACCGACGGGTACGTCGAGATCCTGTCCTGACCGACCGCACCGGGCCGGTTCCCGGCCGGGCCCCGACGTAGCAGACTTGGGGCAGCAGAACGAAGGAGAGATCTGTGACGGCTCAGCCCGAGCACCCCGCGGACCCCAGGGTCACCGGTGTCCCGCACACCATCAACGCGATCGGTGACGCGTTGAGCGGTGCCGAGCGCGCCCGCTTCTACACCGAGGTCCTGGCCGCCGAGGAGAGCGACGTACCGGCCACGATGCGCCGTTGGTGGAAGGTGGCGATGTTGCACCGCGCCCCCGCGGCCGCCCGTAGCCGGGCCAACGCCGAGGCCGGCCACTCCCTGGTGTCCGTCGACGAGCTGTTCGTGGACGGGGCCCGGTGAGCTGGTCCGTCTGGACGGAGGAGATCCCGGCACAAACCGTGCTCGACATGCCCGTCGACCTCCGCCGGAAGACGGCGAACTTCCTGCGGGCCCTGGCCATCGAGGTCGGCGGCGCGGTCGATCTCGGCAGGCGGCCACCCGGAGACGCGCTGGACGACATCGAGATCCGGTACTCCCTCGAGATCCCGGGCGAGCCGGTCATCATCGAATACATGATCATGAGGGACGCCAAGGAGATCCGCGTCCCGGTCCTGGTCTGGTTCCACTGAGGGCCCCGGGGCCCGGTCCGGTACCACCGGGAGCCTCGGGCCCGGTCGGGTTCCGCCGAGGGCTCCGTACCCCGGCCCGGTCCCACCGGGAGAACGCGGGGCCCGAAGCCCCGGACGCGCATGTGTCCCGCCCTTCCCGGAAGGGCGGGACACATGCGCGTCGTGGTGTCCGGACGGTCACATCGCGGAGCGGGCGGGACGGAGCAGCCCGTCGCGCATCCGTTGTTCGCCGGGCTCCGGCAGGAGCGCGGCGACGTGGTCGGCGGCCGGCGGGGCGAGCAGGGCGTGGGCGGTGTGGTCGGGGTCGGGCACGTCGGTGAGCAGGATCGCCGGGTGGCGGAGGCGTCCGTCACCACCTCGTCGTGCGGTCAGCCGTCGCCGTCCGCCGTGCCGGCGCGCAGGTCGAGGACCCAGTTCTGGCCGACGAGATGGTGGCCGAAGCTGTGGTGGCGTTCCTCGTCGGCGAGGACGAAGCCGAAGCCCTGGTAGATCCTGCGCGCCGCCACCAGCACGTCGTTGGTCCACAGCGTCACCTGCTCGTAGCCCGCCCCACGGGCGAAGTCCAGGCACTCCGCGACCAGGCGCGTCCCGAGGCGGAGCCCCCTGCCCTCCGGGGTGACGAGAAGGATCCGCAGCTTGGCCACCTCCGGCCGGTCGCCGGCGACGAGGAGGACGCAGCCCACGCGCCGGCCGTCGACCTCGGCGATCCAGGCGGCCTCACGGGCCGGGTCGTGCCCGGCGCCGTAGTCGGCGACGATCCCGGCGACCAGGACCTCGAAGTCGGTGTTCCAGCCGAACTGCCGGTGGTAGACCTCGCCGTGGGCCATCACCATCCACCCCAGATCGCCGGGACGGTCGGCGCGGCGCACGACGGCCCGCTTCCGGTCCTGCTGCACCATGAGTCGCTCTCCCGCTCCCCGCGGCTGTTCCGTTCCTCCCGCACCACCGGGACGGTCGTCCCGGTCGCATCGGGCCGACCGCGTGCCCCGAAGGTACCGGCACCCTCCGCCAGTGCCCCTCCCGGCACTAGCGCAGGGCGTTGGTGCCCCCGGAGGCGTTGCCGGAGGTACTCCCGGGGGTGTCGCCGCAGGTGGGGAGTGGTTGGTGTCCCTCGTCCCAGTGATTGGACCATCCGCAGAGCCCGCATGCGTACCGGCCGTTGAGGCCGTGGATCTCGGCGTCGCAGCCGCGGCATCTGGTGGTGGTGATCTCCGGGGTCATGGCGGGTCCGGGCGCGGTGGACGACCAGCCGCATTGGTTGCTGCAGGTCCAGGACCCGTCGGGGCCCTGGGTGGCTGCTGCGCCGCAGTTTCCGCACGTCATGGTGGCCTCCCGGGGGCGCTCCCGCCGACAGGGGTGCCGGACGGGGCCGGGGGTCAGTCTGGCAGGGCCGGGGAGTGCGGGGGAGGGCACCGGGGCGCGGGTGACCCGTTCCGGGGCGGTTCGGCGCGTCGTTCGCATCGGCGCTCGAACGGGGAGGCGCCTTCGCCCCGTGCCGGAAGGCGTCCCTTCCTCGCGAGGCCCCGTCCTCCATCCGGACAGGAACTGACCTAATGGACGTCTACTCTCATGGCATCAGCCGGGATGCGGTATCCGCGGCGGGAAAGAAGGGGGCACCCATGCTGCGAGGACTCACCACCGTCAGTTTCTGGGCCGACGATCTGACGGCGGCGAAGAACTGGTACGCGGAACTGCTGGGTGCGGAGCCGTACTTCGAGCGGCCGGGGTACGCCGAGTTCCGCCTCGGTGACTACCGGCACGAGCTGGGGCTGATCGACAGGCGCTACGCGCCCGCGGGCTCGGGGACCGCGCCGGGCGGTGCCGTTGTGTACTGGCACGTCGACGACGCGGGCGCGGCCCTGGAGAGGCTGCTGTCCCTGGGGGCGAAGGAGTACGAACCGCTCACGGAACGCGGAGCGGGGTTCGTCACCGCCTCCGTGATCGACCCCTTCGGGAACGTCCTGGGCGTGATGTACAACCAGCACTACCTCGACGTACTGGGCGCGCGCGGGTGACGACAGGGGGCGCCGCGGGGGCGCTCTCCGGCCGGGCCGTGCCGGACGGTGTCGGGCCGTGATCCGCGAGGGGCCGTACGGGGCCGGGGCGAGTGGTGGAGCCCGGCCCCGTACGGCCTTGCCGCCGTTCGGGGCCGGGTCCCGCCCCGTGTGCGAAAACGGATTGAGGCGAGACGGTTCGTCTTGTTAGGGTGGGCGTATGGCTTTCCTCTTCTTCTTCGTCTGAGTCCGGGCACGGCCGATGCCGCCGTTTCTGCTGCCCGTAGACCCTTCGCATGCCCGGGGAAAGTCATATGCGCGACCGCGCCCGTACCACCACCCTGCCCACCGCCCCCGCTGCCGTGGCGCAGCTGTCCGTCAAGGACGTCACCAAGTCCTACGGCACCCGGACCGTCCTCGACCAGATCTCCTTCACCGTCCGGCCGGGCGAGAAGGCCGCCGTCGTCGGCGAGAACGGTTCCGGCAAGTCCACCCTGCTGAGGCTGCTCGCCGCGGCCGAGACGCCGGACTCCGGCGAGATCACCGTCGGCTTCCCCGGCGGCATCGGCCACCTCGCCCAGACCCTCGACCTCGACGCGGCCCGCACCGTGCAGGACGTCGTCGACCTCGCCCTGACCGAACTGCGCGACATGGAGCGGGGACTCCGTACGGCGGAGGAGTCCCTCGCGGACGCGTCGGACGAGGAACTCGCCGCGTACGGAGAGCTGTTGACCGCGTACGAGGAACGCGGCGGATACGGGGCGGACGCCCGGGTGGACGCCGCGACGCACGGGCTCGGACTCGCCCGGATCACCCGTGACCGCCCGCTCGGCTCGCTGTCCGGCGGCGAGCAGTCCCGGCTCGCGCTCGCCTGTGTCCTGGCCGCCGCTCCCGAACTGCTGCTCCTGGACGAGCCGACGAACCACCTCGACGCGTCGGCCGTGCACTGGCTGGAGAAGCACCTGCGCGCACACCGCGGCACCGTCGTCGCGGTCACCCACGACCGCGGCTTCCTGGAGCGCGTCGCCACCACGATCATCGAGGTCGACCGGGACGAGCGCACCGTGCGCCGGTACGGCGACGGCTGGACCGGCTACCGCGCCGCGAAGGCCGCCGCCCGGCGGGGAGCGGAGCAGCGGTACGCGGACTGGGTCGAGGAGGTCGCCCGCACGGAGGAACTGCTCGAGGCCGCGGGAAGGCGGCTCGCCACCACCGGCCGCGACCCGAAGCAGGGCTTCGGCAAGCACCGCCGGTCCAGCGAGGCGAAGCTCGGCGGGCAGGTGCGCTCCGCCCGGGAGAGCCTGGACCGGTTGCGACGCCATCCGGTGGCGGAACCGCCGGCACCGCTCCGGTTCACGACGGCGCTGTCGGCGGTGGCGGCGGACGACGGCCCGGCCCGAGGCCCCCTCGCCGAGCTCGACGGCGTACGGGTCGGTGAACGCCTGTGCCTGGACGGGCTCCTGACGATCACCCCCGGACAGCGGCTGCTGGTCACGGGCGAGAACGGCGCGGGCAAGACGACGCTGCTGCGTGTCCTGGCGGGCGACCTGGAGCCGGACGCGGGCACCGCCCACCGCCCCGCCCGGATCGGCTACCTCGCGCAGGAACTGCCCGCGCGTTCCACCCGGCTCCCGCTGCTCGCCGCGTTCGCCGCCGGGCGGCCCGGACCGCCGGACGAGCATGCCGAACAGCTCCTGGCCCTCGGCCTGTTCCGGGAGGAGGACCTGCGCGTCCCGGTCGCGGACCTGTCCGCGGGACAACAACGACGGCTGCAGATCGCGATCCTGGTGACCCGGCCCGCGGATCTCCTCGTCCTCGACGAGCCGACCAACCACATCGCGCTCGACCTGGTCGAGGACCTTCGGACCGCGCTCGCCGAGTACCCGGGGGCGGTGGTCGTGGTCTCGCACGACCGGGGCTTCCGCGCACGCTTCGAGGGGGAGCGGCTGGAGCTGCGCGCCGGCCGCAGGCACTGACCCCGCCGGGCCCGTTCCGTCGCCGCCCTCCCCTCCCGCTTCCCGGGAATCCACCGAAACGAGGCATCCATGACCACCCCGACCGCCTTCCTGACGCCGCAACAGCTCGCCGACCGCACCTCCGCCGCCGTCGGGGCCGCCGTCGCGGCCGGGCGCGGGCTCGGCCTGACCGTCACCGACCCCACGGTGCTCCACGACGTCTTCTCCGTCGTCGTCCACCTGGCGCCCTCGCCGGTCGTGGCCCGGATCCCCACCGTCCTGCCCGACGACCCGGCCGCCCTCGCGCGCCGCCAGCAGGACGAGCTGGACGTGACGAGCTGGCTCGACGGCCGGGGAGTCCCGGTGATCGCTCCCAGCCCGCTCGTGCCGCGGGAACCCGTGCGGCGCGACGGGTTCTCGATGACGTTCTGGCCGTTCGTCGAGGAGACCCGGGACAAGGAACCCGACTACGTGGCGAACTCCGAGAGCGTCGCCGACCTGCACGCGGCACTGCGCGCCTATCCGGGCCGCCTGGAGTTCCTGTCCACGGCCGAGCCGCAGTTCGTCGCGGACAGCCTCGACCGGCTCGACCGGCACCCCGACCTGATCGGGGCGGCCGAACTGGACCGTGCCCGCCGCGAATGGCAGGTCATGGAGCCCCTCGTGCGTTCACGCGAGGCATTCGAGGCTCGGTTCCCGGGCATCGGCCTCCAGCCCGTGCACGGCGACTGCCCGTCCGCGAACATCTTCTCCGGGGTGGACGGCGACCTCTACGCCGACTTCGAACTGGTCACGCTGGGGCCCGTCGAGTGGGACCTGGCCGCGCTGGGGCCCGAGCACGAAGCCGCCTACGACCGCGGCGCGCAGCGCAACGGCACCAGGCGGCTCGACGAGGAGGTGCTCGGCTTCGCCAACACCCTGGGCATGCTGCGGATCATCGCCACCCTCACACTGGCCCCGCAACTGCCCGACCTGATGGGGTACCTCAAGCCCGCCGTCGACCAGTGGCAGACGAAGCCCTTCGCCGGCGGCATGACCGGCTGACGCCGACCGGCCGACGGCCGGGCCCGGTGCCCGGCCGTCGGCCGGCTCTCAGGAGCGGGTGGCGGTCGCGCAGTTGCTGCCCGTGGCCGCCATGCCGTCGCCCGTGTCGATCGGCTCGCTGCGGTCGTACGGATCGACCGGGCGGTCCTCGTCGGTGGGTTGCTCGTCGGCCGTGCCGAAGGGCGGCACGAAGTATCCGGTCGGGGTGGAGCAACCGCCGTTGACCATGTCGAGCGCGTACGAGACGAGGGACATCGTGCCCGGTTCGATGATGATCCTGGCCGGGTCGTCCCAGCTCATCACCACCTCGCGCCGCACGATCGTACGGACGACCTCGGAGTCCCGCCCGCCGTCGCCCGCCGGGGTGACCGGGTACACGAAGGTGACGTCCGCCGTCACCTCGACCGCCCCCTTCTCCCCCTCCCGGTACGTGAGCCGGCCGCGGGTCCTGACCACGTCACCGACCAGCCGGGACTGCTCCGGCCGGAAGCGGCTGAACAGCAGCAGCGGATCGGTCCTGGGCGTGGGCTTCTTCGACGACAGGGCGGTACGGAGGTACTCCTGGACGTCCTTCTGATGCGGGTTCAGCAGCGCGATCGCCTTCGTGGGCCGCTCGCCGCGCAGCACACCGGGGTCGAGCCCCGCGGCTGCCAGGAAGTCCCGGCTCTGCCGCAGCGCCCGCTCGACCCGGGCGGCGTCCATCCAGCCGGTCGCCCTGGCCGGAGGCAGCGTGATCCCCGCGGCTCCATCGGCCCAGCGGGCGGCGGGCGAACCCCGGAAGGGCTCGTCGAGGGTGGGGGGAAGATCCCGCTCGGCGCCGGGAGCCTCCCGCGGGGTCTCCGACTCGGCGGCCAACGGTGCCCCGTCCGGCCCGCCGTCGTCGCCGCCGAACCGGCCGAGGACCTGCTGCGGGAAGAGCGACACGACCAGGAGGGCCACGACCGCCACCAGCCCGGCCACGTACCAGCCCGTCCTGCGCCGGGGCCGGGCCGGCGAGTACGTGCGCCAGCCCTCCGGCTGCCCGGGCCGCTCCCGCAGCCGCCGCTCCACCTCACGGGCGCGCGCCGACGGCTCCACGGGAGCTCCGGGCACACCCGCCACCGATTCACGGAGGAACCGCTCCCACTCCTCGTCGGGTACGGACGACCCGTCCTGCCCCTCAGCCCCGCTCACACCGCACTCCCGCCCTGTTCTCGCTCGACTGCCGCTGTCCGATGCCCGATCACCGATGCCCGATCATCAACGTCCGTTGTCCGTTGTCCGACCGGTCGACGGCGCATCGGCCCATCGGGAGTCGTCCGTATGTTCGCACGGACAAGTCATCGACCTGCCGGGGGCGGTGAACGGCGCCCGGCCGCGTACGGCCGCATGCGCGCCACGCCCCTGATCTCCGTGAAGCTGTTTGCCGGGCTTGACCTCAACCATGGTTGATGTCGTGGGGTGGGCGATGGCGGCGATCACGGCCGCCACTTGAGCGATTCGGTACGGAGAAGGGCACCGTCATGACGAGCGACATTCTTGTAGTGGGGACGATCTCGCCGGAGACCCGGGCAGCGGTGACCGGTGTGGTGAAGGGTTTGGAGAAGGCTTTCAACGAGAAGGACCCGGTCGCACTGGGCGGGCAGTACGCCGAGAGCGCCTCCTGGACCAACGCGAAGGGCACGCGTCTTGACGGCAGGACGGCGATCGTCGAGTTCAGCGCTCCGGCGCTGAAGAGCTTCCTGCGCGATTCCTTCGCCCGGTACGACGTGGCCAAGATGCTGGCGATAGCCCCCGGTGTGATCGCGGTGAACGTGGTGCAGACCCCCACCGACAGCACGGGCGAACCCGTCGACGGCCCGTGGGGCGCGACGCTCTACGTGATCGCCGAACAGACGGACGGCTGGCGCATCGTGGCAGGCCAGAACATGGCCGTCGCCCCGCCGGCGCAGACCGCGTGACATCCGGCCCCGACACGGCAACAGGCGTCTCGGGGCACCTTTCCCGCAGCTCCGGTCCACGGCATCACCACGCCGTCGACCGGAGCGCCACCCCGGCTACGCGCACCCGCCGCCCGGACCCGAGTGCCACTGGGCAACCACGTCCAGCCAGGTGAGGAACCGGCCGCGGAACGGCTCCGCGCCGTCC
The DNA here is from genome assembly GCF_040612315.1 of Streptomyces sp. NPDC006435. NCBI lineage: Bacteria > Bacillati > Actinomycetota > Actinomycetes > Kitasatosporales > Streptomycetaceae > Streptomyces > Streptomyces sp. NPDC006435. Next base: position 11,983 of record NZ_JBEXPY010000078.1, read on the forward strand.
CGCAACGCTGCCGTGAGCCAGTCGGCCGCCGCGGCGGCCTGTTCCACCACGTCCGGTGGATACCCGTACCGGACCCGGTGGAGGGCGAACTCGTCCTCGTCGTCGACGAGGACGGCACCCGCCGCCCGTGTCCGGCACGCATCGAGGTCCTGGTCGACCGTGGTGGCTTCCGCCGGGCCCGGCCACTCGGACGGCGTGGTGACATCGCAGCAGGCGTCCAGGCGCGCAGGAGACGCCTGAAAGAGCGCGGTCCACCACGCATCGCGGGGAAAGAGCATGACCCGGCTCTCCTCGGCCGTGCAGACCGGGCCGGCCCCGCCCCTGCCGCAGACCGTGCCGACCGCTACCGAGTGGGCCGTGACCAGCCGACGGCTCGTTTTTGGGCCTGCTCACCGCGGCGGCGGCGGGTGTGGCAGAGCAGGCACAGGTCCGGTGCTTCCTCGTCCACGGCACCGTACGGGTGCTCCCGGCACCTGGTGTGCGGCTTCGGCCCCGTGGTCGCCTCCAGGAGCGCGAAGGCCTTCTGCAGGTCGGTCCGGATCTCGTGGAGCTTCTCGACGGGGGTGCTGCGGGTGATGCCGTCCCCGTGCTCACCGAGAACGCGCAGCGCCCGGCCGAGTTCGGGAAGGTGGTTCGGGTTCATCGTTGTCCGTTCTCCAGGAGGATGCCCGCAGACGATCCGTGCCGACGGGCCCCCTTGGACGCAACGGCCGGGGAAAGGCGTCTCGCTCTGCTGCTCACGGTTCTCCAACGACCGCGAGCGCCGGAAGGGGACGGGCCGGCCGACCGGGCTCCGCCGTCGCCCGCCCCGATGGGGTGTGACAGTGGCCCGTGAGACAGTCGGGACACGGCTCATCGATCGTCACCGAGGAGAAGAAGAAGCCATGAGAGAGTTGCCCGCCGTCGTCGGCCGCGGTGAGTTCGATGCCCTGGTCATCAGGACCGACCACCACGACGACCGGGCGTGGCACGACGTGGTGGCGGCGCTGACGGAACCCTGGGGAGGCGGGCAGTACGAGGCGCACGTCCACTTCGTCGACGATCCGGCCTGGGCGGAGGCGACCGTTGACGAAGTGCTGGCCGCGGTCCGCACCGACGAGGACCTGTCCGTCGTCTTCCTCGCCGACCGGACAACCATGCAGGCCGGAAACCACGCGCTGCTGGCGGTCACCACACTGACGCGGGAGGACTGCGAGGACGACGAGGACTACGGGCAACTGACCGAGTTCGGCCGCGAGTTCCGCACCATCCCCGCAGGGGTCCACGATGTCTACGCCAACCTGAGCATCGGCAACCTGGGCTTCGAGGAGTATGCGGCAGCGGCCCACGACGACCCCGAGGGGATCCACCGCTCCCTTTGAGAACCGGCTGGTGAACGCCCGGACCCCCGAGGAAACCCGGCCGTGGAGCCGGTCGCCCCCTACGGTGGGTCTCCGGGTGCACCCGGGGTATCGCCCGGATGCCCGTACGTATGCCGGGCAGCGACGGTATGAGCATGACATCGACAACACGCACAACTCGACTGCTCTGCTTCCTCATTCCCCTCCTGCTGCTGTCGTACGGAGTGCTCCGACTGATCGATGGAATGGACGGCGACCACGGCCCGGGAGTGGCCTGGAACATCGGCCATGCGTTCTTCCTCGCCGCCTTCCTCCTGTTCGGCGCTTTCGTCGTGATGCTGCGCGGCCTCGTTCCCGCGACCACCACCCGGATGAGAACCGCTGCCGGTGCCGCCGCGGTGGCCGGGGTGTTCGGTGCGGGCTGTTTCGTCTGGGTGATCCTCGGCGATCTGTTCCCCGGCCTCGCCGAGTCGGCCCCGCTGCCCGACCCTCTCGAACTCGTGGGGCCGATGGCCTTCCAGCTCGGAATGCTCGCCCTGCTGATCATGATGGCGGCCGCACGGCCCAGGCGGCTGCCCGTGTGGAGCCCGGCGCTCGTGTTCGTGGCCTTCGCCCTGATCGCGGTCGATCTCGACCTGATCCCGCTCGCGGCCGTGGCCCTCATGGCCGGCCTCGCACCACTGGCCCGCGGCCGTGCACAGGATGCCGCGCACGCTCCCGTCCACGAGGGCGCGGCCGGCTGAACGTTCCCCACCGGACCGCCGCAGGTGCCCGCGGTCCGGGAGGCCGGGCTCCCGATGCTTCGGTGTACTCCCTAGAAGGGTTCGGCGGCCTCCAGGACGACCTGCGGGAGGTAGGGGGACTCGACGCGGACGGCCCAGCCGCGGCGGCGGGCGTGACAGGCGAGGGCGAGGATGTCGAGGTCGACGGCGGCGTCCGGGGCGTCGGCGCGGTCGGCGACCCGGTAGTGGTCGCGGTGGGCCTCGAGCGCGTCGGCGAGGGCCAGGTTGAAGCTCTCCTCGTCGCCCTCCACGAGCTGCGACAGCAGCACGACCGGCGGCATGGGGAAGCCCCAGTCCTTGGACTGCTCGGCCTGTTGCAGCGCCCGTTGCACGGCCTGTTCGGGGTCGGTGCCCTTCAGGTAGGTGTGGAGGGCCTCGCGGTACGCGTCGAAGGCACCCTTGTCCGGGAGCGAGAAGGCAGGACCGGTGAGGACCAGCGGGGCGAGGTCCTCGCGTGCGCCGGTGATGAGGGCGAGGGAGACGGCCGCCTGCCAGCTGCCGGCGCCGGTCTCCTCGTCGCGCCGGGCCCGGTAGCGCAGTGCGCGGCCGGCGACGGTCACCTCGGCCTCGGTGCCCGGCTCCGCGAGGGCGATGCGGAACAGGGCCGCCCCCGCCCGGGAGGCCAGCCGGAGGTTCGCGAGCAGGGCGTCCGTGCCGGCGTCGGGGGCTCCCGTGCGCCACTTGAAGAGGCGCGCCTGGTCGCCCATGACGCTGCTGAGCCGCCAGACGGCGAGGGGTTCTCCGTCGACGGCGGTGAACGCCTCCTGGACGTGCTTCTCGTACATGGCCTCCAGCTGCGGGGACACCGACCACTCGAAGTCCGGCCGCTCCACCACCAGCGGGCCCGCGGCGAGCGCGGCGACCGCGTCCGGCCGCCGGTCCCGGCCGAACCCCGCGACCCGGGGGCCCTTGGTCTCGAAGCCGGTGACCAGCGCGTGCGGGAGGTACCCGGTGCGGACGGAGGGGGGCCCATCCCAGTGTCCGGTACGCGAGTGCGGCGAGGGCGATGGGGACCAGCGGGACGAGCGTGCTCGGGGAGGACGAGGGGCCGTGCAGGGCACTGTGCCCGACCAGGAGGTCGGTCAGCGCGGCGTCGAAGGCATCCCGCTCCTCGGCCGCCAGGGCACGCAGTGCGCGCAGCGCCGCGCTGTCCGGCCGGTCCTGGAGGGGCTCGCCGGTCTCCCGGGCGTGGACGCGGACGCGGTCCAGGGCCGCGTCCACGGCGGCGAGCACGGCCTGTGCGCTCGGCGGGTACTCATCGTTGCCGGCGTCGTCCAGGACCACGGCCGTCAGTCCCGTGGCCAGCTCGCCGGCGGGTGTTCCCCCTGCCCGCTCGGCGAACTTCGTCCGGGCGAAGTGGAAGGCCTCGCCGTGCCACCCGGCCCTGCCGGTGAGGACCGTCAGGCAGAGCGCGTCGATCCACTCCCGGGGCGTGACCTCCTCCGCGGGGGCGTCGTCACCCGGGTCGTAGCTCATGCCGAAGTTCACGTAGTTCAGGAAGACCTGGAAGCCGCAGTGCGGGTGGTACGCGGCGTAGGAGACGGCGCCCGCCGCGGCCTCGGCGGCGTCCTTCAGGGCGGCCCGGGCCTCCGGGGTGCCGAGGTCGGGCGTCTCCATGGAGAGGGCGCCCAGGTAGTCGAGGAACTCGTCGGCGATCAACTGCCATTCGACGGTGGTCATCCGGTCGGCCCTCGACATGGACCGCACCCGACCCCCGATGCGGTTCGTGAAGTCCGCGCATGCCGCCGACACGACGGCCCCGTCCACCTGATGACGCTCTATCCGCACTGCTCAGCTCCTTGATCGGTCTCCGTGACACATTAGGCGCGGGGTCCGACAGCCCGGCCACCGCTGCGCACGGGACGCCGGGCGAGGCGGCCCGGCCCGGCCCGGCCCGGTCGAGGATGAGCTCGGGGACCGGAACCCCGGTCGCCCGATTGCCTGCTCGCCGGTACGGCCCGGAGCAGGGTCAGGACCCCGGGACGGCCTGCCGGTGCGAGAGGGCGATCCGACGCCGGACCGGGTCGACGTCGAGGATCCTGACCGGCATGGGGTCACCGACCCGGATGCCGGACCGGGAGGTCTCCAGGTGCTCGTCGGCCAGTTCGGAGTCGTGCACCAGCCCCTCGAAACCGTTCTCCGACTCCTCGACGCGCACGAAGACACCGAACGGTACGAGCTTGGTGACGCGGCCGACGACGGTCCGGCCGATCTGCCCGGCCAGCAGCAGCATCGGGTCCTCGTGCAGGGCCTTGAGGGACAGCGCCACGTGTTCACGGACCGGGTCGACGTCGAGGATCTCGGCGTCGACCTCCTGACCGACGGAGACGATGTCGGAGGGGTGCGCGACGGGACGCCACGACAGCTCAGGAACATTGATCATCGCTTCGAGGCCGCCGATGTCCACGAAGGTGACACCGAAGTCGGCGATCCGGGTCACCGTGCCGGTGACGGTCCCGCCAGGGCGAAGAGACTTGAGGAGAGCCCAGTTCCGGTCGGCCGGTGTCGGATCGGTCCGCCAGCGGGCCCGTACCACTCCGTCGTCGTCGGGCATGACGGCGGTGAACAGCGGCACGCGTTCATCGGCGTACACGGACAGGAGCGCCGCGGCCTCGGCACCGGACATCCGGGCGGCCAGCTCCGGGAACTCTTCCTCGTCGGCGACCGCGCTGTGGATCCGGCCGTCCTCGTCCTGCCAGACACCCTCGACGAGGCCCTCGGCGGGGAGCGAACCGATGACCGCGTCGACGTCGCAGGACAGGCCCGGCCACACGGCCAGCCGGGCGCGGGGAGCCAGCCCGGTGCGAACCGTGTCGACGGTGTCGCGGGTGAGACGGTGCCACCGCGATGCGCCCTCGACGTACATCTCCTCCAGGAGCCCGGCGCGGCAGGCGTCGACCGACCGGTGCAGCACGGCCCAGAACTCGTCGTCGCCGGGCCGCTGGACCTCCGTGTCATCGGTTTCCATTTCGTACGGGGAGGAGTCCAGACGTTCCGGGAACAGCCCCAGCGCACGGGTTCGGGCCAGTGCCTCCTCGCAGGGCCGGAAACTGCCGATGCAGAGGTACTGGTCCCACCCCACATGGACCGCGAACGCGCCTTCCACCTCCAGCCGGCACCAGGCCCCGTTGTCGCGCAGCATGGCACGCACCAGCTCCAGCCCGACTTCGAGCGACACCTCCGCACCGTCGTGAAAACCGCCGTGAAAACCGTCGTGAGAACCGGCAGGACCGACCGGACCGGCAGAACCAGCCGGATCAGCAGCCGGCCCGGCAGGGAAGAGCCCGTCGAGTCCGAAACCGTCCACCGGAGGTTCCGCGCCGAAGTGCGCGAGGGAGGGGACCTGCGGCTCACGCACGATCAGGTGGTCGACGCCCGTGTCCCGGGCGAACGCCTCGACGGCCCGGAGGCGGGCCGCCTCGACCTCGCCGTGATCGCTGACGGTGTCCTCGGTGCCGGTGCAATGCCTGTGCTCGTCACGGTCGGCGGGATCGTGGGCGGTGACGCGGTGGACGTGGGGGAGCTGCACCTCCCCATCATCCGGCATGCTCCTGACTCCTGACCGCACCGCGCGGAAATGCCGCGGGATGCGATCATGGGCGAGTCGTGTTCGTTCGCCCGTGAGGTGATTTCTTGAGGAAGGTGACACTGCGTTCCCACGCACTGTTGCCCCGGCAGTACGACCACCGGAAGGTTCTGGCGACCACCGTGGACGCCTGGGACCGGACCCTCTGGTTGATCTGCCCCGATGCGGAACTCCACCCGAGCTCGTACGGCAGGCCCCGTGCCCGGCCCCGAGGCTTTCCGTACGACGCGCTCCTGGTCGTCGACAACGGCGGCGCGGTCCGCGAACAGCCCCTGCGCGAACTGAACTTGCGGGTGACCCATCTCGACGCGCTGCCCAACGGCCGGTTCGTCGTGCAGGGATACGGTGCCGCGGGGGACCGGAACGCGCAGATCCACGGTACGGACGGGCGACGCCGCCGCAGCTTCGCGATGGGGCATGCGGTCGAGTACCTGATGGCGGACCGGCGGCATCACATGTGGAGCGCCTACTTCGACGAGGGCGTCTACACCGACCCGATCAGCGCCGCAGGCCTGGTGCGTTGGGACAGCGGCGGCAACCACCGATGGGGATACAGGCCTCCGGAGGGCGTCGAACACATCGACACGGTCTACGCCCTCAACGTCGACAACGGGGTGGCGTGGGCCGACTACTACCCGACCTTTCCGCTGGTCGAGGCCCGAACCGACGGTGAGGTCCGGCTGCGGCGGACCCCCGTGGTCGCTCCCGCGGGTCTGGCCGTGCACGGAGAGCACCTCACGATGCTGGGGGGTGACCGGCAACCGGACCGCCTGCACCTCTGCCGCCTGACGGAGAGCGAGGCCCTGCCGGTCGAGGAAGCCTGTCTCGTCCTCCCCAACGGGGCACCGCTCAAGCGGTACGCGCGGCCCGTGGGACGTGGTCGGCACCTGTACCTGCGTGGCGCATCGGCCAGGCAGTGGTACGTGCTGGACGCCCGGGAACCGTCCGGCGGATCACTCCCGGAACCATGACCGGGACGCCGTGAGGCGACATCGGCGTGATCTGCCGGGCGGACGAGCGGCGGACGGGGATGGGACCGGCTCCCCCGCTCGGGGGAGCGACCCGGTGCCTCGACCGTCTCGGAGGACGAGTGATCATCGATCCCGGGTCCGATGTCCTGGAACGCGGTGCGTGGAACCGTTTCTCCTGTTCACCCCCCTCGCGTCAGGAGAACCAGGCCATGCCGGAATTCACCGTCCCCCGTCCGGAAGACGCAGTTGCCGAGGTTCCGCCTCCGCCCCGACGGGCCGTCCGAGCCGCTCGTGCCTCGGCGCTCTCCGCGACCGTCGGGTTCATCCCGCTCCACGCGATCTGGGCGCTGGGCATTCCCCTCTGGGCGGACGAGCAGGCGTTCCGGGAGTGGTACGAGGTCGGCGGCGGCCCGTACCTCCTCGTGCTCAGCGGCATGGCCCTGCTGGCGGGCATCCTGGCGATGAGTCTGGTCCGGCCGTGGGGACTGGTGTTCCCGGGCTGGACCCCGTTCCTGGCCGGGCGAAGAGTTCCGCGCCGGACGCTGGCCGCCACGGCTCACGGCGTATCGGTCTTCCTCCTCCTGTACACGGTCTGGGCCGCCGTGCAGCTGGTCAGAACCTTCGACGAGGAGGGCATTTTCAGCCCGTGGACCGTCGTCTACGGAATCCCGCAGTTCCTGGTGTGGGGCATCGGCCTGTACATCGCTGCCCGTTCCTACCACCACCGCACATCACTCCACCACCGCACGTCACTTGGGCGCTGAGGTCTGCGCAGCCGGCCGCCCACGACGTCGTCGGTGACGCGGGCGTTGTCAGTGGGTCCGCTTACTGTGACAACAGCTGATCGAGGGATCACGCTGCTTGGAGTGGGCCGAGGAGGGGCTGTGCAGAGCTTGCCGGAAGGGAGCGACGGTTCGGTGCGGGGCGAGGAGGTGTCCGGGACCGTGTCCCCCGGGGTTTCCGACGGGACGGTGGTGTTCCCGGACGAGGAGACCTTCGAGGTGCCGCCGTCCTGGCGGCGGCTCGTGCACCCCCGGCGCGGCGGTTTCCCGCAGAGCGTGCCGGACCCGGACCCGGACGCCGGACAGGTGGCGGCGAAGGACCTCGCCAGACAGTCCGACTGGCTGGAGGAGATGCTCTCGTCGCCGGACAGCGATCCGGAGATCGTCGCCGCAACCCGCGCCCATCTGGCAGGCAGCCCGGATCCACTGGGCGCCGCCGCGGTGGCGGCCGTGTCGCTGCGCTGGGACCACCGGCCCGGCGTGCTCGTGGACGCCTGGGTGCTGGCCCACGGGCTGTCCTTCGCCGCCCGGGCGGTCGTCGAGTACATCGACATCCAGGCGATGTGGATGCAGCACGGCTCCGTCCGCTCGGAATCCCGGCTGCTGCGCCGCCCCGCGGACGGTTCGGCCGACGAATACTGGGCGCGGCCCCGGTTCGCCGACCGGATGCGCGCCCTGGTCGCCGTGTCCGGGGACGAGGAGTACGCACAGGTCGTCGCCGACCTCGCCGGTTACCGGGACAACCTGCGCCGCCGCTGCTCGGTGTCCTACCTGGTGCCCGGCGAGCAGCACTGGGTCGACGAGTGCTGCGCGGAGGCGGACGCCGCCGGGGCCACCCTGCGCGCGATGCTGCTGTGCTCGCTCGGCTCCCCGGAACAGATCGAGAAGTTCCCGCGCCCGGTGCATCTGTTGTGGAACGGCTGGGACATGGAGCTGATCGCCACCCTCGCCGAGGGCACCGGCCGGGCGTTCGCACCGCTCCTGACGGAGGCGATCGCCACGGCTCCGGGCGTCGACCGGGCCCGTACGGTGGCCCGTGCCCTGGTCGCGCTGCCGACCGACGACGCCTTCCGGGTACTGCTGTCCCACGCGGACGACAAGCACGTCCGTACGAGCCTGGTCGAGGCGATGGACCGCTATCCGGTGCGGGCCCTCCGGCTGCTCGCCGAGGCGGCCTCGGCCCCGGGCGACCAGGACCGGGCGGCGCAGTCGGCCGACCGCATGCTCGCCCATCACGTCATGGCCCACCGCGCGTTGGCGAAGGCCGTCCTGCCGGAGCTGGCACCCGGGGCCGCGGCCCATGTGGAGCCGCTGCTCGACGGCGCCGACCGTGTGGCGGACGCCCCCGTCGAGGCCCTGCCCGCGCTCCTGGTCGACCCGCCGTGGACGCGCAAGCGGGCGAAGGCCCCCGAGAAGCGGGAGGCCACCGAGATCCCCGCCGCCCCCGCCCCGAAGGCCGTGTGGCAGCCCGGCGAGCGCGAGAAGTGGTCGGTCATGCCGACCTGGCTGGTCCGGCGCGCCTTCCCGGCCGAGCAGTGGGCCGAGCATCTTGAGAAGGCGCGCGGGGAGCGGGGGTGGAATTACCTGGCCCAGTGCGCCCACCTGTTCCTGCACGGCCCCGAGGACGAGGCCCGTCGGGCCGTACTCGCGTACGTGCCCAAGGGGGATCACGGGAACCCCGATGTGCTCAGGCCCCTCGCCGCCCGGTTCGGGGCCGACGCCCTGCACCTGGTGCTCGAGGCGTCCGCGGACTTCTCCGCGAAGCTGGGCGAACTGGTCCTGCCGTTCCTCAGCACCGAGGTCGCCGTACGGGTCGGCGACTGGCTGATCCGTCTGAAGTCGGCCAACGCCACGGCCCGCGGCTGGCTGACGCGCCACGGCCTCGCCGCCGTCCCCTATCTGCTGCCGCAGGCGGTCGGCCCGGCGGGCCCCGTCCGCAACGGCGCGGAGACGGCCCTGATGGTCATCGCCCAGAAGCACGGCGTCGACGCGGTCCGCGAGGCCGCCGCCACGGCCGGCGGACCGGAGGCGGCGGACATCGTCGCGGAGATCCTGGACGGCGACCCGATGGCGTTCGCACTGCCCAAGAGGATGCCCACGGTGGGCTCCTGGGCCGATCCCGGACTGCTGCCGCAGATCCTCCTGGAGGACGGCGGCGCGCTCCCCGTCGGCGCGGCCCGGCACGTTCTCACCATGCTCGCCCTGTCGAAACCGCACAGCGTCTACCCGGGCATCGCCGTGCTGAAGGAACACTGCACCTCCGATTCCCTCGCGGCGTTCGCCTGGGGCCTGTTCGAGCAGTGGCAGTTCATCGGCATGCCGGCCAAGGAGAGCTGGGTGCTGCAGGCGCTCGGCCCGCTCGGGGACGACGGGACGGTGCGCCGTCTGAGCCCGCTGTTGCGGGCCTGGCCCGGCGAGGGCTCCCACAAGCGCGCGGTCGACGGCCTCGACGTGCTCGCGGCCATCGGCAGCGACATCGCGCTGATGCATCTGCACGGCATCTCGCAACGGGTGAAGTTCAAGGGCCTCAAGACCCGCGCCCAGGAAAAGATCGCGGAGGTGGCCGACGGACTCGGCCTCACCGGCGAGCAGTTGGGCGACCGCCTCGTCCCGGACTTCGGCCTGGACGCCGACGGCAGCACCGTCATCGACTACGGCACCCGCCGGTTCACGGTCGGTTTCGACGAGCAGCTGCGGCCGTACGTGAAGGACGCCGACGGCACGGTCCGCAAGGCCCTGCCCGCACCCGGGGTGAAGGACGACCAGACGCTCGCACCGGCCGAGCGGAAGCGGTTCGCGACGCTCAAGAAGGACGTCCGCACGGTCGCGTCCGACCAGGTTCGGCGGCTCGAACAGGCGATGGTGACGCAGCGGTCCTGGACGGACGGCGAGTTCCGGGAACTGTTCGTGGACCACCCGCTGATGAGGCATCTGGTGTGCCGCCTGGTGTGGACGGGCGAGGCGGACGGCGCGGTGACGACGTTCCGCGTCGCCGAGGACCGCACCTTCGCCGACGCCGAGGACGAGTTGCTGACCCTGCCGGAGGGGGCGACGGTACGGCTCGCCCACCCCCTGAGCCTGGGCGAGGAACGGGACACCTGGGCGGAGCTGTTCGCGGACTACGAGATCCTGCAGCCGTTCCCGCAGCTGGGCCGCCCCGTGCACGCCCTCACCGGGGAGGAGGCCGCCGGACACCGGCTGGTCCGCTTCGAGGGGGTCACCGTCCCGGTCGGCAAGCTCCTCGGTCTGACCAAGCGCGGCTGGGAGCGCGGCGCCCCGCAGGACGCGGGCGTGGAGTGCTGGATGTCCCGGCCGGCCGGCGCGGGCCGGTACCTGGTCATCGACCTCGACCCGGGCATCGCCGTCGGCATGGTCGACGAACTCGGGGACCAGACCCTGGAAGCGGTCCGGATCGGCAGTTCGCCCGGCTACTACCGCCCGGGCGACGACCACCCGCTGCGCCTCGGCGACCTCGACCCGGTGCTGGCCTCCGAACTGCTCGCCGACCTCACCGAGGTGACGGCGGGATGACCGCGACCGTCCCGCCGGGCCCCGACGCCCATGCCGAGCGGTGACATCGGCGGCCATGTGCCGGGCCCGGTGACCATCTGGTGAGGCCATGTGGTCACCCGCCGGGGCCGGGTGACCACATGGTGGGGCCCGGGGGCCGGCCGCCCCGGTCCGGGCCCGCCACGGGCGGCGTCGGCGCGCCACGGGGC
>NZ_JBEXPY010000079.1:0-21454 GCF_040612315.1 Streptomyces sp. NPDC006435
TCCGGCCCGCGGCCCGGACGCGACCCCCCGGCCGGCCGGGCGCACGGACCCCGGGGCGCCGGACGGGCGGGGCCGCCCGATTCATGGCCATGGTGGGCAATCCGACATACGCCCGGTACAGTCCACTTCCATGACCGCACGGCTTGCCGATATCGCAACTCAGGCGGGGGTCAGCGAAGCGACGGTCAGCCGTGTACTGAACGGCAAGCCCGGTGTTGCAGCGGCCACCCGTGAATCCGTCCTCGCCGCGCTCGACGTCCTCGGTTACGAGCGGCCCGTACGCCTGCGCAGGCGCAGCGCGGGGCTCGTCGGCCTGATCACGCCCGAGCTGGAGAACCCGATCTTCCCGGCGCTGGCCCAGGTCATCGGCCAGGCGCTGACCCGGCAGGGCTACACCCCGGTGCTGGCGACCCAGACCCCCGGCGGCTCCACCGAGGACGAGCTGACCGAGATGCTGGTCGACCGCGGCGTGGCGGGCATCATCTTCGTCTCCGGGCTGCACGCCGACACCTCGGCCGACATGCAGCGCTACGAGCAACTGCGCGCCAAGGGCGTCCCGTTCGTCCTGGTCAACGGCTTCTCGCCGAAGGTGCAGGCCCCGTTCATCTCCCCGGACGACCGGGCCGCGATGCGGCTCGCGGTGACGCACCTGGTGTCGCTGGGCCATCAGCGGATCGGCCTGGCGGTCGGGCCCAAGCGCTTCGTGCCCGTGCTGCGCAAGATCGAGGGCTTCCGCTCCACCGTGCACGAACAGTTGGGCATCGGGCCGGACGAGGCGGAGGAGCTGATCCAGCACTCGCTGTTCACCCTGGAGGGTGGCCAGGCCGCGGCGTCGGCGCTGATGGAGCGGGGCTGCACGGCGGTGGTGTGCGCGAGCGACATGATGGCGCTCGGCGCGATCCGGGCCGCCCGCCGGCTGTCGCTGGAGGTACCGCGCGATCTGTCGGTGGTCGGTTACGACGACTCGCCGCTCATAGCGTTCACCGATCCGCCGCTGACCACGATCCGGCAGCCGGTGACGGCGATGGGCCAGGCCGCCGTGCGCACCCTCCTGGAGGAGATCGGCGGCACCCCCGCCCCGCACAGCGAGTTCGTCTTCATGCCCGAACTCGTCGTCCGGGGTTCGACGGCGGCCGGTCCCGGGGCCGCCCCGGGCTCGCCCGCCGGGCCCGTTCCAGGGTCGCACGCCCGCTCCTGAGCCGCAGCTTTGCCGCCCGCCGGGGAACGATCCCGCCGCCGGAAAGCGGAGCCACGCCCTCCGTCCCGGTCCGGCGGATGTGACGTGCGGCCCGGACCCGACGGGAGGATCATCGGGCGAGGAGGCGTTTTCTGGCAGACTCTGTGCCTATGGGTGAATCGAGAGTGACGTCACAGGAAGGCCGGACAGAGGCCACCCCGTCACCCATCGCGGACGAGGCGGCCCCCGCGGCGAACGCGAGACGTGTCACCGGACGGCGCAACGGCGGCCCGGTGCGACTGCGGTCCCTGCGTTCCCCCCGCCGGCCACGCATCTGGTTCGAAATCCTGCTGATCGCGGCCAGTTACTGGGTGTACTCGCTGGTGCGCAACGCCGTCCCGGAGCAGAAGGCCGAGGCCCTGCGCAACGCCGACCGGATCTGGGCGGCCGAGCAGTACCTGGGGATCGCGGTGGAGCAGACGGTCAACCACGCGGTGAACTCCGTGACATGGCTGATCGTCTCGATGAACTACTACTACGCGACACTGCACTTCGTCGTCACCGTCTGTGTGCTGGTGTGGCTGTTCCGCAGCCACCCCGGCCGGTACGCGGCGGCCCGGCTGGCCCTGTTCATGACCACGGGGGTGGCCCTGCTCGGCTACTACCTGTACCCGCTGGCCCCACCGCGCCTGATGAACGGCGGCGGGTTCGTCGACACCGTCCTCGTCCACCACACCTGGGGCTCGATGGCCTCGGGCAACTTCAAGAACATGTCGAACCAGTACGCGGCGATGCCGTCGATGCACATCGGCTGGTCGCTCTGGTGCGGTCTGACGATCTTCGCGCTGGCCTCCGCGCCCTGGGGCCGCCTCCTGGGCCTGCTCTACCCGGCGGCCACCCTGGTCGTGATCGTGGCGACCGCCAACCACTTCTGGCTGGACGCGCTGGGCGGCACGGCGTGCCTGGCCGTCGGCTTCCTGATCTCGTACGCCTGGTACGACTCGCTGCCGCACCACCTCCCGAAACGGGTGCAGCCACCGGGCCCGGAGGTGCGGGCGGCCTGTCTGGCCGTCGGCGCGCCGACCGGGACGCGGCGCCCGACGGTGGACGCGGCGGCGCGCGACGCGGGCCCGTGAGCCGGGCCCGCGAGGCGCCCGGACACGCCCCGCAAGGGTCCGGTCACGCCCCGTAGAACCGCTCCTCCACCACCGCCCGTGCCCGCCGGGTGATCCGCCGGTAGTCGTCCAGCATGTCCCCGACGTGCCCCGGCTCGTACCCCAGGTACCGCCCGACCGCGGTGAGTTCGCGGGGCACCGTGGGGAACGTGTCGCCCGGCCGTCCCCGTACCAGCATCACCGCGTTGCGGACCCTGGTCGCCAGCACCCACGCCTCGTCCAGCGTCTGCGCGTCCTCGCCGGAGATCAGCTCCGCCGCACAGGCCGCGGCCAGGGCCTCGCGGGTGCGGGTGGTCCGCAGCCCCGGCTCCGCCCAGCCGTGCTGCATCTGCATCAGCTGGACCGTCCACTCGACGTCGCTCAGGCCGCCGCGCCCCAGCTTGGTGTGGAGCGTCGGATCGGCGCCGCGCGGCAGCCGTTCGGACTCCATGCGGGCCTTCAGCCGGCGGATCTCGCGGACCGCGTCCTCCCCCAGGCCCTCCATCGGGTAGCGCAGCGGATCGATCAGGTCGACGAACTCGCGCCCGAGCTCCGCGTCGCCCGCGACCGGTTCGGCGCGCAGCAGGGCCTGGCTCTCCCAGACCAGCGACCAGCGCCGGTAGTACGCCTCGTAGGAACCCAGCGTGCGGACCATCGGTCCGTTCTTGCCCTCCGGCCGCAGGTCCGCGTCGATGATCAATGGCGGGTCGGCGGTGGGCAGCTGGAGCAGCCGGCGCATCTCGGACACCACCGCGTTCGCGGCGCGGGCCGCCTCCTGCTCGTCGACGCCCTCGCGCGGGGAGTGGACGAACAGCACGTCGGCGTCGGAGCCGTAGCCGAGTTCGTGGCCGCCGAAGCGGCCCATGCCGATGACCGCGAACCGGGTGGGCAGGGTGTCCCCCCACTGCTCGCGCACGGCGGCGCGCAGGGCGCCCGCGATCGTGACGGCGTTCAGGTCGGTGACCGCGCCGCCGACCCGGTCGACGAGGGCGCCCGGGTCCTCCTCGGCGGGGTTGTCCTCGGTGCCGTACGAACCGATCAGGTCCCCGGCCGTGGTCCGGAACAGCTCGCGCCGCCGCACCCCGCGCACCACCGCGACCGCGGTCTCGGCGTCGTCGGCGCGCCCCACCGCGGCCAGCACCTCCTGCTCCAGGTGCTCCCGGGTGCGCGGCCTCAGCCCCTGCGGGTCGCCGAGCAGCGCCACCGCCTCCGGGGCCCGCAGCAGCAGGTCGGGGGCGAGCCGGCCGGCCGACAGCACTCGGGCGAGGTTCTCCGCCGCCGCGCCCTCGTCCCGCAGCAGCCGCAGGTACCAGGGGGTCTTGCCCAGCGCGTCGGACACCTTGCGGAAGCCGAGCAGCCCGGCGTCCGGGTCGGCGGAGTCCGCGAACCAGCCGAGCAGCACCGGAAGCAGGGTGCGCTGGATGGCGGCCTTGCGGGACACCCCGGACGACAGCGCCTCCAGGTGCCGCAGCGCGGCGGCCGGGTCGGCGTAGCCGAGGGCTTCGAGCCGGTGCCCGGCCGCCTTCGCGCTGAGCCGGGACTCGCCGGGGGCGAGCTGGGCGACGGCGTCGAGCAGCGGCCGGTAGAACAGCTTCTCGTGCAGCCGCCGCACCACGGAGGCGTGCCGCTTCCACGCCTGGTTGAGCTCGGTGATCGGATCGGTGCGCATCCCCAGGGAGCGGCCGAGCCGGCGCAGGTCCGGGGCGTCCTCGGGAACCAGGTGGGTGCGGCGCAGCCGGTAGAGCTGGATGCGGTGCTCCATGGCGCGCAGGAAGCGGTAGGCGTCGTCGAGCTGCGCGGCGTCCACCCGGCCCACGTAGCCGCCCGCGGCGAGCGCGCGCAGGGCCTCCAACGTGGTGCCGCTGCGCAGGGTGGTGTCGCTGCGGCCGTGCACCAACTGGAGGAGCTGTACGGCGAATTCGACGTCCCGCAGCCCGCCGGGGCCGAGCTTGAGCTCGCGGTCCACGCGGTCGGCGGGGATGTTGTCGACGACGCGGCGGCGCATCTTCTGCACGTCGGGGACGAAGTTCTCGCGGTCCGCGGCCTGCCACACCAGCGGGGAGACGGCCTCGACGTACTCCGCGCCGAGCTCGGGGTCGCCGGCCACCGGGCGGGCCTTGAGCAGTGCCTGGAACTCCCAGGTCTTGGCCCAGCGCTGGTAGTACGCGAGGTGCGAGGAGAGCGTACGGACGAGGGGGCCGTTGCGGCCCTCGGGGCGGAGGTTGGCGTCGACCGGCCAGATGGTGCCCTCGACGGTCGTGTCGGAGCAGATCCGCATCATGTGCGCGGCCAGCCGGGTGGCGGCCCGCACGGCCTCGCTCTCCTCGTGGCCGTCCACCGGCTCCGCGACGAAGATGACGTCGACGTCGGAGACGTAGTTCAGTTCGTGCCCGCCGCACTTGCCCATCGCGATGACGGCGAGCCGGCACTGCGCGGCGTCGGCGGGCGCCGCCGTCCGGGCGATGGCGAGGGCCGCCCGCAGGGTCGCGGTGGCCAGGTCGGCGAGTTCGGCGGCGGCCTCGGCGACGTCCGTGGTACCGCACACGTCGCGGGCCGCTATGGCCAGCAGACACCGCCGGTAGGCGACGCGCAACGAGTCCGGGTCGTCGGCCCCGGCGAGCCCCAGCTCGAACTCGGCCACGCCGGGGTGCAGGTCGGTGGCCTCGTAGGTGACGAGCGCCTGCCAGTCGCGGGGGTGGCGGGCGAGGTGGTCGCCGAGCGCCTCGGACGCGCCGAGCACCCCGAGCAGCCGGTCCCGCAGCGGTTTGGCGGTGACGAGCGTGTCCAGCAGGATCTGCCGTTCGTCCGGCTCCTCGGCCTCCACCAGCCGGACCAGGCCCCGCAGGGCCAGGTCGGGGTCGGCGGTCGCGCCGAGGGCTTCGAGCAGGACCGGGTCGGAGCGCACCGAGGACAGGTCCGGCAGGTCGAGGAGCCGCTCGGCGGCGGAGGGGTCGGTGAAACCGTGTCGCAGCAGTCGGGTGAACGTGCTGCTCCTGCGCCCCGGCACCGTCGTCATCGCGTGCTCTCCTGCTCGCCGTCCACACCATTCAGCGCTCCGAGCCTAGCCCGTGTCCCCGAACCGTCGCCCGCCGCACGACGGCCGGTCCCGCCGATCCGGAGCGGGTGCGCGGGGCGCGCTTCACGGGCACGATCACTGTGTGGACCAGACCGGGAGGACCGCATGTCCGGATTCGAACCCTTCGCCGAGCTGGATGCCGACTTCAGCGACGAGAACGCGACGGCCTGCCCGTGGTCCGTGGCGAAGGAGTTGCTGACCGGGGCGGAGCTGTACTGGCTGTCCACGGTCCGTCCCGACGGCCGTCCGCACGTCACTCCGCTGATCGGGGTGTGGTCGGACAACGCGCTGTACTTCGCCACGGGCGCGGCGGAGCGCAAGGCCCTGAACCTGGGCGCCAACCCCGCCGTGGTGGTGACGACGGGCGTCAACACCCTGTCGGAGGGGGTCGACGTGGTGGTCGAGGGGCGGGCGGAGCGGGTGCGGGAGACGGACCGGCTGAGCGGGCTGGCCGGGCAGTGGGAGGCGAAGTACGGCCCTCGGTGGCACTTCGACGTCGGGGACGGCACGTTCGTGAACGCGGGACACTCCGCGCTGGTGTTCGAGGTGCGGCCCCACAAGGCCTTCGGTTTCGGCAGGGGCGACCACTACAGCCAGACCCGGTGGCGGTTCAGCTGACCCGGGCCGGGCCCGGACACGCACGGACGGGAGCCGCGGGTCCGGGCCGGGGGTCCGGCGGGGGGCGGCGGCCCCGCGCCGGACCCGGTGACCGGATCGGGTCCGTCAGTGCCCGGTGGGGGGCGGGAGGGCCGGGCGGGTCGCGACGACGACGGTCGCGTACCGCTCCTTCGAGGTGATCACGCGCGGGATCAGGCCGCTGCGGGCCACGGTCTCCTCGGCCCGCGCCGCCTGCCGTTCGCTCGTCTCGACCAGCAGGTGCCCGCCCGGGGCCAGCCAGTGCGGGGCCTCGGCGGCGACCCGGCGCAGGACGTCGAGGCCGTCCGCACCGCCGTCGAGCGCCACCCGCGGTTCGTGGATGCGTGCCTCGGGCGGCAGCAGTTCGACGTCCTGGGTCGGTACGTACGGCACGTTGGCCAGCAGGATCTCCACCCGGCCGCGCAGCGGGGCGGGCAGCGGGGCGAAGAGGTCGCCCTCGTGGACGCGGCCCGCGGCGCCGATGTTGCGGCGGGCGCAGCGCACGGCGGCGGGTTCGACGTCGCAGGCGTGCAGTTCGACCCGGCCCAGCTTCGCGGCGAGGGCGGCGCCGAGCGCTCCCGAGCCGCAGCAGAGGTCGACGACGACCGCCCCGGGGCCGGCGAGCGCGGCGGCCCGTTCCACCAGGAACTCGGTGCGGCGGCGGGGTACGAAGACGCCGGGGTCCACGGCGATCCGCAGACCGCTGAACTCGGCCCAGCCGAGGACGTGTTCCAGGGGAAGTCCGGCGGCCCGCCGTTCGACCATGGCCGCGAGGTCCGCGGGGTCGCGGGCCGTGGAGACGATCAACTCCGCCTCGTCCTCGGCGAATACGCAGCCTGCGGCGCGGAGTGCGGTGACGACGGCGGGGAGGGAGAGCGGTGGAGCGGGTGTCGACATGGGAGCGGAGCCTTTCGGGGAAGCCGATGGGCGCTCCGCGGTCGACTACCTGGGGTCGACGCGACCCTGTGGGGTGAGCACCCGATCTGATCCAGCGGTAATGGGTCCCACCTCCTCGGTCGCGGCCCCCGTTGTGGGGACGCGTCACCCTACCCCATGCCCCGGCCCGTTCCCCGCCGTGCACGGCGGTGCCCCGCGCGGTCGCTTCGAGCGCCGGGCGGGGCACCGGTGGATCGTCTCGCCGGTTACAGGTCGACGCTGTCGCGCAGCTTCGTCGGCGTCAGGAACAGGGCGGCGACCACACCGACCACCGCGATGGCCGCCGAGATCAGGAAGATGCTGCCGGTGGCGTCGCCGTACGCGGCGCGCACCACCTCCTGGATCTGCGGCGGCATCGCGGCGACGTCGAGGGTGGAGCCGCCCGAGGACGAGGCCGCCGGGTCGATGCCGAGCTTCGCCAGGCCGTCGGCGATCTTCGTGGCGACCTGGTTGGCGAGCACCGCGCCCAGCACCGAGACGCCGATGGTGCCGCCGAGCGAGCGGAAGAAGGTGATCGCGCCGCTGGCCGCGCCGAGTTCGCCGAGCGGGACGGTGTTCTGGAGGACCAGCACCAGGTTCTGCATCGACATGCCGACCCCGACGCCGACGGCGAGCATGCCGGCCGAGACGAGGACCAGCGAGGTCTCGTGGTCGATGGTGGACAGCCCCAGGAAGCCGAGGGTCAGGACGACGACGCCGACGATGATGTACGGCTTGACCTTGCCGGTCCTGGAGACCAGGCGGCCGGCGACGGTGGAGGAGACCAGCACGCCGAACATCAGCGGGATGGTGAGGAGTCCGGCCTCGGTCGGCGAGTAGCCGCGGCCGATCTGGAAGTACTGACCGAGGAAGACCGCGCCGCCGAACATGGCCATGCCGACCGCGAGACTGGCGACGATGGCGAGGGCGGGGTCGCGGCGGCGTACGACGTGCAGCGGGACGACCGGCTCCGCGACCCGGTTCTCGACCACGACGGCCGCGGCCAGGATCAGTGCGCCGGCGCCGACCATGGCGAGGGTCTGCCAGGAGATCCAGTCGAAGTCGTTGCCGACGAAGGTGACCCAGAGCAGCAGCAGGCTGACGCCGGCGGCGATCAGCGAGGCTCCCAGGTAGTCGACCTTCGCCTCCGGCCGCCGGACCTCGTCCAGGTGCAGGGTGCGGGTGAGCATCACGAGGGCGATCAGCGTGAACGGCACGGCGATGAAGAAGCACCAGCGCCAGCCGAGCCACGAGGTGTCGGTGATGAAGCCGCCCAGCAGCGGCCCGCCGACGGTGGCGACGGCCATGACCCCGCCTAGGTAGCCGTTGTACCGGCCGCGCTCCTTGGGGCTGATCATCGCGGCGATGATGACCTGGACGAGCACCTGGAGCGCGCCCATGCCGAGGCCCTGCACGGCCCGGAAGGCGATCAATTGCTCGGTGGACTGCGCGAATCCGCAGGCGATCGACGAGACGACGAAGATGCCGATGGATATCTGGAGCAGCAGCTTCTTGCTGAACAGGTCGGCGAGCTTGCCCCAGACGGGCGTGGAGGCCGTGGAGGCCAGCAGGGTCGCGGTGACGACCCAGGTGTACTGCGACTGCGTGCCGTTCAGCGAGCCGATGATCTTCGGCAGTGCCACCGAGACCACGGTGCTGCTGATCATCGCCACGAACAGCACGATCAGCAGGCCGCTCAGGGCCCTCAGCACATGGCGGTGGTCCATCGGCGCGACGTCGGTCGGCGCGGCCGTTCGTGCGCTCACGCGCAACCTCCGGATGGTTCGGACGGGGGTGGGAAAGGATTCACCATACATGCTCATTGGGAAATTTTGCGCACTGAGCAATTATGCCCGGCGGGGAGATAATGAGCCCATGGAGAGCGCTGCGGGACTGCGGGAACGCAAGAAGGAAGCCACCAGGCAGGCCGTGCACGAGGCGACGCTGCGGCTGACCGTCGAGCACGGCTTCGACCACGTCACGGTCGAGGCCGTCGCGGATGCGGCCGGGATCTCCCGCAGGACGTTCTCCAACTACTTCGCGGGCAAGGAGGACGCCCTCCTGTACGGGGAGGAGCGGCAGACCAGGGACCTCGTCCGGGCCGTGCGGGACCGGCCCGCCGAGGAGAGCGCCTGGACGGCGCTGCGGGCGGCCATGACCCAGTTCGCCGAGCGGGTCTCGCCGCCGGAGCGCGCGTGGGCGGTACGGACCAGGCTGGCGATGCGGCACCCCTCGCTGCTGGCCCGGCAGCTCGCCAACCACGCCGCCCTGGAACGGGACCTGGCCGCGGCGGTGGCGGGGCGGTCGGGCCCGTCGGAGCGGCCGGTCGAGCCGTTGGTGCTGGCCGCGGCGTTCCTGTCCTCGCTGCGGATCGCCATGCGGATGTGGATCGAGGAGGACCTGGCCCGGGAGCCCGCCGAGCTGATCGGGGAGATCCTCGACCAGATGTCCTGCCGGTTCGACTGAGCGGTACGACGGCGGGGCGGCACCGTCCGGTGCCGCCCCGTCGTCCGTGTGTCCGCACGCCCGTGTGCCCGTGCGCCCGTGTGCCCGTGCGTCCGGCTCAGCCCGTCGTCGTGGCCGCCGCCACCGCCACCGGCGACGAGCCGTCCTCCACCGCCATGCGGGGCTTGCCCGTCCCGTCCGCCGGTACGGTCCAGACGTCGCTCTTCCGGCCGGATTCGCCCGGCAGCCCGTAGGCGAGCGTGTCGTCGTCCAGCCAGGCCGCCTGGTCGTCGACGCTGCGCTCCTCCGCGAGCGGTGTCTCGCGCATGGTCCGCAGGTCGAGCACGTACAGCCGCCAGGGCGCGGCCGCGTCGTCGGAGACCTTCTTCTTGAAGGCGAGCCGGGTGTTGTCGGGCGACAGGGAGGGGCACTCGACGTTCTGCCGCAGCGCCTTCGCCGACCAGTCCCGCATGTTCCCCTCGACGAGGTACGTGCGGCCCTTGGTGGAGACGGTCGCGTAGAAGCGGTTGTCGTCGCGGGCGAAGGTCACCCCCCAGTAATTGACGTCGGGGGCGTGGTAGCGGGTGCCGTCGATGGTGAGCGGGATGGTCTCGATGGACTTGATGAGGTAGCCGGTGCGCAGGTCGAGGATGGCGGTGCGGGTCGAGAAGGACGTGGTGGCGTACGAGTCGCCGGTCGCGAACACCGTCCAGGACAGCATCCGCCCGGAGGCGGACACCCGGGCCCGGGTGGGGATGCCCGGCACGGTGATCCGGCGCTTCTCGCGCAGCCGCCGGTCGAGGACGATCGCCCGGGTCTTCGGCAGCACCCCCGGTTCGGCCCGCAGGCAGAGCGCGCCGTCGCCGGAGGCGTAGAACCGGTCGCAGGCCGGCCCGCCGAAGGTGCGGGCCGCGGTGGCCGGGGTGCGGGCCGTGGTGGCGGGGGTCATCGGCCGGCGCGCGACCCGGCCGGTGCCGGTGTCGCGGAAGTACAGCGCGGGCCCGTCGAGCACGAACGAGGCGTCGGCCTCGGCCCGTCGGTCCTCCGTCCGGTGTTCCGCGTGCATGACGTACCCGACGGAGCCGCCCGTGAGGAGCAGCACCGCGGCCACCACGACGGCGATGCGGGCCCGGGGCCCCAGCGGGGCCGCGGGGCGGGGGAACCTGATTCTCATGCGGTCCGCCTCTCGGGGTTCCGGTCCCCCGGCTCCGCGGGGGCCGGGAGGTCGTACGGGGTGCGCGGGGTGCGCGGCAGCAGAGCCCAGCCGGCCGCGAGCGCGGCGAGCAGGACCGTCGTCGCCGTCCACAGCGCGGGCCCCTCCCCCCACAGCGTCCACGCGGCGCCGAAGCCCGCCGCGGCGAGCATCCGCGCCAGGGCCTGGCCGGTCTGGAGCAGTGCGAGTCCGCCCGCCCTGCCGTCGGCGGGCAGGACGGGTCCGGCGAGGGCCATCAGCACCCCGTCGGTGGTGGCGTAGAAGACGCCCAGCAGGATCAGGACGGGGGCCAGGAGCAGCAGGGCCGGTCCGCCGAAGGGGGCGAGGAGGGTGGCGTACACGCCGAGCAGCGCGAGGTGCCCGTACAGGAACGGCAGCCGCCGTCCGACCCGGTCCGCGATCCGGCCCGCCGGGATCGCGAGCAGCAGGTAGCAGGCCGCGGCGCCGAGCGGCAGCAGCGGGAACCAGCCGACGGGGAGGTCGAGGCGGCGCTGGAGCAGGAGGTAGACGAAGGAGTCCCCGATGGTCGCGGCGCCGAGCAGGGCGGCGGCCGCGAGGATGCGCCGGAAGGCGGGGTCGCGGAGCGCCTCGAACACCTTGCGGGTGCGCCGGGCCGGCCGCACCGGTGGCGCCGGGGGGTGGCCCGGCACGTACAGGACCAGGAGCAGCACCCCGAGCAGACCGATGCAGAAGCTGACGACGAACACCGCGTCGTAGGCGTCGGCGGTCACCCAGAGCAGGGCGAACGCGGCGAGCGGGCCGAGCAGCGCGCCGGTGGTGTCCATCGCCCGGTGCACGCCGAAGGACCGGCCGAGCGTCTCGGGCGGGCTGCTCAGGGTGATCAGCGCGTCCCGGGGTGCGGTGCGGATGCCCTTGCCGATCCGGTCGGTGGCCAGGGCCGCCGCGATGCCCGCGGTGGCGCCGCCCGCGAGGAGCAGGCCGAGCCGGGAGAGGGCGGAGAGCGCGTAGCCGATGCCGGCGACCCGTTTGTGTCCGCGGCCGCGGTCGGCGGCGTGCCCGCCGAGCAGCCGCACGATGGCCGCCGCACCGTTGAACAGGCCGTCCAGGAAGCCGAATTGGAGGGGGGAGAGACCCAGCCCGAGGACCAGGTAGAGCGGCAGCACCGCGGTGACCATCTCGGAGGAGATGTCGGTGACGAGGCTGACCGTGCCGAGTGCGAGGACGGTGCCGGGGACGCGTCGGCCCGCTCCGCCGGTGCGGGGCGGGGCCGGCGCGTCCCGGCGCCCTGTGGTCGCCAGGTACATCAGTGGCAGGAGTACTTCGGTCCGGCGTCCTTGACCTTGCCGTCGGTGCCGACGTAGCTCCAGGTGTAGTCGGTGTCGGTGAAGTCCAGCTTCAGGACGCCGTATCCACCGCTGATCCGCTTCTGGCTGTTGGGCTGGACCTCCTCGATGGGGTACGGCTCCGCGCCGCCCATCCCGCCGACGATCTCGGTGATGCCGTCCGCGACGGCCTTGCCGTCGGGGTTCTGCGGGGCGAAGCGCTCGTAGTGGTGGTCGTGCCCGTTGAGCACGAGGTCGGCCTTGGCGCCGTACAGGAGCTTCCAGACCGGCCGGCTGACCGGGTCGTTGCCGTGTCCGCCCGAGGAGTACAGCGGGTGGTGCCAGACCGCGGCGATGCACGCCTTGCTGTTCTTGGCGAGGTCGGCCTTGAGCCAGTCGATCTGGGCGCTCTGGTCGAAGGAGTTGGAGTCGAGGGCGATGAAGTGCCAGTTGCCCTCGTCGAAGCTGTAGTAGCTCTTGCCCTGGGGGTAGGCGATCGATCCGTAGTACGCCTTGTAGCCGGCCAGCGAACCGGCCGGGTCGTACGTCTCGTGGTTGCCGGGCACCGGGTGCGTCTTGTTCTTGAAGACGCCCCAGGTCTTGTCGTAGTAGGCGCGGTAGTCGGAGATCCGGGCGTCGTCGTACTGGTTGTCGCCCATCGTCAGATAGAACTTGGGATCGAGCTTCTGGGCGAGCGCGGCGGTCTTGGGGTGGGCGCAGTCACTGTCGGACGCGGTGCACTGGGCGGCGATGTCACCGGCGGCGACCACGGTGAAAGCACCGGTGGGCTGGGGTGTCTCGCCGAGGGTGCCGTACACCTCGACCTCGTACAGCGAGTAGCCGTAGGAGGTGCCGCGCGCGGTGCCGTACACGCGCAGGTAGCGGCCCTTGCCGGTGAGGGAGGACCACTCGTCGGTGCCGCCGTCGCCGGCCGTCTCGTCGGCGAGCCGGGTCCAGGTGGTGCCGTCGGCGGAGATCTCGATCCGGTACGCCTCGGCGTAGGCGTCCTCCCAGTTCAGCCGCACCCGCGTGATGTCGGCGGTGGCGCCGAGGTCGACGCCCAGCCACTGCGGGTCCTCGCCCTCGGCGCTGGCCCAGCGGGTGGTGGGGTCGCCGTCGAAGGCGTTCTGCGGACCGTACTGGGAGTCCTCCTCGGAGGACGAGGTGGCGGTCTTGCCGCGCGAGATGAGCGGGTCCTCGGCGGCGCCGGCCCGGTCGGGGTGGGCGAATGTCAGGCTGCCGGCGAGCAGCAGCACGGCGGCGACGACCATGCCGACCGTACGGCGCCTCGCGGGCGGGGTGAGGGGAACTGAGCCGTTCGGGTGCATCCCTGGACTCCTGGCCTTGTGGGGGTGGCGAGAGCTGGGCATCAGTGCATGACCCCGTCCCGGCCCGCGTACGGGCAGGGCGGGACCGCGGTGGCCGGGCCAGAGCTCTCACTGAGCGCGTCATGCCCACGGTGCGGGGCACCGCGCCAGGCCACCGCCGGGAATGCTAGCGAACAGGAAACTTTCCTACCAGTCCCTCAACTCCCTTTGCCCCGCATCGGATTCAGCCCTCGCACACCCGTTTGCGCCCGGCGGTGCGAGGGCATGAAAAACGGCTTCGGGCCGACGGTTCTCCACACCGCCGGCCCGAAGCCGTTCACCTCCGCCGGATCGAACCGGCCCCGGTCACAGCACCGGCAGCAGGTTCTTCAGCTCGAAGGCGGTGACCTCGCTGCGGTACTCCTCCCACTCCTGCTTCTTGTTGCGCAGGAAGAAGTCGAAGACGTGTTCGCCCAGCGTCTCGGCGACCAGTTCGCTCTTCTCCATCAGCGAGATCGCCTCGCCCAGGTTCTGCGGCAGCGGCTCGATGCCCATCGCGCGGCGTTCCGCGTCGGACAGTGCCCAGACGTCGTCGTCGGCGCCGGCCGGGAGTTCGTAGCTCTCCTCGATGCCCTTGAGGCCCGCGGCCAGGAGCACCGCGTACGTCAGGTAGGGGTTGGCGCCGGAGTCGATGGAGCGGACCTCGACGCGGGAGGAGCCGGTCTTGCCGGGCTTGTACATCGGGACGCGGATGAGGGCGGAGCGGTTGTTGTGGCCCCAGCAGATGTACGAGGGAGCCTCGCCGCCGGCGCCCGCGGCGCGGGAGGAGCCGCCCCAGATGCGCTTGTAGGAGTTGACCCACTGGTTGGTGACGGCGGAGATCTCCGCGGCGTGGGTGAGCAGTCCGGCGATGAAGGAGCGGCCGACCTTGGACAGTTGGTACTCGGCGCCCGACTCGTAGAAGGCGTTGCGGTCGCCCTCGAAGAGGGAGAGGTGGGTGTGCATGCCCGAACCGGGGTACTCGGAGAACGGCTTCGGCATGAACGTCGCCTGCACGCCCTGCTCCAGCGCGACCTGCTTCATCACCAGGCGGAAGGTCATGATGTTGTCGGCGGTGGAGAGCGCGTCCGCGTAGCGCAGGTCGATCTCCTGCTGGCCGGGGGCGCCCTCGTGGTGGCTGAACTCGACCGAGATTCCCATGGATTCGAGCATGGTGATCGCCTGGCGGCGGAAGTCCATGCCGACGTTCTGCGGGGTGTGGTCGAAGTAGCCGGAGCTGTCGGCGGGGGTGGGGCGGCTGCCGTCGACCGGCTTGTCCTTGAGCAGGAAGAACTCGATCTCCGGGTGGGTGTAGAAGGTGAAGCCCAGGTCGGAGGTCTTGGCGAGGATGCGCTTGAGGACGTAGCGCGGGTCGGCGAAGGACGGCGAGCCGTCCGGCATGAGGATGTCGCAGAACATCCGGGCCGTGCCGGGGGCCTCCGCGCGCCAGGGCAGGATCTGGAACGTTCCCGGGTCCGGCTTGGCGATCATGTCGGACTCGTACACCCGGGCGAAGCCCTCGATGGCCGAGCCGTCGAAACCGATTCCCTCGTCGAACGCCTGCTCCAGCTCGGCGGGGGCGACGGCGACGGACTTGAGGTAGCCGAGGACATCGGTGAACCACAGCCGTACGAAGCGGATGTCGCGCTCCTCAAGCGTCCTGAGGACGAATTCCTGCTGCTTGTCCATAGCCACATCCTTGCAGTTCAGACGGTCCGTGCACCACCGCCCGGGGTAGGGGAGGAACTCCAGTATCACGACCCGGGATTTCACCCAGATTACGCACACGACGTGAGATGGAGCACCCGGCCACCCACTACGATCGGCGGCCGTGGCACGCACGGGGCGAAGCGGCTTCGCAACGGCCCCGCACGCGCCCGTTTCCATGATCGACGGCCGCCCCCGCTCCCTTCCCAGAAGGACCTGACGCCATGAGCTTCGTTCCCGGGCCCCACCCGCAGCAGCCGCACGACGCCCACCGCGCGCGGCAGCGCCGCGACCGCGCCCTGGCCATAGGGCTGAGCGTGCTCGTCGTCGCGGGCCTGGTCGGTTTCGGCTCGTACCTGGTGCTGAACACGTCCGAGGCGTCGGAGCAGGAGCGGGCGCAGGACGCCGGGTCCGGATCCGGGGCCGAGGACGGCAAGGCGCCCGCGGAGGAGCAGCAGGGGAAGGCGGACGGCGGCCCGATCGAGGGGCTGCGGACGTGGGACGCGGAGAAGCTGACCCGCAACCACGTCGGCACCCCCGTCACGTACCCGATGAAGCCCCCGGTCGGGGGTGACCACAACCCCGTTTGGATGAACTGCGACGGCGAGGTGTACGAGAAGGCGATCCCCGATGTGAACGCCGTGCACTCGCTGGAGCACGGCTCCGTCTGGGTGACGTACACCGGCAAGGCGCCGGCCGCCGACGTGGCGAAGCTCGCCGAGCGGGTCGGCAGGACGCCGTACTCGCTGATGAGCCCTTACGAGGGCCAGAGCGGGACGATCATGCTGAGCGCCTGGGGCAACCAGGTGACGGTGGACGGCGCCGACGACCCGCGGGTCGGCCGGTTCTTCGAGAAGTTCGTGCAGGGGCCGCAGACGCCCGAGCCCGGTGCGACGTGCTCGGGCGGGCTGGGGACGCCGTGACCGCCCCACGGCGCGTCCGACGCGTCCGGTGGGCGGTGGGCTCCGTCGCGGCGCTCGCCCTGCTGTGCGCGGGGGCGGCGACGGTCGCCGCCGCGCGGGACGACGGGGCGCAGCACCCGGCGCACCACACCGCCGGCGGTGCTCCGGGCACGCCCGCGACGGACTCGGCGGACGCCGGTTTCGCCCGCGACATGGCGGTCCACCACCAGCAGGCCGTGGAGATGTCCTTCGTCGTGCGCGACCGCACGGGCGACGAGGAGGTTCGTCGGCTCGCGTACGACATCGCCAACACGCAGGCCAACCAGCGCGGCATGCTGCTCGGCTGGCTGGACCTGTGGGAGCTGCCGAAGACGACGGCCGGGCAGGAGCCGATGGGCTGGATGGCGGGCGGGCACGAGGGCCACGCGATGAACGGCGCGGACGGGACCGGGGGCACGGGGGCAGGTCACCGGGCCCACGACGGACCGCTCATGCCCGGCATGGCCACCAGGGCCGAACTGGCCCGGCTCCGCACGGCGAGCGGCAGGGCGGCCGAGGTCCTGTACCTCCGGCTGATGACCGACCACCACAAGGGCGGCGTCGACATGGCCCGCGGCTGCGCCCGGCTGTGCACGGTGGGGGCGGAGAAGCGGCTCGCCCGCGGAATGGTCGCCGCCCAGCAGTCCGAGCTGGACGCGATGGCCGACATGCTGAAGGCACGAGGGGCCGCGCCCCGGCCCTGATGGAATCCCCGCCACCGCGCCCCCGGCCCTGATGGGCTCCCCCGCCGCCGGTCCCCACCCGGGTCCGGCGGCGGTCGCGTGCCCGGGGCCGGTGACGGCCACATGCCCGGGTCGACGGCGGTCGCGTGCCGGCACCGGCGCCGCCCCCGTACCCTTCGCGCACTCGAACAGGCGCGAGCGGTCGCGTGCTCCGAACGGGCGTACGACGATGGAATCACTCGGGGTCGTACAGCATGCCCACGGCACGCAGGAGGAAGCCCTCATGACCACCGCCAAGGACATCATGCACACCGGGGCCACGTGGATCCCCGCGCACGAGACGCTCGACCGGGCCGCGCAGCTGATGCGTGACCACAAGGTCGGTGCGCTGCCCATCTCGGCCAACGGCGAGCAGGACCGGATGATCGGCATCCTCACGGATCGCGACATCGTGGTCGGCTGTGTGGCGATGGGCCACGATCCGTCGAAGATGACCGCGGGCGACCTCGCCCATGGCACCCCCCGCTGGATCGACGCGGAGGCCGAGGTGGAAGAGATCCTGGAGGAGATGCAGACCCACCAGATCCGACGGCTCCCGGTCGTCGAGAACAAGATGCTGATCGGCATGATCAGCGAGGCGGACCTGGCGCAGCACCTCACCGAGGAGCAGATCGCCGGCTGGGCGGAGAAGGTCTACGCGCGCGGCTGACCGACGCCCGCGGACTCCGGCCCCACGACGGCCCCACGACCGCCCCACGACCGCCCGACGACGGCCCGACGGACGGTCCGTCGCCCCCTCGCCCGAGGAGGTGACGGGCCGTTTCGGCGCCCCGCCCGCCCCACTGCCGCCCCCTGCCCCATCAGGCCCGGAACCATTGGGGCGATACGTTTCCGCACGCCCCCGTGTTCCTCGGCGCGCGAGTGATACCCGGCGGGGGTAGGGTGCTCGACATGACCCTGAGTGGATGTGCGACGTACGGACAGTTGTCCCTGTTCGTCTCGCTGCTCATCGGGATCGCCCACCTCCTCGGGTGCGTCCCGGCGCGGTTCACTCCGGTGGCCGGTCCGGTGCCGCGCCCGGCCCCGGTCCGTCCCGCCCCGTTGTCGGTGCTGCGCATATAGAGGGGGCGCCTCCCCCCTCCCCCAGCAGACCGGAATACCGACAACACCCCGAGGTGCACTCTCGTCATGCGCACTCCCCCCACCCGACGCGCCGTGCTCGGCGCCGCTGTCGCCACCGTCGGCACAGCAGTGCTGACCTCCTGTTCCGGCGATGGCGACACCGCCGTCGGCGGCAAGAAGACCGCCGGCGCGAACGCCGGTGGCACGAGCCACGGCAGCGTGAACCACGGGGCCTCCCCCGGCAGGAAGACCAAGGGCGAGTACGTCTCCCCCGACGGGGAGGAGGTCGCGCGGGCCGAGGCCCGGCGGGGCTCCGGCCCCGTGCGGAAGGTCGATCTCGTCGCCACCCCGTCCCGGCTCGACCTGGGCGGCCTCGTCGTCGGCTCCTGGGCGTACGAGGCCCGGCTGCCCGGCAAGGAGCTCCGGGTCACGAAGGGCGACACCCTGGCCCTCACCCTCGCCAACCACCTCCCGCACGACACCTCGCTGCACTGGCACGGCCTCAACGTGCGCAACGACATGGACGGCGTGCCCGACCTGACCCAGCCGCCCATCAAGGCCGGCGCGGAGTTCTCCTACCGGTTCACCGTGCCGCACGCGGGCTCGTACTGGTTCCACCCGCACACGGGCGTCCAGCAGGACCGCGGGCTGTACGCGCCGCTGATCGTCGAGGACCCGAAGGAGCCCCTCAAGTACGACAAGGAGTGGGTCGTCGTCCTCGACGACTGGGTCGACGGGGTGGACGGTTCGACCCCGGACTCGGTGCTCGACGAGCTGAGCGGCGGCAGGGGCGGCATGGACCACGGCGGCGGCAGCCACGGAGCGCCCGCCTCCTCCTCCGGGTCCGCCACCCCTTCCAGGTCTGCCGGGCCCTCCGGGTCCGGCAAGGGCCCCGAGTCCGCCCGGCGCCGTTCCGGCCCCTCCCGGCTGAAGCGGGGCACCTACAGCGAACTGCTGAACAGCCACGGGGGCGACGTCGCCTATCCGCACTACCTGATCAACGGCCGCATCCCGAAGTCCCCCACCACCTTCACCGCCAAGCCCGGCGACCGGATCCGGCTGCGCATCATCAACGCGGGCGGCGACACCGCGTTCCGCGTCGCGCTCGGCGGCCACCGGATGACGATCACCCACACCGACGGCTACCCGGTCCGGCACACCACGACGGACGCCCTGCTGCTGGGCATGGGCGAGCGCTACGACGTGCTGGTCACCGCCGGGGACGGGGTGTTCCCGCTGACCGCGCTCGCCGAGGGCAAGGGCGCGTCGGCGCTGGCCCTGCTCCGCACCGGGAAGGGCACGGCACCCACCGCGTCCGTCCGGCCCGACGAGCTGTACGGGAGGCTGGTGCAGGCGTACGAACTGGACCCGGACGAGTCCGTGACCCTGTCCCGGCGCGAGCCCGACCGGATCATCCGGTACCGGCTGACCGGCGGCATGGAGAAGTACGACTGGGCCTTCGACCACGAGCCGTACGACCCTGGGCGGCGCCGCTCGGTGCGGGAGGGCGAGCGGGTCAGGCTGGAGTTCTTCAACGTCACGGAGATGTGGCACCCCATCCACCTGCACGGGCACTCCTTCGGCCTCGTGGGACCGGCGGGCCCCGCGCACCGGGCCACCCGGCGCGGCCGGACCACCTGGGCGCGCAAGGACACCGCGATCATCCGGCCGAACAACTCGCTGGCCGTGGAGTTCGACGCGGACAACCCGGGGCTGTGGATGCTCCACTGCCACAACATCTACCACTCGGACGTGGGCATGATGACGGTCCTCGGCTACCGCCGCTGACCGGCCCGCCGCCCCGTTCCCGGTGGGCCGCGGACCCGATTCCACGGCCCACCGGGACATTGCGTCAATCAGACGATTACACTGGTGCGCGTGCCTCAACTACGCCTCGCACTGAATCAGATCGACTCGACCGTCGGCGACCTCGCCACGAACGCCGAGGCGGTCGTCCGCTGGACCCGGCACTCCGCCGAGCAGGGCGCCCATCTGGTGGCGTTCCCCGAGATGATGCTGACCGGGTACCCCGTCGAGGACCTGGCCCTGCGCCCGTCCTTCGTGGAGGCCTCGCGCCGGGCGCTGCGGGCGCTCGCCGTCCGGCTCGACGAGGAGGGGTTCGGGGAGCTGCCGGTCGTCGTCGGTTACCTGGACCGTTCCGAGACGGACCGGCCCCGGTACGGCCAGCCCGCCGGTTCCCCCCAGAACGCCGCCGCGGTGCTGCACCGCGGGCAGGTCGCACTGACCTTCGCCAAGCACCACCTCCCCAACTACGGCGTCTTCGACGAGTTCCGGTACTTCGTGCCGGGCGACTCGATGCCGGTCGTCCGGGTCCACGGCGTCGACGTGGCGCTCGCGATCTGCGAGGACCTCTGGCAGGACGGCGGCCGGGTGCCGGCCGCGCGCGCCGCCGGCGCCGGGCTGCTGCTGTCGATCAACGCCTCGCCGTACGAGCGGGACAAGGACGACACCCGGCTGGAACTGGTCCGCAAGCGGGCCCAGGAGGCCGGCTGCACCACCGCGTACCTGGCGATGATCGGCGGTCAGGACGAGCTGGTCTTCGACGGCGACTCGATCGTCGTCGACCGGGACGGCGAGGTGATCGCCCGCGCCCCGCAGTTCGCCGAGGGCAGCGTCGTCCTCGACCTGGATCTGCCGGCCGCCTCCGCCGAGCCGCCGTCCGGCGTCGTGAACGACGGGCTGCGGATCGACCGCGTGGTGCTCTCCGAGGAGCCCCTCCCGGCGTACCCCGCGGAGCTGTCCGGAGGGTACGCCGAGCGGCTGGACGACGACGAGGAGCTGTACTCGGCGCTGGTCGTGGGCCTGCGCGCGTACGCCGCGAAGAACGGTTTCAGCAGTGTGCTGATCGGGCTCTCCGGCGGCATCGACTCGGCGCTGGTCGCCGCGATCGCCTGCGACGCGCTGGGCGCGCAGAACGTGTACGGCATCTCGATGCCGTCGAAGTACTCCTCGGACCACTCCAAGGGCGACGCGGCCGAGCTGGCCCGCCGCACCGGGCTGAACTTCCGCACCGTGCCGATCGAGCCGATGTTCGACGCGTACATGGGTGCGCTGGGGCTCACCGGCCTGGCCGAGGAGAACCTCCAGTCCCGGCTGCGCGGCACGATGCTGATGGCCGTCTCCAACCAGGAGGGCCAGATCGTCCTGGCGCCGGGCAACAAGTCCGAGCTGGCGGTCGGCTACTCGACGCTGTACGGCGACTCGGTCGGGGCGTACGGCCCGATCAAGGACGTCTACAAGACGTCGGTCTTCCGCCTCGCGAAGTGGCGCAACCGG
Organism: Streptomyces sp. NPDC006435; assembly: GCF_040612315.1. Taxonomy (NCBI): domain Bacteria; kingdom Bacillati; phylum Actinomycetota; class Actinomycetes; order Kitasatosporales; family Streptomycetaceae; genus Streptomyces; species Streptomyces sp. NPDC006435. The sequence goes on from NZ_JBEXPY010000079.1 coordinate 20,996, forward strand.
GCCGCGGAGGAGCGCGGGCAGATCCCGCCGATCCCGGAGGCGTCCATCACCAAGCCGCCCAGCGCCGAACTGCGCCCGGACCAGGTGGACACGGACTCGCTGCCCGACTACGACGTGCTGGACCGGATCCTGGAGCTGTACGTCGACCGGGACCGGGGCCTGGACGAGATCGTCGCGGCCGGGTTCGACGAGGAGCTGGTGACGAAGACCCTGCGGATGGTGGACACCGCGGAGTACAAGCGACGCCAGTACCCGCCGGGCACGAAGATCTCCCCGAAGGGCTTCGGCAAGGACCGCCGCCTGCCGATCACCAACCGGTGGCGCGAGACTCGCTGACCGACGGGGACACGAACGGCCGGGGGCGGGGGGGCCCAGGCCCCCCGGCCCGGCCCGGAGGGTCACACCGGGCGCGGCGACCCGCCGCCCGGGGACAGAACGGAAGAGCGCCCCGCTGCCCGC
>NZ_JBEXPY010000080.1:0-20757 GCF_040612315.1 Streptomyces sp. NPDC006435
CTGACCGAACAGCGGTCCTGCCCAAAAGCCCCTGCCAGGGCCTGACCCTCTACCAGGCCCTGGCACTCCTCCAACACCTCCTGGCCACCTGGACCGGCACCTGCCCCACCTGCCGACAACCCACCCCATGGCAGCCCTACGACACCACCTAACAAAGCCCTACTAGAAGAGTCTGGGCCTGAAGCGCCACGCGTGCTGCCACCGACGCGACCACCGGTGCGACGGTCAATACCGCCAGGTACCCTCAGATAGTTTCGTCAACGCGGCCCGACGGGCTTCCGCTCCACCCTGTGGAGTCTCGAAGGACATGCCCCCACCCGCACGATCTATTTCGTGCTGCCCGGGGGAAGTCCTTGTTGTTCCGCGCTTCTGCGAAAACGGTCGCCACTATGGCGCTCGATAGTTCGCTCTATCTCCACCTCACAGAGCAATTCACCCACAGGCACGGCTACCAGCCCACCTCCTCGGAGGCACGGTCCTGGGAGCGGAGCATCCCCGCCCTGACCGCCGCGCTCAATGACGCGGGACTCGGTGACGTGGAGGTCATGCTCGAGTACGCGCTCCCCATGAACAGCAAGCGAGCCGATGCGGTTCTCGCCGGCGTCCACCCACGCACGGGCGACCCCTCTTACGTCGTGGTGGAACTCAAGCAGTGGAGTGATGTAGTCCCGGACGAGGACGACCCGCTCCTCTGCCACGTCCCTTCCTACACTCAGCCGGTCCTCAACCCCATCGAGCAGGTGCGCCGCTACTGCGAGTACCTCGTCAACTTCAATGGCGCTGTCACCGGCCACCCGGAGAGGGTCGGGGGAGTGGCTCTCCTGCACAACGCCACCGAGTTCGATGTGGCTGCGCTGCGCGAGATCGAGTCCGAACAGTGGGGACAGTTGTTCGCGGGCGACACCCGCGGTGGCTTCATCGACTACGTTCGTTCCTGGCTCAGCCCTGAGTATCCGGGCGCCGCAGCCGCCGACGCGCTGCTCGCGGCCAAGACGGTTCCCTCAAAGCAGTTGATGGCGGTCGCGGCACAGGAAGTCCGTGAGAGGGAGCAATTCGTGCTCCTCGACGAACAGCAGGTCGCCTACCGCAAGGTTCTCAACGCGGTACGCAAGGCCCAGCGGTCCGACCACAAGGAGGTCGTGGTCATCACTGGTGGCCCTGGCACAGGTAAGAGCGTCATCGCGCTCTCCCTGCTCGGCGAGTTGTACCGGCGAGGCATCCCGGCTCTGCACGCGACCGGGTCCCAGTCCTTCACCAGGACGATGCGCAAGGTCGCGGGTGCCAGGAAGCGCGAAGTTCAGGATCTCTTCAAATACTTCAACAGCTTCATGACGACGGAGAAGAACAGCCTCGACGTACTGGTCTGCGATGAGGCACACCGCATCCGTGAGACATCCGCCAACCGGTACACGCCGGCCGCACGCCGAACCGGTAAGCAACAGATCGACGAACTGATAGACGTGGCGAAGGTGCCCGTCTTTCTGCTTGACGAGCACCAAGTCGTGCGTCCGGGCGAGATGGGCACGGTGGAAGAAATTCGAGCCGCGGCAGCACGCAGGGGGCTGAACTGTCCGGTCGTAAACCTGGAAAGCCAGTTTCGCTGCGGCGGGAGCGATGTATATCTGCGCTGGGTGGTGCGGCTTCTGGGGCTGGAATCCGGCGGCCCGGTGGCGTGGCACCCGGACGATCGTATGAAACTCCTGTTGGCCGACAGCCCGGAGGAGATGGAAAGCTTCCTGGATGGCTGCCGCGGCCAGCGCTACAGCGCTCGCATGTCAGCCGGCTACTGTTGGCATTGGTCCCCGGAACCCAAGCCGGGACAGCCCCTTCCGGCAGACGTGAAGATCGGCGCTTGGGCGCGCCCCTGGAACCTACGCGGCGACCGCTCTGTCTCCGGGGCACCGCCGTCCGCCCTGTGGGCCACCGACCCGGCGGGCTTCGGACAGATCGGTTGCGTCTACACCGCCCAGGGTTTCGAGTACGACTGGTCCGGCGTCATCATTGGCCCCGACCTGGTGTGGCGCGGCGACCGATGGGTGACGGACCGTACGGCGTCCAAGGACCCGGTGTTCAAGCGCTCGACCTCGAACGCCGATGTGGATCGCCTGATCCGCAATACGTACAAGGTGTTGCTGACCCGCGGAATGGTCGGTACGGTCGTCTACTCCACGGATCGAGAGACGCAGGAGAAGTTGCGAGAACTGGTAGGTGCCGAGCGGCGTGTGGCTGTCACCGTGTGAACGACCGGCCTGAACTCGTTGCTTTCTCGCCAACTTGCCGCTGACATGCCACGAGCCGACCGGGGGAAGTGCGTGTGATCTGTCGCGCTCCCTAAGATCACTCATACCAATTGCGGCCCGACGGGCTTCCTCCGCGAGGACACGCCCCCACCCGCACGAGTCACTCGTGCCCTGGGGGAACCACCTCGTGTCGATGCTGCTGCTGAGGCTGTCTGCGCAAGATTTGCTCACCCTGAACTCCAGGCGGCGGATGGTGCCGCATCTCGCCGCCAGATACCAGCACTTCCGTGGCCGCGACGTTTCTGATTCAGAACGGAAGGCATGGGCCGAGAGCGTGGTCGAGTTGGCGGAAGACCTCGTTGAGGCAGAGCGGGGCAACGTCGAGATGGTCGTCGAGTGCGCGGCGACGGTCGACGAACCGAGGAAGGGGGAGCCGCCTCTCATCGACGTCGTACTCGTGGGCCGGCATCCGGAGACGCGTCTGCCGTCGTACCAACTCGTCGAGTTGAAGCGATGGTCGATGGTGACGCAGGTGGAAGCCGCTACCGCGAAGCTCGTGAGTGTGCCGGGATACAAAAGCCCTAAGAAGCACCCTGCATTGCAACTCAGGAACACATACCGACTGTTCACCGGCGACCAGGGACCACTGCGTGGCATCACGGTCGAGTGCGGCGGATTCGCGTACCTGCACAACGCCACCGACGATTCAGTTCGACCCTTGCTCGATACGCTGGCGCCGACTGGAGCGTATGAGCGTGTGTACACCCGAGACAGCCGCAACCTACTCCTTGCGGACTTGCGACGGCATTTCGCGGAGGACGGCGCGGACTCCGAGGCCGAGCAGCTCCTGCGGTTCATGAACTTGCGCAACACGCCGCTTCTCGACGCGATGATCAGATCCCGCGGAGAGGACACGGTGTTCACTCTGCGCGGACAGCAGAAGAGAGTGGCGGCGAGCGTTCGGGAACGAGCCGCTCTGGTTCTCGGAAATCCCGCTCCGCCGCAGAGCGACGGACGAGCCGTGTTCATCGTCACGGGGGGTGCAGGCACCGGAAAGAGTGCCGTGGGCCTACAGCTCAGGGCCGATTTCGAGGCAGCCGGACAAACAGTGAAGTATGCCAGCGGTAGCCGTGCCTTCAACGGTGCGCTCCAGGAGCAGGTGGGCTACACCGAAGCGGAGTTCAGGGAGAGATTCGCCTATTTCAGCAGCTTCGTGACACCCCAGGACCCTCCCTTGGACGTCCTCATCTGCGACGAGGCGCATCGCTTGAGAGAGCGAACCATCGATATGTACGGCCGGGAGGAGAAGTCGGGCAAGCAGCCTCAGGTGGACGACCTGCTCGATGCCTCCCGCCTCACGGTGTTCTTTCTCGACGAGAGCCAGTCCGTGCGACCCAAGGAGGTCGGATCGGTGGACCTGATCGAGGAAGCCGCAAGAGCGCGGGGGATCGTTCCACTCCACTATGGACTCAGGGAGGAATGGCGCTGCGGGGGCAGCGACGCTTACATCCGCTGGGTGCGGGCTGTCCTCGACATCGAGGCGGGAACCACGGAGTGGACCCCCGACGGTTTGATGCATGTCGAAGTCGCGGACAGTCCAGAGGAACTCGAGTACATCATCAGGACCGAGGCTGAGGCCGGGGCGACGGCTCGCATGGTGGCCGGATTCTGCTGGCCGTGGACCGCGCCTGTGGGAAAGGGGAAGGCTGCGCACCTGGAGGCAGACGTGCGGATCGGTGAATGGCACCGACCGTGGAACGCCAAAGGCGACGCCTTCTGCGAGAACGGAACGGTGCCGCCGTCCACGAAATGGGCAGTCCACCCGTACGGCATCAACCAGATCGGCTGTGTGTACACGGCCCAGGGCCTTGAGTGGGACTGGTGCGGGGTGATCCTCGGCGAGGACATGGTCAGACGCGGCGACCGCTGGGTCTATGGCAAGGGGCAATGGCGTAGGGATCCGGTAAGCAAGGCCAAACGCGTCAGGGTGCCCGGTTCGTTCGATATGAAGCTGCGCGAGGGTGCAGGGAGCGAGGAAGAAAAGGAGCGGGAGTTCGCGAGATGTGTTCGGCACGCGTACCACGTGCTCATGACCAGGGCGAGCCGGGCGACAGTGCTGTACTCCACGGACGAGGAGACGCAGAGGTACCTCAAGAGCCGCGTAGGTGACGTGCAGATCCATGGCCTGCGGCCCACGTGGGAAAATCTCCCAGCCGAGGCGCGGATACCGCATCTCACGAGCCCGAAGAGGAAGGGAAACAACACCCCTCCGGGGCAGGAGCTGCTCTTCTGAAGGATTCATGTCGCGCGGCGGAAGCCGGACGGGCTGAAGGGTGGCGGGCTCGCCGGGCCCGCCACATGCCTGCCTCAGATGAGGTGGCGCGCTGCCACCGCCAGTGCCTCCAACACGAGGTTGGAGACTACGCTCGCGGCGACGCCGGCCAGGATCTCGCGGATCCAAGGACGACGCGCAGGCTTGTACTCGACCGGTTCCATAAAGGCCCACTCCATGGTGTGAGTTCGGAATGGCAGGACCGCCCTACCGGGCATCCGCCCCATTCGTCACTCACAGCCAGCGGACTGGACAGTGGACTCCGCCTTATACCCTCCGGGAAGGTGCGCAGCAGTGAAAGCCTAACTCACTGGATGCGCCCTCTCGTCGGATTAACGAGCCCCGTACCCAGAGGAAGACAGTTCCGCAGGAGACCGGGCTGTTCGAGATCACGGTGTCCTTCCAGCCGTCCGAGGCCGAAGGCGCCCTGCTCTCCGTGCGAGCCCAGTCACCACTGGAGTAGATCCTGGACGATCTCTTCGACTCTCCAGCCTTCTGCGATCGACCAGCTCGCTCTCCTTCTCCGTAAGCAGGACCCGGAAAGACTTCGCCAGGCCCTTGCAGCGCTCGGCGAGAACGACGCTCTCCCCCTGACCTCTGTGGCCGCCGCCGCGGGCATGCCGCCTGCCCGGTCCCGCGGCTACCCCGCCGTCCTCACTCAGCTCCTGAACATGGACGGAATCCAGGTCCTCGAGCTCCCCCCCCGACAACAAGACACTGAAGCTCAACCTGGCGTGGCTGAAGGCCCAGTTCGAGCTCGAGGAGTAGGCCCAATGCGGAATTCACCTGCACTGAACCGGCTGGACAAGGTTCCTTGGCAGCTGAGACGAGCGGCTGCCCGGGTATTGCCGGGGCCTCCTGGCCTTCCCTCGCGCGTCGCCCTCGCAGATGCCTTCTACGAAGCAGCAATCAGTAGCTGGATTCAACTTGAGTAAACGCCGAGGTCAGACATCCCTGATCTGTACGAGGTCACCGCACAGTTTCGCCCAATCGTCGCGATCCGAGGTCAGTACGAGGACTGGCGTCGGGGAGCGGAGCGCCATCGCGGCGACGAGGGCGTCGATGGCGTACTTGTGGCCGTGTAGGCCACCGGCGTCGCTCAGCAGCTGAACCGCGGTGAGACTGTCCGCCTGGGTGACGTCCTGCCCCTGGAGGCGGGAGAGCAGCCAGCGCAGCCGGGCGGTGTCCGTTTTGCCGTAGACGGCCTCCACCACCGTCAGGGCGGACACGAGGACGGGCACGCCCACGCGCCGAGCGGCCTCGATCCGGGTGATCATCTGGCGGTCGTTGCGCAACAGGAGCGACAGCGCCTGGGAGTCAAGCACCAGGGACCTGGCCGCGGGCTCCTTCATGCGGCGCTGTCGTTCGACGCGTAGGGTGCCGGAGCGTCACCGAACAGTTCGCTCTGCGCGGCCTGGATCTCGGCCTCGCTCAGCGGCTCGTGCTCGGCTTCGTAGGCCGCCACGATCTCGGCGAGGCCGTCCATGGCGAGCTGATGCCGGACCGCTGCCGTCACATACGCGGACACACCGCGCTTCCCGGTGCGCGTGCGCAGAGCGCCGAGGAGTTCCGAGGGCATCGAGACGGAGATGTTCTCCGTGCCGCCGGGGCGAGGTGACTTCATGGGCGTAAGTCTATTACAGAAACTATTACAGCGTCGGAGTGCTGCGCGGTCTGTAGCCGGGGTGGGCGTCGACGCGTAGTCTTGGCGCTTCTGGATCTTCTTGTGCTTTGCAGTGAATCCCGTGCTGGGATGGTGCTGGGATGCGCCCGCATACCTGCAGGTCAGAGCCTTGTAGCGGAGTTCCGCTTCAACGTCTGATACGTCCGGCGAAAGGCCGTCCGACCTGCGGTGGAGCGGGTCGGGCGGCCTTTGCGGTTTGAGTGGGGGCCGTGGCGTGCCGGACAGTTCCGGCACGTGGGGGAGCGGCTGTGTCCTTTCGTCTTGGACCCGTACTCGTGGGGCCGGCCGATGAGCCGCGTTCAGGAGTGGTTCCACTCCTCACCGGGCAGCGAGTGCCACAGGTCGAGCCAGCCGTGGAGCAGGAAGAGCGGCCGGGTCAGGACGACGTCGCCGGCCCGCTGGGAGCGGAGCGCCAGGCCGAGGTCGGCGAAGACGGGGTCGGCGGCGGGGCTGTACGTCAGGCTGCCGGGGCGCGGTGTCGTGCGGTGGACGAGCCAGTCCTCCACGTGGGAAGGCGCGCAGCCGGTCAGCGGGGCCGCGTCCAGTCTCACCTGGGGGCCGGTGAGGGCGTCCACGGCGACGCACCCCAGGCGGCCGTCCTGGAAGAGGGCCCTGATCCCGATCCCGGTGAAGTCGGCGTGGGAGAGCTGCTGTTCCGCGCCGCGGTGGGAGCGGGACGAGACGGCCGGTCCTTCGCCGAGGGCGCGGGTGATCTCCTCCACGGTCATCCCGAAGTGCAGGGGGCCGACTCCCACGTACGGCGTGAACGTCCACTCGGCGCGCTCCTCCTCCCGGGCGATCCGCCACGGGCCGCGGTGTCCCGTCCCACTTCCCGGGGCGGCCACGGGCGGCCCGGGCACCGGCTCGTGCGGGGGCGCCGGTGTGGGCGCGGTCCGGTGCTCACGCCGACGGCCGAGTCGTCCCGGAGCCGCGGTGTCCTCGGGCTGCTCCTCCAGCCAGCGGATCGCCTGTTCCTGGCCCTCCCCGAACGGGTCGTCCGCCAGATCGCGCGCCCGGTCCAGGGCCGCGCGGCGTTCCTCCTCCGCGGTGATGAGACCGGTGACGTCCTCGCCCCAGGCCGCCAGCCTCTCCCGGGCGATCCACCGGTAGTACGAGTCCGCGCTCACGGCGAGGACCTCGCGAACGGCGGGCGCGTACCGGGGCACGGACGGGGCGAGGGCGGGGTCGGTCAGGAGCAGGGCGGCGGCCGCGAGCGCCGCCTCCCTCACCTGCGGATCGTCGTCGTCGCAGAAGCCCGCGATGCGGTCGTGGAGTACTGGCCTTGCCGCACGGGCGGCGGCCAGATCCTGCGCCGTGCCGACGCCGTCCTCTACGTCCAGACGGGCGATGTCGGCGAACGAGGCCAGCCAGTTCAGCAGTTCGGCGCGCAGCGGCCGCAGGCCGGCCCTGCTTCCCCACCGGGCTTCGGTCAGGGTGCGCGGATCGTCGAGAAGACGGGTGAGGACCGAGGCCGCCGGGGCGGTCGCCGGGAACACCCGCTCCTGGTTGAGGAGCAGCCGGTACAGATCTTCCACCGCCCGCACCCGGCGGGCCGGGTCGGCGGCGAGCACGGCGCCGAGGATTTCCGGGGTGTCGGGTACACCGTGCCGACCCGTGCAGAAGTGCGGCAGCTCCTCCCAGGCGGTGTCGGCGAGTTCCGCCCGTGCAGCGGACGGCAGGGAGTCGGCCGGAGCACCAGGAAGGTCCGGGGACATCTCGTTGATCACGGCCGCAGTGTTCCAGGCGACACCGACATCAGTGGCACCGGAGGTGGCCGGGACCGCAAAGGCCGAACGCCTCCTCGCCTCCGTGGCTCCGTCGGCACAGCCACCGTTCTCGTCCGGCATCGCCGTCCCACCAGCCCGTGACGAACCCTCCGACCGTGACAGCAACCATCGGTCACTCCTTCCGTGCTCGTGCGCTCAGCGGATTTTTCGAAGCCGCAGGCAGGCGGCTGTGGTTACGGCCGGGTCCAGCCGTCGGCGAAGTCGCACTGGAGGTCCGTCGAGCGGCGCTGCTCGGCAGGCGCGTGAGCGGGGTGGTCACGGAGGTGGGGCAGGGCGTTGACCCACTGGTCCCAGAGGCCGCCGGGCCGGATGAAGCGGTCGGCGTGGCGGGTGCCGAGGTGGGCGTCGAGGCGGAGGAGGGCGCCGAGGGCGGTGGGCTGGTCGTAGCGGAGGCCGGTGCGGGGGAGATAGCGGTCGAGGTAGGCGGTGAGGATCTCGGCGTCGGCGTGTGTGCCGAAGCGGGCCAGGGCGAAGCAGTAGGCGCCGCCGGAGTAGCAGACCTCGCTGGCCAGGAGCAGGTCGCCGATGCGTGCCCGGAACCGTTCGCGGCGGTCGACGCCGATCAGCCAGGCGGCGGTGAGGCGCGAGCGCCACTCGTAGCCGAGGAGGGCTTCCAGTTCCTCGTCGGTGATCGCGGCGGCGTCAGCGATCAGGTGCCGGGTGAAGCGTGTGGTGTGCCACCACCGGGGGCCCAGGAACCGCCCGCCGTTCAGTACGAGATAGCGCGGGAGGCCCCCGTACATCCTCGTCACGTAGCTCTCGACCACATGACCGTGGCCGATTTCGGCGGGGTGCTGGGACGGCATCGGTCACCTCTCCGGGTACAGGAGGTCGGTGGCGGCAGCGGTGGCTCGTAGGCGTGCGGTGAGCGGTGGGACGGCGAGGGCCCGGTCCTCGGCCGGTGGGCGGACGTACCGTCGGCCGTGCTCGTCGCAGGCACCGAGATCCTGGTGGTTGCGCGGGGCCTCGAACAGGGAGAACCGGTTGGCCCCGCCGGGCACGGCGTCGAGCACGCGGTGCCCGCAACAGGGGCAGGGGTGGCGGTCGCTCACCTGTCCAGTTTCGTTGCAGATCCGGTCGGCGTGCCATGTATTTCTCGGCCTCGGAGGATCCGGGCAGGCCGCAGGCGTTCCGCTTCAACGGCTGGGCCCCGGGCGGGAGGGCGATGGTGCGGCTTCGCCGAGGGGGTCATGTCCGTTCGCCGGGGCGTGGGCCGCGTGCGCCGCGGGACCCTTCGGGCGTCAGCGATGGCGGCCGGCGGGCGGGAGATAGCATCTCCGCATCTGGTGATGGCGGCCGCCCGGTGCGGCGTCCCTCTGGAGACGGGGTCCTCGTGAATGAGAGCGGGCAGCGGAACCGGATCTCGGACGGGCTGTCCGTCATGTACGCGCTCGAACGCGTTCTGGGCCAGCGGGCTTCCGACCGGACCCCGCAGTGGGCGGAACTCGGTTTCCCCGTGATCGACCGGGGCAAGTACGCGATCTTCCCGCTCGCGGTGGTTCCCGTGCGGGAGGGCGGTGGTTCCGGAGGGTCCGAGTGGCTGTCGGACATCGAGTACAGCCTGCGGAGCAGCTGCGTCCATTTCTTCGGGGGCGATGGTTTCCACGCGGAGACGGAGCTCGACGCCGAGGAGGGGTACGGGCGGAAACTCGTTGAGGCCGGAGCCGTCGTCAACGGATCGTCCCGGCTGTGTCTGTGGTGCATCCAGCGCTTTGCCGCGGTGCTCGTGCGCTCCGTCGACGAGCGACGCGCGCGGGAGACCCTGGCCTTCCACATCGTCCCGAAGGACTGGGTCCGGTACGTCCCGCGCAACCCGGGGACAAAGCGCGAGGCGTCACGTTATCGACGGGTCGTCAAGGAGCGGGACGCCGCCGACGTGGTCTGGTGAACACGCGGGCGGCGTCGGAGAGGGAGTTGGCCCAAGCGGACGTGTGGTGGTTTCGGCAGACGGGGGAGCGGCGGGCCTTCGCCCCGCCGCTCCCCCGGGTGGTCAGCCCTTCGGGGCGGTGAGGTAGGTGTCGATCACTCGCATCGCCTGTTCCGTCCCGCCCCTGCGGTACAGCCAGTGGCTCACGGTGTCCATCGTGAACAGGGTCGCCCTCGGGAAGGAGCGTGCCATGCGGCGTGCGCCGGGCAGTGGGGTCGCCAGGTCGTGGGTGGCGTTCGCCACGAGGACGGGCGGGAGGGGGCCCTTCGCCCGGGCGGGGCGGGGCTCGGGCGGCATGGTCCAGCCCTGGCAGCCGAGGACGGTGTCCAGGGCCTGGGAGTTGTAGCGGACGTGCGGGGCGGCCTCGGCGGCCCGCTTGAGGATGGCCCGGTACTGGGCGTGGTCGCGGATCCGGAAGTCGTAGTCCCGGCACAGCACGAGCCGCGAGGCGATGTCGGTGCCGGTGGGTGTCCAGCGGACCTCGCCCCTGCCGGTGTACAGGGCGGCCAGTTGCTTCGCCGTTTCCTCCCGGCCCCCCTTGCCGAGGGCGAAGGTCAGGAAGTCGGACAGCTGGTCGGCGTCGACCGCGGTGTCCGTCGGGCCGTCCGGGCCCGGGTCGCGGAGCGTGCCCGCGTCGGCGCGGGCGAACAGTTCGTCGGTGACGGCGACCAGGTCCCTGCCCCTGAGCGCGCAGGCCGCGTCCTTCTCGCACCAGGCCGCGAGCCGCTTCAGGGTGTTGTCGGTGGTGACGCTGCCGTCGACCAGGTAGCGCTCGGCGTCCGGCCGGTCCGGGTCCATCGCGCTGTCCAGGGCCAGCGCGCGGAGCCTGCCGGGGAACAGGCGCGCGTAACGCTCGCCGAGGAAGGTGCCGTAGGAGTGGCCGATGAAGCTGATCCGGCTCTCGCCGAGGGCGGCCCGGATCGCGTCCATGTCCCGGGCCACGCTCTCGCCGTCCATGTGGGCGGCGAGCGGCCCCGTACGCTCCAGGCAGCTGTCGGCCAGTCGGCCGTTCAGGGTGCGCAGCCGCTCGAACCCGGCCGCGTCGCGCGGGCGGGCCGGGATCGACTCGATGATCGTCTCGTCGCACTCGGCGTTCCGGCTGCGGCCGATGCCGCGCGGGTCGAAGCCGATCATGTCGAAGCGCCGGAGCATGTCCGGGGTGTAGCCGCTGACGGGGTCGTCCGCGTACAGCGCGTCGTCGGACCCGGGTGCCCCGGGGCCGCCCGGGTTCGACATCAGGACGCCGATCCGCCGTGCGGGGTCGGTGGCCCGGTGGCGGGCGACGAAGATGCCGATCTTCGGGCCCTTCGGCTTCGACCAGTCCAGTGGCACCCGCACCGTCGCGCACTGCGCCCGCGGGCTGGGATCGGGGTAGGGCGGCTCGGCCGGGGGACAGGGGCCCCAACTGATCGGCGGGACTGTGGTGGTGGTGCCGGACGACTCCCGGGCTGCCGCCTCGCCGGAAGCGGTCGAGGCGGTCGGGACGGTCGCGGCGAAGGAGGAGGCGGACAGGGCCAGGAGGAGCAGCGCGGAGAGGGTCCGCCGCCTCGGGGACGAGGAGAGGGACGGGGGCCGGGGCGGGGAGAGAGGGGTGTGCGGGGGCGTGGTCATGCGGGTGACTGTTCCGGTCCCGTATGACGGTGCCTCCATGAGCACATGGTGGGAACGTAACAAGGGGTCCGGCCACCCGGACGCCGCCGGCCCGCCCGCGCTCCGGTGCTTCCGTCCGGGGTGTTTCCGTCCGGCGGGGGCCGGTCGTACCGCCCCCGGCGTGCCGTGGCGGAAGAGGCGGAGGTCCACGGAGTGCCCGCAGGATCGCCCGGTGCGCCTTCCCCGCCGTCGGCCCCCGAGCCGGGCGGGGCCTTCCGGACGCGTCCTCGCCCGCCTGCACTAACCCGGCGCGCGCGGTGCCCCCCGCGCCGCGAGGCTGTGGGCGTAAGCGCCTGTCGGCGGTCCCCGACCGGGCCCGCCGACGGGCCCTCGGTGTTCCCGCCGTCCTCCCGGCGAAGACGAAGAAGGTTCCCCTGTGCGTTTGCATCGAATAGCCCTGTGGGTCACGGGTCCCATGGCCATTCCCCTCATAGCGGCGCCGACCGGAGTCACGGCGGCCGGTGCCATCGGTGAGACGGCCCCGGAGGCGGCCCGTTCCGTGCGGGCGGCCGTCGCCACCGAACCGGCCGTCGGTGCCTCGCCCACGTTCCCGGCCCTCGAGGCGACGTCGGTGTCCCTCACCCACGGCGCACCCCGCCCCGCGATCGTCTCGCGCGGCCGGTGGCGGGCCGACGAGACCCGGCGCGACACCCACGCGCGTTACGCGGGAGGGGTCACGGCGGTCTTCGTCCACCACACCGACACCCCCAACGACTACGACTGCGCGGACGTCCCCCGCACCCTGCGCAATCTGTACACGGGCCAGACCAGGGACCGCAGTTGGGGGGATCTCGGCTACAACTTCCTCGTCGACAGGTGCGGCACCGTCTACGAGGGCCGGGCGGGCGGTACCGGGCGGGCCGTCATCGGCTCCCACACCGTCGGGTTCAACCAGGGCACCACCGGCATCGCGGCGATCGGCACCTTCGGGGCGGGAACGGCGGTGCCGGCGGCCATGGAACGGGCGATCGCGGCCCTCGCCGCCTGGAAGCTGGGCCTCGGCGGCATCGATCCGGCGGGCAAGGTGCGGCTCACCTCCACGAACGACAGGAGCCGCTACCCCAAGGGGACCTCGGCGGTCTTCGACGCCGTCTCCGGCCACCGGGACGGCTTCGCCACCAGCTGCCCGGGAGAGGCGCTGTTCGCGCGGCTCCCCGCGATCCGCAAGGCCGCCGCCGAACTCCAGGGCCGGTCCCGGAAAACCTCGTCCGGGACACATCTCCCGGTGAGTCTGGGAAGCCTGTACCACAACGCGAATTGACGGCAGGACCACAACGCGAATTGACGGCAGGCCGGGCGATCCGGTCCGGACCTTCCCGGCGGCCCTCCCGTCGCCGGTGCCCGGTACGCCCTCGCGGTCACGGTCGTCCGACCGTCAACTCGCTCACCCCCGGGGGCTTTCGGGCGTCCTCGGACGCGACCGTCAGCCGCACCAGCCGGGCCACCGGATCGGTCCCCGCGCGGTACGGCCGCCAGCGGGTGCCGTCCGCCGAGACCTCCAGGCGGTACGAGGAGGGGCGCACGTCCGCCCACCGCGGCGCGATCGACGTCACCGGGCCCGCCCTCCCCAGGTCCACCGTCAGGGCGCCCTTCGCACCGTCCGGGGACCAGACCGTGGCCGGGCTGCCGTCCACCGCGGCCGCCGCGTACAGGCCCGGCGTCTCCGACGTGGCCGTCGCCGGGCGGCAGCGGGCCGCGTCGGAGGTCGGGGCGAGGTCGGGGCGCCGGGTGGGGAGGGCGAGCACGTGGTCGAGGGTGCGAGGGCCGGCGGGGGAGTGGACGGTGAAGGGGGCGCCGGAGGTCAGCCGCACCGTCGTCGTCCGGGGCCCGATCACGATGTCGTACGTACTGCCCCGGTGGCGCAGGCCCCTCAGGGTGACGCCCCGGTCCAGCTGCGGCGGCAGCATCGGGTCGAGGCGCACCCCGTCCTCCCGCAGCCGCAGCCCCGTCAGGCCGTGCGTGAAGACCTGGAGGAAGCCGCCCTTCCCGGTCAGGAAGTCGTCGGCGGGGAAGCCCGACAGCGGGTCCTGGGCGCCCGCCTTCGCGCCCCGGGCCTCGCTGAACAGGGCGTACGGGCCGCGGGTGAACGGGCGGACGGCGCGCTGGAGATAGGTGTACGTCGCGCAGCCCGGCTCCCCGGTCGCGGCCGCGTCGATGGCGTGCACCGAGTCGGTCATCGCCGGGCCGTCCGGGTCGGTGAGCGCCGCGTAGTGGTCGAGCGTGGCCGCGGCGGCGCCCGGCTCCATCGGCCACTCCAGCGGGTAGACCAGCAGCACGGTGTCCGCCTGCTTGATCGTCGAGTCGTTGTAGCCGGCGTACTGGAGGAAGATCTTCCGCTCGGGGTCGTACGGGATGCGCAGCCCGTCCGCGACCCGTCGCCACCCGTCCGGCGCGGGGTGTCCGAGCAGCTGTGCGGCCCGGGTGGCGTTGCGCAGGGCGGTGGCCGCGACGGCGTTGGTGAAGACGCCGTCGGTGACGCCGTTGCTGTACTCGTCGGGGCCCGCGACGTTCTTCACCGAGTAGCTGCCGTCGCCGTTCGCGGTGGCCCGGGAGACCCAGAAGTCGGCGATCCCGCTGAGCAGCGGCCAGCCGCGCCCGGCCAGCCAGGCCCGGTCCCCGGTCGCCAGGTAGTACTGCCAGACGGCGAGCGAGACATCGCCCTGGAGGTGGTTCTGGGTGAGGCAGTGCGGCGGGTCCCAGCTCTGGCACTCGGAGCGCAGATCGCCCCGGCTCGCGCTCGTCCACGGGTAGAACAACCCCTCGTGGCCCAGCTCCCGGGCGTTGGCGCGGGCGGCCCCACGGGTGCGGTAGCGGTACTCGACGACCGTGCGGGCCAGTTCGGGGCGGGTCACGAGCAGCCCCGGGTACATCCAGGTCTCGGCGTCCCAGAACACCATGCCCGCGTAGTTGTCGCTGGTCGGTCCGGCCGGCGCGATGCTGTCGCGGGCACCGGCACGGGTGGCGGCGGCCAGCCCGTACTGCGCGGACCGCAGCCACTTCTGCAGCTCGGGGCTGCCCGGCACCAGTACGTCGGCCGCCCAGACCCGCCGCCAGGCGGCGGCGTTCGCGGCGAGGACCCCGGACCAGCCGCGCCGGGCCGCGCGCCGGGACGCGTCGCGGGCGGCGGTGCGCGGGGCGGACGAGGTGAGCGCGGTGTCGACGCCGACGTACTTCTCGAAGGTGTACGTGCGCCCCGCGCGCACCCGGTGCGTGCTGTGTGCCGCGACCGGGGTGCGGGCGCCGGGGGCGCCGGTGCGCAGGGTCTGGACGATCGCGCCCGCCGTCCCGGTGCCCAGGGTGCGGAACGTGCCGTCGTCGGCCAGGTCGATCCGGCGGGCGCCCCGCGGGTCGAGGCGGCCGGTGACGGTCGCGGTGCCGTTCCAGCGCGGTGTCATGCGCAGCCGTACCGCGCCCGTGTGCGGGTCGGAGCGGTCGGCCAGCACCTCGTACACCAGGTCCGTCGCGCGCCCGTCGGCCGTGGTCCAGCGCAGCGACGTGCGCACCAGGCCGCAGCGCAGGAAGAGCGTCTGGCGGTAGCGCGAGATCCGGCCGGGGGGAGTGCCGGTGCCGTAGGTCTCGTCGCCGACGCGCACGTCGAGGGTCGTCCAGCTCGGCAGTGCGGCGATCACCTCGCGGCCCCCCGCCAGGTCCGCCTCGCGCCCGAACAGGCCGGAGACGAAGGCGCCGTCGTAGCGCGGGGTGAACAGCGGCCAGCCGGTCCGCTCGCCAAAGGAGGCGTAGCCGGCGCCCGCGGCGGGGATCCGGTGGCCCAGGTAGCCGTTGCCGACGTAGGGGTCGTAACCGGCCGCCTCCCCGAACCGGGTGGAGGCCGGCGCCCAGGCGGGGTCGGTGTCCCGCCCGCAGGCCGTGGCGGCGGGGGGCGGGGCCGCGGCCGGGCGCGGCGAGGCGTGTGCCGCGGGGGCCGGTGGCGCGGCCGGGGCCCCCGCGACCAGGGTGCCCGCGGCCAGGACGGAGAGGGACGTGAGGAGACGGATGCGCGAAGGGCTCACCGTACGACGGTAGGAAACGGTCCCGCGCGGCGGTGTGCGGCGCGCGGGGCGACCGGTGGACGGACCGGGGCGGGACGGTGCGGGGAGGGGCGTGCGACGGGGGCCGTGGTGCCCCGGAGCACACCCCGCCCGCCTGCCTGCTCGCCTGCCCGCGTACTCGCCCGCCCGCGCATCCGCCCGCCGGGGACGCACACCTTGTCCGCCTCGCCCGCCTGTCCCGGGACGCCGGGGCTCACCGGGTCAGTTCGCGAGGCCCGTCTTGAGGCCCGCGCCGCACAGCGGCACGACGACGCTCCGGTCCGTCCAGCCGCCGACCGCGGCCCAGCAGGCGACGCCCGTCGTCTCCACGTAGAAGCCGCGCGAGGCCAGGTCCAGCTGCGCCGCGCGGATCTGCTCCTCGGACACCGTGAGGAAGGTGCCGCCCGATTCGCGCACCGCGGCCAGGACGGCGCGGGCGCGCGGCGGCCGGGGGATGGCGATGCCCTCGGCGAGGGTGGGGGAGAGGGGACCGGCCGGTTCGTCGAGCAGCTCCGCCGCGTCCGCGCGGAACGCGGCGGCCAGCGGCGACACGGCCTCGGCCTGCACGGCGATCAGCGCCGGGCGTTCCTCGATCAGCCCCAGCGCGTGGAGTTCGGCGGTGGCCAGGGCCGCGCCGAGGAGCAGGGTGCCGTTGCCGACCGGTACGGCGATGGCGTCCGGGAGCCGGCCGCCGAGGTCCTCCCACAGCTCGTACACATAGGTCTTCGTGCCGTGCAGGAAGTACGGGTTGAAGACGTGCGAGGCGTAGAAGGTGCCGGGGGCGTCGGCGGCGGCACGGGCCGCCAGGGCGGTGGTCTCGCGGTCGCCGGGAACGATTTCCAGCCGGGCGCCGTGGGCCCGGATCTGCTCGGTCTTCTTCGGGGACGTGCCCTCGGGGACGTACACCGTGCAGGGCAGCGAGGCGCGTGCGCAGTACGCGGCGACGGAGGTGCCGGCGTTGCCGCTGCTGTCCGCGACCACGCGCTCGGGCGAGAGGCGGCGGGCCAGTTCGGCGAGCATCACCGCGCCGCGGTCCTTGAAGGACAGCGTCGGCATCAGGAAGTCGAGTTTGGCCGAAACGGTCCCGGTGAGCGGGACGAGCGGGGTGCGGCCCTCGCCGAGCGTGGTCGCTGGCGAGTCGAGCGGCAGTGCCTCCTCGTAACGCCACAGTGAATTGACGCGTGTCTTCAGGGAGTTGACCGAAAGAGCGGCGGAAGGCGCGAAGTCGAGATCCCAGGGACCGCGGCAGACGGGACAACACCAGGTGAGAGCGGTGGTGGCGGCCCGGGTACCGTCCTGCGGGCAGAAGTAGGTGGGCATGCCCGACAGCATGTCAGGCGTGTGGCGGCGGCATGACGAAGGCGTGGCGCACCTGTTGGACCCTTGTGCGATTCCCAAGAATCGGTCAATCTTTCGCTGTCGGTCAGGACCGTGGGCAAGCACGGAACTTTCAACAGCCGATTGTCATGCCCATGTTTAACAGTGCCTGTTCCGTTTTGAGTAGCACGTGTAACCCCCCACCCATGCACTGTGATTGAGGAGGATCCCCCCACATGTCGGTGACGCGTCACACCCCCCACGCACGTCGAAGACTGGCCGCGGCGAGTGTCATAGCCGGTGCGGCCCTCGCACTCTCCACCGCTGCGGTGTTCCCCGCCTCCGCCTCGGATCAGCCGGCGGAGGGGCTGATCCAGAACGCGGGCGCCCCGGGCACCATCAGCGGCAGCTACATCGTCACGCTCGACGAGTCGGCCCCCGACGCGGGCTCCTCGGCGGGCCGCGCGGTGGCCAAGGAGTACGGCGCCAAGATCAAGCGGACCTACCGTTCGGCCGTCAACGGCTACTCGGTGGAGCTCTCGGAGAAGCAGGCGAAGCGCCTCGCCGCCGACCCGGCGGTCAAGACCGTGGTGCAGAACCGGGTCTTCAAGGCGACCGGCACCCAGCCCTCGCCGCCCTCCTGGGGCCTGGACCGGATCGACCAGAAGTCCCTTCCGCTGAACCAGAGCTACACCTACCCCGACAAGGCGGGCGAGGGTGTCACCGCGTACATCATCGACACCGGTGTGCGCATCTCCCACAGCGACTTCGGCGGCCGGGCCTCGAACGGCTACGACGCGATCGACAACGACAACACCGCGCAGGACGGCAACGGCCACGGCACCCACGTGGCGGGCACCGTCGCCGGCGGCTCGTACGGTGTCGCCAAGAAGGCGAAGATCGTCGCCGTCCGGGTCCTCGACGACAGCGGATCCGGCACGACCGAGCAGGTCGTCGCGGGCATCGACTGGGTGACGGCGAACGCCGTCAAGCCGGCCGTGGCCAACATGAGCCTGGGCGGCGGCGCGGACTCCGTGCTCGACGAGGCCGTCCGCAAGTCCATCGCGTCCGGCGTGACCTACGCCGTGGCCGCGGGCAACGAGTCGACCGACGCCTCCACGAAGTCCCCGGCGCGGGTCGCCGAGGCCATCACGGTCGGCTCCACCACCAACACCGACGCCCGTTCCAGCTTCTCCAACTACGGCAGCACGCTGGACATCTTCGCGCCGGGCTCCTCGATCACCTCGTCCTGGAACACCAGTGACAGCGCCACCAACACCATCTCCGGCACCTCGATGGCGAGCCCGCACGTCGCCGGTGCCGCGGCCCTCTACCTGGCGGACCACCCGGGCGAGAGCCCCGCGCAGGTCTCCGCCGGACTGGTCGCCGCGGCCAGCAGCGGTGTGGTGACCAGCCCGGGAACGGGTTCGCCGAACCGTCTGCTGAACGTCGGCGGCGGCTCGACCACCCCGCCCGGTGGTGACAAGTTCGAGAACAAGACGAGCTACACCATCAGCGACAACTCCACCGCCACCTCGCCGATCACCGTCTCCGGTGTCACCGGCAAGGCGCCCGCCTCGCTGAGCGTGGCCGTCGACATCTCGCACACCTACATCGGCGACCTGACGATCGACCTGGTCGCGCCCGACGGTTCGGTCTACAAGCTGAAGGCCGGCGGTGAGGGCGGCAGCGCCGACGACGTGAAGAAGACGTACACGGTGGACGCCTCGTCCGAGACGGCCAACGGCACCTGGAAGCTGCGCGTCCAGGACAGCTGGTACGGCGACACCGGGAAGATCAACGCCTGGTCCCTGCAGTTCTGATGACTGACCGTCGGTGATCCACCGACCGTGCGGGGCGGCTGCTCGGGCAGCCGCCCCGTCGCGTTTTCCGCCACGAGCCTCCGGCGGGACCGCTGCCGGTGCCACGAGTCCCCGGCGGGGCCGCTGCCGGGGACGCGGGCCCCGGTCGACGGCGTTCACCGGCCCGCCGTCGTGCGTGCCGCCCGTTTCCTCGTCGGCGTCCCCTCGTTCGGTTGTCCCCGTGGCGGGGCCGAGGGGCGAGGGATTGCGGGAAACGGGGAGAGGGAAGGAAGGGGCGGGAGGATCGGGAGGGGCCCAGAAGGGCCGAGATCTTTCTGGCAGTCGACGGCCGGATATGCATGGGTGGGCTGCGAATCATCACATCGGGTGAATCTTTGGCCTGTGCTTGCGGTCCACAACCGACGGTTGTCAGGCTGTCGCAGACTGTCAACCTGTTGGGAGTGGCCTGTGACTTTCGGTGAGCAGCCCGCGTATCTGCGCGTTGCAAGCGATCTGAGGGAGAAGATCGTCAACGGTTTGCTGCCGCCGCATACGCGCCTGCCTTCGCAGGCCCGTATCCGCGAGGAGTACGGAGTCTCGGACACCGTCGCGCTGGAGGCGCGCAAGGTGCTGATGGCCGAGGGACTGGTGGAGGGGCGCTCGGGCTCCGGGACGTATGTGCGCGAGCGTCCCGTGCCGCGGCGGATCGCCCGCTCCGGCTACCGGTCGGCCACCGGCGCCAGTCCGTTCCGTCAGGAGCAGACGGCGGAAGGGGTGCGTGGGACGTGGGAGTCCCGCAGCGAGCAGGAGGAGGCGAGCGCGGAGGTCGCCGAACGCCTCGGCATCGAGCCGGGCGACCGGGTGATGCGGACGAGGTACACCTTCCGGGAGGCGGGGGAGCCGATGATGCTCTCGACCTCCTGGGAGCCGCTCGCCGTGACGGGGCGCACGCCGGTGATGCTGCCGGAGGAGGGGCCCCTGGGCGGCTGCGGGGTGGTCGAGCGGATGGCCGCGATCGACGTCGTCGTGGACAACGTGGCCGAGCAGGTCGGTGCGCGCCCGGGGCTGGCGGAGGAGCTCCTGGCACTCGGCGGCGTACCGGGACATGTGGTGATGGTGATCGAGCGGACGTACTACGCGTCGGGCCGCCCGGTCGAGACGGCGGACGTGGTGGTGCCCGCCGACCGCTTCCGGATCGCCTACCACCTCCCGGTCAGGTGACCGTGCGCGGTGGGGCGGTGTGGCACGGGTTCGACGGGGACGGCGCGGCGCGGGTGCGACGGGTGCGGCGTGGGGCGCGGCGGCCGGTTCGATGGACGGCGGCCCGTCGGCGACCGCAATGGCTTGTCATGTCCAGCCCGTAATTCCTCGTCCGGGGCAGCCCGCCGGACGGCCCCGCGGGCATGACCGCGCGGGTGAGGGGCCGGACGCCGACCGGGGTCGCACGGTTCGCGCCGTCCGCCCGCACCGGCTGTCCGGGCCCCGCCCGCACGGGCGGGGCGGTCGGGCACCGGGCGGCTCCGCCGTCCCCGGGCTGACACCGATGCCGTGTGCGGCAGCCTCTCCATGCACAACGCGGCGCCCGTGCCCGGCTGCTGGCAGCTTCCTGTAGTGGGCATTGCCGCGCGCGGCGCGGGCGCAGTTCCATGGAGCGCGTCAGGTGCAGTGCTCGCTCGTGTCGCCGAGCCTCCCTGCCCGGCGGGCGATCCCCCCCCTCGTACCGCCGGGGCGCCGGGGGTCCGGTCCTTTCGAGGCCGGTCCGCCGGTGCGGTCCGAGCTCACACGGTGACGGTGGGGTGCCGGCCTGACCGGCAGAGACGACAAGGGGGTTGGCCATGCCACACAAGACGATGGACGAACTGGTCGCGATCCGCGCCGAGGCGCTGCGTGGGCCCAGTGACCGGGCGACCGAGGCGCAGCATGCCAAGGGGAAGCTGACGGCGCGTGAGCGGATCGGTCTGCTGCTGGATGAGGGTTCGTTCCGTGAGGT
>NZ_JBEXPY010000081.1:0-19903 GCF_040612315.1 Streptomyces sp. NPDC006435
CGTACAGCTCGGGGATCCTCAAGATCTACGAACCGCCCCGGCTCACTGAAGCCGACATGGTCGGCACCTGGACGGACGGCGACGGCGGAAGCCTCAGCTTCGAGGCGGACGGCACGGTGACGGCGAAGGGCGTCAACGAGTACGAGGCCACGGGTGAGCAGTCCGGTGCCTGCAACCGCACCGGGAAATGGCAGCTGACCGAGAACGAGGGTGTCGGTCGGCCGGTCGAGCTCAGCATCGCGGACTGCGAGGGCCTGTCCTTCGGCTGGGACATCGGCGGTACGGAGGAACACCCGACGGTCTTCACCTGGATCGGAGACCCGGATTCGGGTGAGCGGTACATCCTTGCGCGGCAGCGGTAAGTCATCCGGTGCCGGGGAGGGGGGAGGCCGTCCCCGCCAGCTCAGCCCTGACGACGAAGACTTCGTCATCCAGACGGCCGGCACCCGACCGGCCAAGCTCGGCCAGCCCTTCACCAGCTGGTCGATCCGCAAGCTCGTCACGTACCTGCACCGTGTTCACGGGCGGGTGATCCGCATCGGTCGCGAGGCGTTACGGTGCCTGCTCGCCCGCCGCGGCGTCACCTTCCAAGGGTGCCGCGAACACCCTGGCCGCGCTGAAGTCGATCCGCGCCGCCCGTCCCGACGGTGCCCCGATCTACGTGATCATGGATAACCTGTCCGCCCACAAGGGCGAGGAGATCCGTCGCTGGGCGAAGAAGAATCGGGTCGAGCTGTGCTTCACCCCGACGTACGCGTCCTGGGCCAACCCGATCGAGGCCCACTTCGGGCCTCTGCGACAGTTCACCATCGCCAACTCGAACCACCCCGACCACCCGGTGCAGACCCGGGCCCTGCACACCTACCTGCGCTGGCGCAACGTCAACGCCCGCCATCGGGACGTCCTGGCCGCTGAGCGCCGCGAACGCGCTCGTATCCGCTGCGAGAAGGGCATCCGCTGGGGCGGACGCCCCCTCGCTACCCCGGCCTGACCAACACCAGAGCCAAACTCAACCGACCTGGTCCAGCCATGCGCGGTAGCGGCTTCCGAAGGGTTCCGCACCGTCGCGCAGCGCGGCTGACAGCCACTCGGCGGCACTCTGCGCGCGCGTGATGATGTCTTGCGGATAGCCGTACTGCCTCTGATGACTGGCGAACTCGTCCTCGTCGTCCACAAAGACGGATCCGTCTCGCCGTGTCCGGCAGACATCCAGATCCAGGTCAACCATGGTCACTTGCCCCTTATGCGGCCAATCGGAGGGAGTGGTCACATCGCAGTAGACGTCCAGGTGGGCTGGAGCTGCCTGGAACAGGGCCGTCCACCAGGCGCCGCGAGGAAAGAGCATGACTCGTCGCTCTTCGGTTGCGTAGACCTCGCCCTCCCCACCCTTGCTGTAGACCGTCCCGATCGGAGCACCGAGCCAGACCCCGAACTCATCCTCGCCCAACCACACCATCGAGTGGTGCCAGTGCAGGCTGCCATCGAACTTACGGACCACGACCCGGACCTCGGCTTCTCCCATGGGCGGGAGGCTACTGGCGGCCGAGCGAACCCGGTGAACCTTCTTGGCCACAGCGCCAGCCGTCGGTTCCGCCGATCGTCCGTGCCGGACGGGGGACTGTTCGTACGCTGGGAGGGCGCCTCGTGGGGAGGGGACGAATCCGGTGAACGGCGACGAACAATGCTGGAGTTGTGAGGAACCGGCGCGACCGCCTGCCGCGCTGAACGTCAGGCTGCGTCGTGAGGAAGGGGGCGGCGTCACCCTGATCGTGTACCGGAAGGCCAGGATCCGTGTTCCGCTCTGCGTCCGGTGCAGGAAGGCCTGGCGTCCCGCGCTCCGCGCCCGGATGCTGTTGATATGGAGCCTGGCCCTCGGGTCCACCCTGGTGCCGACCGCGTTCATCACGGGCTGGCTGATGACCTCGGACTACGATCCCGGCGCCGTGTTCCCGATCGCCTCCGCCGTCGGGGGCGCCATCGGGGTGCTTGCCGTCGCGGTGGGCCTTCCGGCATACCGCGCCAAGGACAGACACCCCGAGGGCCTGCGCCATCCGCACAGTCATCCCGACGTGGTGGCCCTCACCGACAGCGGCTTCGGCATCCTCAACTAGGGCTCGTCGTACGGTCCTTACGGAGCCGGAGCCGGAGCCGGAGCCGGAGCCGGAGCGTGCGGGACGGGACCGCCCGCCCGACTTCGGTGTCGAGGCGTGCAAACCGAGGAGGGAATCTTCAGGACCGGCCGTCGGCGCCGAGGGCGTGCTCCTTGAGGAACGCGCCCGCATGGGCCGCCGCTTCTTCCGCGGTCGCGTAACGCGTCCCGTCGGCGACCGTGCCGGATGTCCCGTCGGCACCCCTGCCCGCCCAGCTCCAGTCGCCGGAAGGCGCCTGCACCAGCTCGGCGGTCCCCCCGAAGAGTGCAAGCCCGCGCCTGCCCGCTGCCGCAGGTGCCGGGCGGCTGACGGCGTCGGGCCACTTCTTGCGGGCCCCCTGCCGGGTGATGCCCCAGACGGCTCCCAACTGCTCGTAACTCGCACCGTAGGAGCCGGCGGTTGCCGCCGCCTGCCCGGTCAGCCGTCTGACCTCGCCATCCATCACCTTCCAGGCGGCCAGGACGGACAGCGCCACCTCGACGGGATCCGCGTCCCACATGCGGTCCGCGGGCAGCCCGGTCCGACGGGACCGGATGGCCGAGGCCAGAGGGTTCAAGGCGTCGTACAGGGCCTTGTCGAGCTCTATCTGCTCTTCCGGGGTGATCTCAGAGACCGTCATGCGACAACTATAGTTTCCGAAAGTGTGCTCGTAAACTGAAGTTACCGTCAATTGTGGCTGTGAGGCGCGGTCAGGTCCGGCGGGCACGGGACGCGAGGCGGTCGGCGAACGCGGCGACGAGGTCGCGCAGTTCGGCGGGGCGCTCGATGACGAACGGCCGGTCGAGCGAGGCCAGTACCGGGGGCAGCCAGTCGAGCCGCTCCACCCGCAGCTCGACACGCAGCCAGCGTTCGGCGGCCGGATCCCGGTCCGTCGGGTCCTGCTCTGCCGGGCCCCGGTCCGTCAGGTCCTGTTCCGTCGGCTCCCGGTCCGTCGTGGGCCCGTGCTCCTCCAAGTGCGCGACGGCGGCGGGAAGGCGGGCACGGATCTGCTCGACCGTCCCGTGGATCCGCAGCGTCACCTCGTACCGGTACTCGGCCGCGGCGAACCCCGACAGCACGCGCTGCGCCGGATCGGTGCCCGCGGGCACCTCGAAGGAGCCGGGCAGGGTCCTCGCGTCCACGATGCGGTCGAGCCGGAAGGTCCGGTCCTCGCCGATCCCGGCGTCCTCGCCCGTGACGTACCACCGGCCCGCGTGGGCGACGATCCCGTACGCGTGCAGCGTGCGTTCGCTGCGCCGTCCGTCGCGGTCGGTGTAGCGGATCGAGACCGGCCGGCTGTGGTGCACCGCGTCGGCGACGGTGAGCAGGACCCCGCTGTCCGGGGTGTCGAAATCGCCGGGCCGGTCCGTGAAGGCGAGGGTGTCCAGGAGCGTGTCGAGCCGACGGGCGAGGTGCCGGGGCAGCACCCGCCGGATCTTCGCCGACGCCGTCTCGTTCGCCGTGCGCTCCGCCGTCGTCAGCCCCGCGCGGCGGCCGGCGACCAGGCCGAGCAGCACGGCCAGCGCCTCGTCGTCGCCGAGCATGAGCGGGGGCAGGCGGTACCCGGGGGAGAGCCGGTACCCGCCGTAGCGGCCGCGCACCGACTCCACCGGCACGTCCAGGTCGATCAGCTGGTTCACGTACCGCCGAACGGTGCGCCCCTCGACGCCGAGCCGGTCGGCGAGTTCGGCCACGGTCCGGGTGCCGCCCGACTGCAGCAGCTCCAGGAGCGTCAGCACGCGGCCGGTGGGTCGGGACATGCGCGCAGCCTAATGCGAATACCGGACCGATTCCGTCCGGTATTCCTCCTAGCCTGCGGCGTGCACACTCCGGCACGACCAAGGGGACTTCCATGGACTTCGTCTCGATCCGCATCATCACCGGCGACGTGGCACGCCTCGTCGATTTCTACGAGCGGGCCACGGGGGTGCGGGCGACGTGGGCCACCGAGGACTTCGCCGAACTCGGGACCGCGGGCGCCACCCTCGCGATCGCCGGTACCCGCACCGTCCCGCTGTTCGCCCCGGGCTCAGCCCGCCCGGCGGACAACCGCAGCGTGATCACCGAGTTCCTCGTCGACGACGTGGACCGCGTCCACCGGGACCTGGCCGGTTTCGTCACCGACTTCGTCGGTGGGCCCACCACGATGCCCTGGGGCAACCGGTCGCTGCTGTTCCGCGACCCCGACGGCAATCTCGTCAACTTCTTCACCCCCGTCACCCCGGCGGCCGTCGAGAAGTTCGCGCGCTGACACCGCGAGCGGTCATGCACGGCCGCTCGGGACCGCGCATGACCGCTTGCGCGGGGGTTCGGCCCTTTTCGGGCCCCGGCCCCCCGCGTGCGGCTCAGGCCACCGCGCCGGCGACCCCGGTGCGGCCGTCGGGGACGCCGACGATCGTGACGACGACCTGCTCGCGCACGGCCTCGCCGAGCACGCCGACCAGTGCGTCGGTGGTGGCGGCGACCAGGCGGGCGGGGGCGTCCGGGACCTCGGGCAGGTGGTACGCGGCCTCGCGCATGCTGAGGGTGACGAGGGGCGCGTCGATGTCGACCGGGCTGCCGCCGATGCCCCGGCGGTGCTGCGGGACGCCGATCAGGTCCACCCCGACGAGGCGGCGGAACCCCTCGCCGTAGACGGAGCCGACCACGTCGGCCAGGGCGGCGATCAGCTTCGGTTCCACCGTTCCGTCGAGGGCTTCTTCGCGGATGTGCACATTGAAGTGGGGCATGGAGCGACTCCGTTCGGGTCGGTGGGTACGCTGAGGAGCAGTTCGCTTTGCAGACAAAGCAAAACACCTTTGAGGGCAAAGATAAATGGGAAGGGGTGTGCGATGTCAAGGTCCGGGGAGCGCGACGCCGCGAAGGGCCGCGGGAACGAGGCCGACGGCGCCGCGGAGGACCGCGGGAACGGGAGCGACGCCGACGACGCCGTCAGGGCCCTGCTGCTGCTCATGCCCCGGATGGTGGGCCGGGTCAAGAAGATCCCCGTGCCCGAGGCGCTGCGGTCCTTCGCGCTGGCGCCGCGCCACCTCTCGCTGCTCTCCTACCTGCTCTTCGACGGGCCGATGACCGTGAACGAACTGGCGGCCCGGCTCCAGGTCGCACCGACGACGGTGAGCCTGCTGGTCGGCGACCTGAACCGGAAGGGAATCCTGGAGCGGCGCGCGGACGAGGCGGACCGGCGCCGCCGCATCATCGGCATCGCACCCGACCAGGAGCCCGCGATCACCGCCTGGCTGGCCCCGGGAGCAGCCGCCTGGCGCAAGGCGCTGGCCCCCCTGACGCCGGATCAGCGGCAGCTGTTCGTCGACACGTTGCTCGCGTACGAGGCCGCGGTCGGCGGCGCGGAACAGGACTGAGCCGGGCCGGTCGCGGGCGCGCACCGCCCACTTGGACTTACGCGACACGGTTGTTGGACTGGAGCACCCCGAGTCGTCGCAGGTCGTTGACGGTGTCCGGTCACGGGGACTACTCAGAGCACATGTCGCCAAGATTCACTTCGGCGGGCGCCGTCGCCGCCGCATCAGCCGCCGTGCTGGCGCTGGTGGGGACCGCGCTTCCCGCCACCGCCGCAGCTCCCCCGTCCGCCGCAGCCGGGCCGGCCGTGCCCGCGGGCGCCACCGTCATCGGCTCCGCGCAGCTCTCGGTGGCCGTCGCCGACGACTTCCCGCGCGTCCTGGCGTACACCGACAGGGCCAGCGGCAACCGGCTGTTCGGCAGTACGCAGCCGGTCACCGCCGTGACCCTGAACGGCACCGCGCACCCGGTGAAGCTCAAGGGCGCCCCCGTGGTCGGCGCCTCCTCCGCCCGCTACACGCTGGTCTTCGCCGACCTGCCCGGCGTCGAGATCGACGCCTCGCTCTCCGTCTCCGGACGCGCCACCACGTTCAAAGTGACGGCCGTCCGGGACACCGAGGCGTTCCGCGTCGGCACCATCGACATCCCCGGCCACGACCTGGTCTCCGTAGGCTCCACCGACACCGGCGCCGCCACCGCCTTCACCCGGCTGGACAACGACTCGACGAGGACCGCCGACGTCTTCGCGAAGGTCACCGCGGACACCGCCGCCGACAAGGCGCCGGTCGGTGCCTCGTACGCGTTTCTCAACACGGGTTCGCTCGCCGCGGCCGTGGAGTCCAACTCCTCGTACGACAAGCCGTCCGGCGCCACCGGCGGTGACGACGCCCGGTTCTGGCACCAGGCCCGCACCGCGGACGACGGCGGCGTCCGGGTCGGCGTCTGGTCCGGCCAGTGGACCTACCGCGGCGACGGCGCGCCGAAGCCGGAGAGCGGCGACGCCCTGCCCTGGGCGAAGGTCGTCGTCACCCCCGACGCCAACGGCGACAAGGCCGTGGACTGGCAGGACGGCGCCGTCGCGTTCCGCTCCATCGGGATCGAGGCGCCCGGCGGCAAGGACACCCCGGACCGGGTCGTCACCCACATCCCGTTCAACTTCGCCAGCCAGGCCACCCACCCCTTCCTGCGCACCCTCGACGACGTCAAGCGGATCTCGCTCGCCACCGACGGCCTCGGACAGCTCGCCGTCCTCAAGGGCTACGCAGCCGAGGGCCACGACTCCGCCCACCCCGACTACGGCGGCAACCACAACGAGCGGGCCGGCGGGCTGAAGGACCTCAACAAGCTCCTGAAGGACGGCAAGAAGTGGGGCGCCACCTTCGGCGTCCACGTCAACGCCACCGAGGCGTACGCGGAGGCCGACGCCTTCGACGAGAAGCTCGTCGACAGGACGAAGCCCGGCTGGAACTGGCTCGGCCAGAGCTACTACATCGACCAGCGCCGCGACATCAACAGCGGCGACCTGGCCGAGCGCTTCCAGCGGCTGCGCGACGAGACCGACCGCAACCTGAGCCTCCTCTACATCGACGTCTACTACACCCACGGCTGGATCGCCGACAAGACCCTCCAGGCCGTGGGGAAGCAGGGCTGGAACGTCGCCACCGAATGGGCCGACAAGTTCGAGCGCGCCTCGCTCTGGTCGCACTGGGCCAACGACCTCGACTACGGCGGCGCCACCAACAAGGGCCTCAACTCGAAGATCATCCGGTTCATCCGCAACGGCGAGAAGGACGTCTGGAACAACGACCCGGTCCTCGGCCAGAGCGCCATCGAGGAGTTCGAGGGCTGGACCGGCGAGACCGACTGGAACGCCTTCTACGACAACATCTGGCAGCGCAACCTGCCCGCCAAGTACCTCCAGCAGCAGAGGATCACCCGCTGGGACGGCAATGACGTCACCCTCACCGGCGGCGTCCGGGGCACCGTCGAGGACGGCAGGCGGACCTTCTACGACCACGGCCGCAAGGTCCTCAGCGGCACCGACTACCTGCTGCCCTGGGACGGCGGCAAGAAGTTGTACCACTACAGCAAGTCCGGTGGTACGAGCAGCTGGGAGGTGCCGTCGAACGGCACGTACACCGTCTACCGGCTCACCGACAACGGACGGGTCGAGGCCGGCACGGTCGAGCCGGTCGACGGGAGGATCACGCTGACCGCCGAGGCCGGACAGCCGTACGTCCTGTACCCGCGGCAGGCGCCGAGGGCCGCCGACCCCGAGTGGGGCGAGGGCACCCCGGTCGACGACCCCGGCTTCAACGACGCCGGCCTGAGCGACTGGTCGAGGACCGGAACCGTCACCCGCGACACCGACGACCAGGGCCGCAACAGCGCCGAACTCTCCGGCGGGGCCCCGGCCGCGCTCGCCCAGCGCATCGACGGCCTCGTCCCCGGCAAGCGCTACACCGCCTCCGCGCTCATCGAGGTCCAGCCCGGGAAGACCAGGCACACGACCCTCTCGATCGGCGGGAAGTCCGTCGCCGTGGACCGCTCCACCGTCAAGGACCAGGTCGCCGCCTCCGACTGGCACGGCACCTACTTCCAGCGCGCCAAGGTCAACTTCACCGCCCCCGCGGACGGCCGCGCCACCCTGCGCGTCGAAGCGGCCGGGGACAGCACGGCCAAGGTCCGGGCCGACGACGTACGGATCGTCGCCAACGCCCCGAGCACCAGGGCGAACACCGTCGTCCACGAGGACTTCGAGGACGTCGACCAGGGCTGGGGCCCCTTCCTCAAGGGGAACGCGGGCGGTTCCACCGACCCCCGCACCGTCATCAGCCGGCTGCACGCCCCGTACACCCAGGCAGGCTGGAACGGAAAGCTCGTCGACGACGTGATCGGCGGCGAGGAGTCCCTCAAGTCCCACGAGGAGAACTCCGGCCTCGTCTACCGCACCGCCCCCTGGACCGTGCCGATGACCGACGGCCACCGCTACCAGGTCGAGTACGACTACCAGTCCAGCCACGCCGGTGCCTACGAATGGGTCGACGGCTACGACCGGATCACCGCGGACGGCAAGCCCGGTTCCGTCGAGACCCGGGCCACGCCCGTCGGGCAGCAGCGCACCACCGGCCACTTCACCGAGACCGTCACCGCGGGCTGCGGCGACACCTGGACCGGGCTGCGCAAGCGCGGCGACGCCCCCGAGGGCGCCGACTTCGTCCTGGACTCCTTCACCGTGACCGACCTCGGCCCGGCCCCGGCCTCCGAGCAGGCCGCCTGCGGCACGCTCGGCATCGACCCGGGCGCCGAGACCCTGGAACCGGGCACGGCCAACACCGTCAGGGCCACGTTCACCAACCACGAGGCGAAGGCGGCCACCGGCGTCGCCCTGACCCTGACCGTCCCCGAGGGCTGGACGGCCGAACCGTCGGGCGCCACCTCCTTCGACTCCGTCGCGTCGGGCGCCGAGGCCACCGCCACCTGGCGGGTCACCCCGCCGGTGGACGCCGAGTACCGGACGTACGACCTGGGCTCCGAGGTGAAGTACGCGGTCGGCGACGCCCGGCGCACGCTCGGCGCGCAGACCTCCGTACGGACCCTGCCCCCGCCGCCCACCACCGACAGCTGGGCCGGAGACCTGGACTGGACGGCCGCCGAGAACGGCTGGGGCCCCGTCGAACGCAACCTCTCCAACGGCGAGACCGGCACCGGCGACGGCACCCCGCTGACCGTCGGCGGCACCGTCTACACCAAGGGCCTGGGCACCCACGCCCCGGCGAGGGTCCGCTACTACCTGGGCGGGAAGTGCACCTCGTTCACCGCCCAGGTCGGCGTGGACGACGTGCAGAAGAGCGCCGGCAGCGTGCAGTTCTCCGTCCTGGCCGACGGTACCGAGAAGGTGAAGTCGCCGGTGCTGAAGGCTGCCGACAGCGCCTGGTCGCTCACGGCCGACGTCACCGGGGCCAAGTACGTCGACCTGGTCGTCGGCGACGGCGGCGACGGCAACGGCAACGACCACGCGGACTGGGGCGACGCCCGCTTCCGGTGCGGCAACTGATCCACCATGATGCGGGACGGGCGCCCACCGGGTGCGCCCGTCCCGCGTCGCGCATGCAAGGCCGACCCACCCCCGACGGCCGTCCCGACGACATGGAGCCGCACATGCCGAACCAGCCCGGCTGGTCCCGCCGCACCCTGCTGACCCTCTCCGCCGCCACCGCCCTGACGGTCGCCCTCCCCGGCTCCGCCACGGCCGCCGGTCCCGCGACGGACACCGCCCCCGGCACCGCCCCGGACGCCGCTTCGGACACCGACGAGTTCGACACCCTCCGCCGCCGCTGGACCGACATCTCGCTCGGCACCGGCTACGACCCGGGCACCGAACCCTTCGCCTCCCGCCTGGCCGGGACGGGCACGCTCGCCCGCGGCTTCCGGTCGACGATGAGCCCGGCCGCGAAATCGCTGTGGCCCGGCCTCGCGTTCGACCCGCCGTCCGGCATCACCCAGAGCTACAGCAGGCTGTGGACGATGACCCAGGCGTACGCGCAGCCCGGCACCGGCTCGACCGGCGACGCCGCCCTCCTCGCCGACATCCTGCGCGGCTGGGACCACCTGGCCGCCACCGCCTACCACGCCTCCGTCACGCCGTACGGCAACTGGTGGGAGTGGCAGATCGGCAGCCCGCGCATCCTCATGGACATCGCGGCCGTGCTGTACGAACAACTGGGCACGGCCCGGATCGAGGCCGCCTGCGCGGCCGTCGACCACTTCATCCCCGACGCGGTCCTGCGCGACTACAGCGGCACCTCCACCGGAGCCAACCGCGTCGACCTGTGCCGCTCCGTCGCCGTGCGCGGGGTCCTCGGCCGGTCACCCGCAAAGACCGCCCTCGCCCGGGACGCCCTGTCGCCGGTCTTCCCGTACGTCACCCGGGGGGACGGCCTGTACGCGGACGGGTCGTTCGTCCAGCACACCACCGTCGCCTACTCCGGCACCTACGGCCAGGTCATGCTCGACGGCCTCGGCCGGCTCTTCGCCCTGCTCGCCGGATCGACCTGGGCCGTCACCGACCCGAACCGGCAGATCATCCTGGACAGCGTCGAACGCGCCTACGCCCCGCTGATCCACAACGGCCTGGTCATGGACAGCGTCAACGGCAGGGCAGTCAGCCGCGGCCTGCTGAAGAGCGACGACCTCCAGGTGATGCGCAGCGACCACTTCCACGGCCAGGGCATCATCGCCGGGATCGCCCTCCTCGCCGCGGGCGCCGCACCGGCCGAACGCGACCGGTGGCACGGCATGATCAAGGGCTGGATCGCCCGGGACCGGACCAGCCCCGTCCTCACCGCCCGCCAGTTCCCCGTCGCGGACCTGGCCCGGCTGCACGCCGTGCAGGCCACCGCCGTCCCGGCCGCGCCGGAACGGGTGGGCCACCACCTCTTCGCCCAGATGGCCCGCGCCGTCCACCGCCGCCCGGACTGGGCCGCCGGCATCTCCATGGCCTCCTCGCGGATCTCGTACTACGAATGCGGCAACGGCGAGAACCCGCGCGGCTGGCACACCGGCGCCGGAATGCTCTACTGGTGGCCGGGCGCGGCCCACGACGACCAGTACACCGACTGGTTCTGGCCCACCGTCGACCCCTACCGGCTGCCCGGCACGACCGTGTCGACCAAGCGGCTCGCCGACCGGGCCGGCGGCGAATGGGGCGCGGCCAGACCCGCGGCGAACTGGGTCGGCGGCGCCACCGACGGCGAGTACGGCGCGGTCGGCCAGCACCTCAAGGGCCTCGGCTCCACCCTGGACGCCCGTAAGTCGTGGTTCTGCGCCGCCGACACCGTCATCTGCCTCGGCGCCGGCATCACCGCCACCGACGGGGTGCCCGTCGAGACGGTCGTCGACAACCGCATGCTTGGCGAGAACGGCACCGAGACGCTCACCGTCGACAGCCGCCCCCGGCCCCACTGGGCCCATCTGGAGGGCCACGGCGGCTGGGTCCTGCCCGGCGGGGCGGACCTGCGCACCCTGCGCGAGGACCGCACCGGCGCCTGGTCCGACATCAACACCACCAGCTCCACCGAGCGCCGCACCCGTCGCTACCAGACCCTCTGGCTCGACCACGGCACCGACCCGGTCGCCGCCGGCCACGTCTACCTGCTGATGCCCGGCGCCTCCCGCCGCGCCGTCACCGAACGCGCCGCCGACGGGGGATGGCTGACCGTGCTCGCCAACACCGCCACCGCCCAGGCGGTCGAGGTGCGCGCGCTGGGGCTGACCGCCGCCAACTTCTGGCGCGCGGGCACCGCCGGACCGCTCTCGGCCACGGCCCCGGCGAGCGTGCTCGTACGGCGGCGGCGCGGCACGACGACGCTGTGCGTGAGCGGGCCGGACCGCAGCGGCACCCCGGTGGAACTGGTGTGGGACCGGCCGGTGCGCGAGGTCGTCTCCGCGGACCCGGGCATCGAGGTGCGCGCCACCGGCCGGAGCCTGGTCCTCCGGGTCGACCCGGGCACCGCGGGCGTCACCCTCCGGTGTGACATCCGGTAGCCGACGGGTGACCGGAGTGTGTCCGAGTACTGGGAGCGGCACCCGTCGCGCGCGTATTCTCATGCGCCATGGGGGAGTTGAGAGCGGACTGGCGGCTGCGGCTGCGACGCGGCACCGCGGACGGGCCGGTCTGCGGCGCCGGGGTGCTGCTCACCCAGGACCGGGCCCTCACCTGCGCGCACGTCGTGGGGGAGCCGGACGCCCGGATGTGGGTGGAGTTCGCGGAGAACCCCGGCATCGCCCCGGTCGGGGCACGCGTCGCCGAGGGCGGCTGGCTGCCCGGACTCGGGGCGACCCGCGAGGACATCGCGGTGCTCGCCCTGGACAGCCCGCGCCCGCACGCCACCCCCGCCTCCCTCGACCGGAGCCTGGAACGCGGCCGTGAGGTGTGGATAGGCGGATACGCGCGGGCCTTCGCCGACGGCATGTGGCTGACCGGACGGATCGGCGGGGCGCACGGGGCGTGGATCCAGCTCGACGCCGGACGCAACGAACAGGTGGTGCGCCCCGGGTTCAGCGGGGCCGCCGTGCAGGTGCGCGGCGGCCCCGCCGGACCGCCCGAACGGGTGGTCGGCATGGTCGTCAGCTGGCGCGGCGACCGCGACCTGGCGCTGCCCGCCGACAACGACCTGGCGTTCTCGTACATGGTCCCGATCGACAGGATCGCCGAACTCGTGCCGCTGGTCGCCGAGTTGAGCGGCCCGGACGGCTGGGACCACGGGCTGGCGCGGCGGCTGCGGAGATGGTTCGCCGGAGGCGACGAGCCCGAGGTGCGGCTCAGCGTCGTCCCGCACGGCGGCGGACGCGACCGCACCCTGCGCCACCAACTGCACCGCGCCCACCTCGTCTACCGGGGCGGGCGCACCACCCCCGAGGACTTCGTCGACGAGCTGGTGACCCGGCTCCGCCCGCCCCGCCACCAGGCCGCGGCGTACCGCGACTGGCTCCTCACGGGCGGCACCCCGCCGGAACGGCCACCGGGGACGGGGCCCGGGAGCGCGGGTTCGGGGAGAGCGGGGCCCGGGGGCGCGGGCTCAGGGGGCACGGGCCCCAGGGGTGCCGGGGCCGGGGGCGCGGGCCCCACCCTCGCCGTGATCGGACTCGACGAGGACCGGCAGCCGCACCGGCTGGTCCCCCTGCTCGTACGGGTACGGGCGCTCGGCTTCCGGGTGCTCGTCGTCGTCAGGGAGAGCGGGGGCGCCGGAGTGACCGAGGCCGCGCGGCACCTGCTGTTACCCGCCCTCGACGACCGGGCCGCCCTGCTGATCCGCCGTGCCGAGGACATCGAGCGGGAATGGGCCGCGCTGAACGGCCTGGTGGAATCGGCCTCCATGGCCCCCCTGCCGCGCACGGACGCGGCCCGCCACCGCCGCCGACTGGCCGAACTGCGCACCGTCGACGACCCGCACCGGAGACTCGCCGCCCTGCGCGCCCTGCTGCGCGAACTGCGGACGGACCTGGAACGGAACGACCGGCACACCGGGACGGACCTGCCCGCACCGCGTGGCGAGCAGGGCCGGGCGGAGCAGCGATGAGGATCCCCTGCCCGCACCGCCGCTTCACCGGGGGCCCGTGCGACGGCACCGTGCAGAGCACCGGCCACTGCGACACCTGCGGGCGCGCCGAGGACGGGCCGGGACTCCCGCCGCTGCCCGCCGACCCCGCCGCGTACGGCCCCGTGAACCTGCTGGAACTGCCCCGGCTCCGGCCGAACACCCCCGACCGGCGCCTCGGCGCCGCCGTCACCCGGGCCCGTATCCGGATGAGCTGCTCGGCCAAGTCCTGCGCCACCTACTTCATCCCCCCGTACACCGCCGCCCCGCCGCCCGACGAGGGCCACTGCCCCCGGTGCGGCGCCCCCTACTCCTACCGCCCCGAACTCACCAGCGACGGGCCGCTGCTCCAGGACCAGTACCGCATCCTCGGCCCCATCGCCCACGGCGGCCAGGGCTGGGTCTACCTCGCCCGCGACACCCACCTCGAAGACCTCGTCGCCGTGAAGGGCCTGCTCAACCGGTACGCGGAACGGGGCGCCGCGCAGGCCGGCGAGGAACGCCGCAGCCTGGTCGCCATCCGGCACGAACGCATCGTCCAGATCCGGGACTTCGTCAGCACCAGCAACGAGGACGGCACGGTCTCCGGCGGCTACATCGTGATGCAGGACGTCGGCGACCGCACCCTCTCCGCGGTCGTCGAGGCGACCCGGCAGGGCACCTTCGTCCTCGACGTCGAACACGTCCTCACCTACGGCTGCCAGATCCTCGAAGCCCTCGCCCACCTGCACGGCATGGGATTCCTGTACGGGGACATGAAGCCGTCCAACGTCGTCCACCAGCACGACGGCGTCAAGGTCATCGACCTCGGCGGGGTGCGGGCGATCGGCTCCACCGAACCGCCGCCCGTCATCACCCCCCGCTACGCCGCGCCCGAGATGGTCAGCGGCAGCCCGCTGACCGTCGCCCACGACATCCACACCGTCGGCGCGACCCTGGCCGAGCTGGCCGGCTGGGCCGTCGGCGACGACGTGCCCGGCCTCGGCACCAGCTCGTTCCGGCTGGTGGTGGAGCGGGCCACCGACCCGGACCCGGAACGCCGGTTCGCCGACGCCGACGAGATGGCGGGCCAACTGCGCGGAGTGCTGCGGGAGATCAGGGCACTGCGCGGAAAACGCGACCGGACCGAACCGTCCACCCACTTCACCCCGTCCACCGGACTGCTCGGCGCACGGCTGGGCACCGTGCCCGACTACGCGCACTGGCTGGCCCGCACCCCGCACCGCCGCGACGAGATCCGCGAGGCGCCCGCCCTGGACTCCGGGCTCCCCACCCCCGCCGAGATCGCCCGGCGGCTGCCGGTGCCCCGGCCCTACCCCGGGGACCCGGAGGCCGCCCGGTTCCTGGTCAGCAGCTACGACCCCGGACGATTACTGGCCCAGCCCGCCACGGGGGAGCGGTCGGTGGAGATCTGCCTGCACAACGTCCGCCTGCTCCTCGCCAGGGAGGGCGGCGAGGCCCTGGCCGCCGCCCGCGAACAGGTGGCGGCGGCGGACGCCATACCGGGCCCCGGCCCGGTGCGGCAGTGGCGGCTCAGCTGGCACCGGGGACTCGTCGCCCTGCGCGGCGCACAGGACCCGGGCGACCGGCGGCGGCTGCTGGCACAGGCCCTGGAGCACTTCACCGCCGTGCACCGCGCCCTGCCCGGCGAGTACGCCACGAAACTGGCCCTCGCCTACGTCGCGGAACAGCTCGGCCCCCACCACCCGTCCGGCCCCGCCCCCTCGGCGTACGAACTCTTCCGGGCCGTGCACGCCCGCAACCCCTCCCACGTCGGGGCGGCGCTCGGCCTGGCCAGGCTGGCCCTGGCCCGCGGCGACCGGGACGCGGCGACCACCGTCCTGGACCTGGTGCCCGACGAGTCGCGGGACCACACCGTCGCCCGGATCGCCGCCCTGCGCATCCGGGCGGCCCGGCTCTCCGCCGGGGAGCACCCCCTGCCCGGGGTGCGGCGGATCGACGCCGTGATCACCGCCGTCCCCCTGCGCGGGGACCGCACCGGACCGCAGCCGCCGTCCGTCGTGACGGGCGACGAATCGGCCCGGCTGCTGCGCACCGAACTGTACGAGTGGAAGCTCGACGCGGTCCGGGCCGCCGCCGGCGGCAACAGGCCCGACGGGCGCTGGTGGCGGCGGGGCCTGCCCCCGGTACCGGTGCCCGGCGAGATCGCCGTGCGGGAGGACCTGGCCCGCTGCTACCGCTGGATGGCCCGGCAGTGCAGACAGGGCGCCGACCACGACAAGCTCATCGACCTCTCGCACGCCGTCCGCCCGCAGGGCCGCTTCTGGCACTCGTCCCGGAGCCGCACCCGTACCGCCGAAGGGAGCTGAGATGGCCCGCAGCGCAACACCGACCGGACTCGGGGTCGAGCTGTCCGTCCGGGCCGCGGAGAAGCACCCGCCGGACCAGGACGCCCGGATCGACGCCCACGTGCGGGTCACGGCGGTCGCCACCGGCCCGCGCGACCGCGTCCCCGCCGTCGACATCGCCCTGGTCCTCGCGGTGGACGTCGCGGCCCCGCGACGCGACGCGGCCGCCGCCGCACTGACCGCCGTCATGGCCGCCCTGCCCGACGGGATCTCGTACACCGTGCTGGGCGGCGGCGACTCCCGGTGCTACCCGCTGACCGGCCGCTGGGCCCTGGCCGGTCCCGCCGACCGACGCCGCGCCGCCTTCAGCGTCGGACGGATCGCCGCCGCGGACCCGGACGGGCCGCCGACCGGGTACGCGCACCGGCTCGCCACCGCACGCGAACTGTTCGCCGAACGCGCCCTGCCCGTACGCCACCTGATCCTCGTCACCGACGGCGGCGACCGGGCCGAGGAGGACGACACCGCCCGCCCGGACAGCGCGCTCGACCTCGAACTCGCCCGTTGCGAGGACGCGTTCACCGCCGACGTCATCGCCCCCGGCGCCGACTGGGACCCCGCCCCGCTGCTCGCCGTCGCGGAAGGACTGCACGGCACCGCCACCGGCTCGCCCGACGACTTCGCCCCCGCCGTCACCGAGGCCCTGGACCGGCTGCGCCGGGTCCGCAGCCCCGAACTGCCCATCGAGGTGACCGTCCGCCCGGCGGTGCACGAGGTGACCCTGACCGAGACCGCCCCCCACCAGCAACGGCTGGAACCGGTGCCGGTGCCGGGCGGGGGCCGGCCGCGCCGACTGGAGTTCCGCACCCACCGCTGGGAACCGGAGTCCCGCGACTACCTCCTGGGCCTGCGGGCCGACGCGAGCGGCGATCCGCTGGACGTACCCCTCCAACTGGCCACCGTCTCCGTCGGCGGCGTCACCGAACCGGTCGTGGTCCGCTGGCTGCCGTCCGGGGACGCGGCCGCCACCGCGGGCCCGCCCGGCGTCGCGGACCGGACCGTCCACACCATGAACGTCTCCACCCAGATGCGCACCGCCCTCCACCACGGCTACGCCGCCCTCGACCTGGAACGCCGCGAGCGGGCCGAGGCACAGCTCGGGCTCGCGGTCCGGCTCGCCACCGAGATCGCCGCCGACTGGGTCCTGGACGAGGTCCGCCGGGTCGCCCGCATCGTGGACGGCCCCCAGGGACAGGTGCGGATCGGGCCGACCGTCGACCCCGGAACCGTCCGCCAGGGACTGCTCAGCATCGCCTCCGGACACCCCGTGCGCCTGCCCGGGGCCCCGGACGGACCGGCGGGCCGCTGCCCGCACTGCGACCACCCGGCCGGAACCTCGGCCCTGTTCTGCATCGCCTGCGGGAGGCGGCTGTGAGCATCCGGACCGTCGTGAACGACCGGGCGGGGGCGAGGAATCCGGCAGGGGCGGGGAGCCCGGCCGCTGCCGGGGCCCGGACCGGGGAGAGGGGCCGGACCGCGTCCTCGGGCAGTGCCCCCTACCGCTCCCGGACCCGCCGCCTGCTGGAGCGGCACCGCGCCGCGCTGGTGCTGGTCGCCCTGGTCTCGATGGGCGCCCTGCTCCTCACGTACCGCCAGGTGCAGTCCGCCGCGGGCGAGATGCGCACCCGCGGCGCCCCCGCCGTGCAGGGCGTGGCCGCCACCCAGCTCGCCCTGCTGCGCGCCCACAAGGAGGCCAGGGACTCGGTGGAGAAGGACATCGCCGACGTGGTCGGCGCCGGGGCCCGGTACGAGACCCAACTGTCCGCCGCCGACCAGGGACTGACCCGGCTCGTCGACGTGCAGATCGACGGGGAACGGGGCCGCGGGGCGCTGGAGACCGTGAACGGCGTACTCACCTCCTACAGCGCCTCCATCACCCCGGCCGTGACGAAGTACGTGTCGGACGATCCGATGCGGGAGGAGAAGTTCGCCGAGGCCGACACCCTCCTCACCCGGAAGGGCACCGGGGTGGTGCCGCGACTGGACGTCCTCCAGGGACACCAGATGGAACGCGTCGACCGGCTCAGCTCGGCCGGCCCCTTCCAACGGGCCGGCTGGGTGGTGGCCGAGACCGGACTGCTGGTCATGGCCCTGATCACCCTCTCCGCGCTGTGGGTGCTGCGCACCCGCTGCGGACACAGCCTCGACCTCTGCCTGCTGGTCTCGCTGGCCGCCACGGTCTTCCTGGCCGTGGTCCCGCTGACCGCGACCGCCGTCACCCTGGACCGGCTGGACACCGCCCGCGACGGACTGGTCCGGATCGAACAGCGGTCCCACGACCACACCGACCTGGCCCGCTCCCAGCAGGCCGTCACCGACGAGTCGGCCCTGGTGCGCGCCGGGCTGGCCGCCCGGGACTGGCAGAGCGGCACCTACTACGGGGCGCTCGCCGCCGGCGTGACGATCCTGCTGCTGCCCGTCATCGGCCTCGGCCGTCACCTCAACGCCGACTACCGGAGGCCGGGATGACCGGCAGCCCGCGACACCGGCCGCCGGGGACAGGCGCGGCCGGCCTCCTCCGCACCGTCCTGTTCGTCCTGTGCCTGGCGCTGACCGCGGCGGGCTGCGGGCTGGCCGCGCCCGGCGGCGACGACGGCCGGCCGAAGGTGACGATCCTCGGCCCGTGGACCGGCGAGCAGGAGAAACAGTTCAAGAAGGTCCTGGACACCCTCGACACCCCGTACGCCTACCAGGGCACCGCCGCCACCCGGGAGGTCCTGCTCGCCGGGGTGCAGGCGGGCGACCCGCCCGACATCGCGATCCTGCCGGGCATCGGGGACCTCGTCGAGTACGCGGCGGAGAACCGGCTGAAACCGGTGGGACGGCCGGCCGGCGCCCCGGCGTACGGCAGGCCCTGGCAGCCCGAGGCCGAGGGCATGGACGCGGACCTCTGGGTACCGCTCAAGGCCGACCTCAAGAGCATCGTCTGGTACCGCACGGACCGGCCGCCCGCCCCCGCCCCGGCGCCGCTGCGCTCCTGGTGCATCGGCATGGGCGACGACGGTGCGTCCGGCTGGCCCGGCAGCGACTGGATCGAGGACCTGATCCTGCAGACGGCGGGCCCGGTGCTGTACGGACGCTGGGCGACCGGCGACCTGAGCTGGACGTCCGGGCCGGTGGTCGCCGCCTGGCGCCTGTGGGCCGGACTGCTGGCCCAGGACCCGGAGGCCGCCCGGGCCGCCCTGAGCGAGGACCACCGGGGCGCGCCCGGCGGGCACGGCCTGCTCTTCCAGGGCGACTGCACCCTGGAGCACCAGGGCTCCTTCGCCCGCTCCTTCTACGGGGACCACCGGGAGCGGGCCTCCTTCACGGACTCCGCGCAGCTGCTGCCCGGGGGACCGAGGGCGAAGGGCCGCGAGGTCTCCGCGGACTTCGCCGCGCTCTTCGGCGACTCCGCACAGGCCCGCGACCTGCTCGCCCGGCTCACCTCCCGCAGGGCCCAGGAGGAATGGGGCCGCAGGGCCGGGGCGTTCTCGCCGAACCCCGATGTGCCCGCCCGGAGCGGTACGGTCGAGAAGCGGATCAGCAGCCGCCTCGCGGACCACCGGCTGCCGCTCTGTCTGGACGCCTCCGACGTGATGCCCGCCGCGGTCCGGGACGCCTTCTACGAGGCGGTGCTGCTCAC
This sequence comes from Streptomyces sp. NPDC006435, assembly GCF_040612315.1. Taxonomy (NCBI): domain Bacteria; kingdom Bacillati; phylum Actinomycetota; class Actinomycetes; order Kitasatosporales; family Streptomycetaceae; genus Streptomyces; species Streptomyces sp. NPDC006435. The sequence continues at coordinate 19,520 of NZ_JBEXPY010000081.1, forward strand.
CATGGCCCACCCCCGAGGGTCGGTGGAGGAGCGGCTGAAAGACGTGCAGCGGGTCCAGGAGGCCCAGCCCCGCCGTGTCCCGAGACTGACGGGAGTGTGCAGCAGGCCGCAGTAAGACTTTGTCGGACCCGCACAAAGACTTACCCGTACTGGCTGGTACTTCGCCTGCACGCGGCTCTGCTTATGTCAGGCTCCACCAGTAAACGGGTCGGGAGACTGTACGGAGTCAACGGCGGGATTTGCTTGTCCGGCTCCGTAGGGTCGGTGCATGACCGTTGTGGACGAAATCCCGGGCGAGCCGACCGACACCCGTGGCCGGGTGGCCGAGCTGCTGGCGCTGCGCGAGCAGGCCCGTCGTGGACCGAGTGACCGGGCGACCGAGGC
>NZ_JBEXPY010000082.1:0-19266 GCF_040612315.1 Streptomyces sp. NPDC006435
GGGGCGCAGATCGTCGCCCAGCGCTCGAAGGCTGTCCTGGCCTGCGCCGGACAGGGCGGCATGGCCCTCATCGAACGCCCCGTCGCGGTGGTGGAAGCATTCCTCGCCCCGTACGGCGACGCACTGTCCGTCGCCGCGGTCAACACCGCGGGTTCCACCGTGATCTCGGGCCGGGCGGACGCGATCGAGCAGATCGTCACCGAGCTCCAGGAACGGGACGTCTACGCCCGCAAGATCAACGTGGACTACGCCTCCCACAACGCCCAGATGGACCCGCTGCTCCCGGCCCTGGCCGCTGGTTTCGAGGGTCTGGCCCCGCACCGTGCGGACCTGGCGTTCTACTCCACGGTGACGGGTGAGGTGTCCGACGGCACCGACCTGGACGGCGGCTACTGGTGCCGCAACCTGCGCGAACCCGTCCGCTTCGACCGCGCCCTGAACCGTCTTCTCGACGACGGCCACACCGTGTTCGTCGAGATCTCCGCGCACCCGGTGCTGTCCATGCCGTTGACCGACGGCAGCGCGGAGCGGGGCGGGATCGTCGTCGGCTCCCTCGCACGACGGAACGGCGGTGCGGCTCAACTCCTGCGCAACCTCGGTCTGTTGCACGTACAAGGGCATGACGTCGATTGGGACCGGGCGCTCGGGCTCGCCCCGGACGCCGGCAAGGGCTCCCTGCTGAATCTGCCCACGTACGCCTTCCAGCGCGAGCACTACTGGCTTCCGGTCCCGAAGGCCACCGGTGACGCCGGATCGCTGGGCCTGGAGACCTCGCCGCACCCCTGGCTGGGCGCGGTGACCGAACTCGCCGACGGCGAAGGCCACTTGTTCACCGGCAGGCTCTCGCTCACCGACCAGCCGTGGTTGAAGGACCACACGGTCTTCGGAACCGTCATCGTCCCCGGCACGGGCCTGCTGGAACTGGCCACCGCCGCCGCCCACGAGGCGGGCGCCGACGGGGTCGCCGAACTGACCCTGGCCGAGCCGCTGGTGATCGACGAGGCTGTGCGGATACAGATCACGGTCGGCGCGCCCGGCGCGAACGGCCGCCGCCCCCTCACGATCCACAGCCGCCCCGACGACACGCAGGACGACTGGACCCGCCACGCGAGCGGCGAACTGCGCGAGGAGCCGGCCGACCGGGCCCCGGACGACTTCGCGGAACTGCGCCGGTGGCCGGTGGCCGGGGCCGAGCGGGTCGACCTCGACGGGTTCTACGACCGGTTCGGCGCCCAGGGCATCGACTACGGTCCCGCCTTCCGGGGCCTGACCGAGCTGTGGCGCAAGGGCGACACCGCGTACGGAATCATCCGCCTGCCCGAAACGGCGGGGTCCACCGGGCCCGCCGCCGCGCCCACCGGGTCCGCGGCCGAGTACAACCTGCACCCCGCGCTCCTCGACACGGCCCTGCACGTCATGAAGGGGGTGATCCCCGCACAGGGCGCGGAGGAGCCGGAAGGGGCGCTGCTGCCCTTCGAGTGGAGCGACGTCGAGCTGTACGCGGCGGGCAGTGCCGAGCTGCGCGTCCGCATCGACGTCGAGGCGTCCGAGGCCGGACAGGAGATCCGGGTCCGGGCCGCCGACGCCACGGGTGAACCCGTCGTACGGATCGGTGGGCTCCACCTCCGGCGGGCCACCGCCGAACAGCTCCGCGCCGCGCGCAACACCGGTGCCGACGGCCTCCACCGCCTGGAGTTCCAGCCGGTGACGGCCCCCGCCCCGCAGGGCGCGGTCGCCGATGCCGTACTGACCGGCACCGGTGAACTCGCCGCCCTGATCGGCGTACGGACCCTGTCCGACATCGACGAGCTGACCGCCCTGCTCGATTCCGGCCCGCAGGCACCCGCCCGCGTGGTCGTCGACACGACCGGCCGGCCGCCCTTCTACAGCGAGCCCGAGGCCGCCTACAAGGCGACCGAGTACGTCCTCGCGCAGCTCCAGGAACTGCTGTCCGACGACCGGCTCGACCCGACGGAGCTCGTCTGGGTCACCCGCGGCAGCATCGCCGCGGCCCCGGGCGACCGGCTCGACGGGCTGCCGTACGCACCGCTGTGGGGGCTCATCCGGTCCGCCCGCGCCGAACACCCCGAGCGCGGTCTGCGTCTGATCGACCTCGGTCCGGACGACGCGGACCGGAACGCGCTCGCCCGCGCCCTCGCCGTCACCGGCGAACCCGAACTCGCGGTCCGCGGGGGCGAGGTGCTCGCCGCCCGCCTGGTGCGCGAAGCCACCACGGACGAGGGGACCGCCACGGACGACAGGGCTGCCACGGACGACGGGACCGCCGCACGGCCGCTCGACCCCGAGGGCACGGTGCTGATCACTGGCGGCACCGGCGAACTCGGCCGCGAGACCGCCCGCCACCTCGTACGCCACCACGGCGTCCGCCACCTGGTACTGACCTCGCGGCGCGGCGCCGAGGCCCCCGGAGCCGCGGAACTCATCCACGAACTCGAAGAGGAAGGTGCGCGATGCGTACGTGTGGTGGCCTGTGATGTCGCTCGGCGAGATGACGTGGCGCAGGTGCTCGGTCTTGCTGAGGAGGGCCGGCCTTGGACGGCTGTCCTGCACCTCGCGGGAATTCTGGACGACGGCGTCCTTCTCGGCCAGGATGCGGAGAGACTCTCCCGCGTGATGGCGCCGAAGGTGAAGGGCGCCCTCTACCTGGACGAGCTCACCCGGGACCTCGACCTCGCCGCCTTCGTCCTCTTCTCCTCCGCGGCCGGCACCGTCGGCACGGCGGGCCAGAGCATCTACGGCGCGGCCAACACCTACCTCGACGCCTTCGCCGCCCGGCGACGGGCGGAGGGCCGCCCGGCCACCGCCCTCGCCTGGGGGCTGTGGCACCAGGCGGGCGTGGGCATGACCTCGCACCTGGGAGCGGTGGAACTGGAACGCATGCGCCGCCAGGGCATCGCCCCGCTCCCCTTCGAGCAGGGCCTGGCCCTCCTCGACGCGGTGCTCGCCCGCCCCGCCGGCAACTTCGTCCCCGTGAAGCTCGACCTGCGGGCGGTACGGCGGGCGGCGGAGCAGGGCCAGGACGTTCCCGCCCTGTTCCGTGCGCTGGTGCGACAGCGACTGCGCCGGGCGCCCTCCGCCGACACGGCGACGAGCCCGGACGGTCTGCGCGAACGGCTGCTGGCCGCGCCCGAGGACCGGCGCCAGGACCTCGTCACGGAGATGGTGCTGCGGGAGGTCGCCACCGTGCTCGGGGTGAGCGGGGGCGGTTCGCTCTCGCCGCAGCAGGTCCTCAAGGACCTGGGGCTCGACTCCCTGATGGCGGTCGAGCTGCGACGCCGACTGTCGGCCGAGAGCGGCATCTCCCTGCCCGCGACGCTCGCCTTCGACTACCCGACCCCCGACCACATCGCACGGCTGGTACTCGGCCGGATGGACCTGCCGACGGAGGCCCCCGCGACCGGCGCGCCCGGGGACGGCGCGCCCGGGGCCGAGGACCCCGAGTCCGTACTCGGCTGGGTCCTCGAACAGCTCTCCGCCGACCGGATCCACCGCAGCGGGCTGCTGGAGCAACTCGTCGAACTGGCCCGGCAGGAGGGCCCGGGCACCGGTGCGGTCGCCACACTGCCGATCGCACCGGCGGAGGAGGAGCGTTCGGTGGACGACATCAACGCCGAACTGAACGCACTGCTGGAGGCATCCGGCCTCGACCTCGACTGAGCGACCGCGCGGGGCCGACATCCTGTCGGTCCCGCGCAGGACACGAGGGCCCGACGATCATCCGATCGCCGGGCCCCTCGCACGCTCATGCGGTCCTTCGACCGGCGGCGGCTACGGGAAGAACCGGCCCGCGCTCGGGTGGTCCTGGGCGCCGTCCACGCAGATGTTGGCGCCGTTGACCCCGCCGGCGCGGGCCGACAGCAGGAAGCACGCCACGTCCGCCACCTCGTTCAGCTCGACCAGCCGCCCACCGGGGAAGTCGTCGCGGGCGAAGGCCTCGTACTGCTCCGGCCGGTTGTCCCGGAACCAGGCCCACCCCCCGCCCTCGAACATCACCGAACCCGGACTGAGCGCGTTCACCCGGATGTTGCGCGGGCCCAGCTCCTGGCCGAGTGCGGCGGCGAGATGGATCTCCGCCGCCTTCGCCGAGGCGTACGACGACTTGGGGCCCGGCTTCCACCCGGTGATCGACGCCACCACGAGCGCACTGCCGCCCCCACGCCGCTCGAAGTGCGGCACCGCGCTGCGGATGGCATGGGCGGCGTGCAGCACGTTCAACTCGTACGTCCGCAGCCAGTCCTCGGGCGTCGAGTCCAGCAACCCGCCCCCGAACGCGCCACCGGCGTTGGCCACCAGCAGGTCGAGCCCGCCCATCCGTTCGGCCGCCTCGTCGACGGCCCGGGCGAGCGCGTCCGGGTCCGTGACGTCCGCCCGGATTCCGGGCAGTCCTGAATCCTCCAGTCTTTCCGGGTCCCGTCCGCAGACGGTGACCGTCGCCCCCTCCTCATGCAGCGCCCGGCCGATGGCCAGCCCGATGCCGCTGCTGCCCCCGGTGATGAAAGCCGTCTTTCCCGCAAGTCCCAGATCCACGGCGGCAGCCTGTCAGCCGCCGCCGTCACGATCAACCTCCCGGACGTCCGGCACACCGCTGTCGCGCAGGTGGTCCGGGGCGGCCGTCAGCCCTCCGGCGCGATGCCCGTGAGGACGGTGTCGAGCATTCGGTCGAACTCGGCCACCGAGCCGAAGTCGGCCATCCTCGGCACGAGTCCGGCCAGCGTCGGGTACGTGTCGGCGTCGAAGTCCGGTACCGCCGCGGCGCCGTGGACCTCCGCCGAGGTGCGCGCCAGCAGATGACCGTTGAGGAATCCGAACAGCACCGATGGAGTGTCCGCGACGACCTGTTCGGGCACGCCCGCATCCCGCATCGCCGCCACCAGCCGCTCCAGCGCGACGAGCGCCGGGGCCGACGTCTGGGCGCGGTCGGCCAGCAGCGGGAAGACCCGGGGATGGCGGTGGGCCATGTCCCGATACGCGTGGGCGGTGCGGCGGGCGATGACCCGCCATCCCTCCGGGCCGGCCTCCGGGGCGCCCTCGGGACCGCTCGCCGGGGCATCCTCGGGGGCGATCCGGACCTCGGCCAGGACCACCTCGCAGACCGCGTCCAGCAGCGCCGCCTTGCCCTTGACGTGGTGGTAGATCGACATCGGGTCCACCCCGAGCTCGTCGGCCAGCCGCCGTACCCCGAACCGTTCCAGCCCGTCGCGGTCGACCAGGCCGACCGCCGCGACCGCGATGGTCGCGCGATCCAGCCCGGCCGAGGTGCCTCGTGCGCGTCGTGCCACGCCGTCCTCCTGTCGCTTGCCAAACCTACGGCGTAGAACATATCGTGCGGGACGCAATCTACACCGTAGGTTTGATGATTCAGGGAGGGACCCGCATGACCGCCGCCGACGCCCCGTCGCAGACCGCGCCCACCGCACGCCCACCGGGCGCCCCCATCGGCGTGATGTACGCCGGACTCGCACTGACCGCCGTGACCGCGCTCGCCCCGCTGGTGGACGCGGCCACCGTCGACACCATCGCCGGGCACGTCCGCGCGGCGTACCCGGACTGGGGCCCGGGACCGGTGGGTCAGGACCGCACCGCGATCACCGCCTACCTCGCCGTCACCGGCGGACTGGGGGTGCTGCTGTGGCTCCTCGCGATCCGCGCGGTCGCGTCGGGCAGGCGCTGGGCGCGGGCCGCGGCCACCTCGGCATGGGGCGCGGGCGTGACGCTGGCGATGGTCAACCTCGGCATGGGCGGCGAGCGGTACGAGGTGATCGTGCCCGTCGGGTACGGCGTGCTGACGCTGCTGCCGTGCGTGGCCGGGGGCGTGGCGGTCGTCCGGCTGTGGCGCCGCAGGGATGCGCACACGCACGACGGCCCCGCCACCCGCTGACCCCGCTGCCCACCGACCCGTTCCACCGACCCCGTTCCACCGGCCCCGTTCCACCGACCCGTTCCACCGAGACCGACAAGGAAACATGACATGGGAAACCCACTGGACGGCGCGGCGCTCGACGCGGCCATGGAAGACGTCCACCGCGCCGGGATGCCGGGCCTGTTCGCCGAGGTGCGCGACGGCGACCGGGTCTGGCGGGGCGCCGCCGGGGTCGCCGACGTGACCACCGGCCGTCCCGTCACCGCCGACATGCGGCACCGGATCGGCAGCATCACCAAGACCTTCACCACCGCCGCGGTCCTGCAACAGGCCGAGGCCGGCCGGATCGGGCTCGACACACCGATCGGCCGGTACCTTCCGGAACTGGTACCCGGAGAACGCGGCGACGCGATCACGGTCCGGATGCTGATCAACCACACCAGCGGCCTCGCCGAATACCTCCCCTGGGCCTACCCCTCCCTCAAGGCGTTCCCCGACCTCGCGAACACCGGGCCGCAGAGCCTGGACGACCACCGGCTCACCCGCTTCGACCCCGTCGAACTGATCGGGATGGGGGTCGCCGCACCCCCCGTCGGCACCCCGGGCGGTGCGCCGGGGCTGTACTCCAACACCAACTATCTGCTCCTCGCCCGGCTCCTGGAGCGGGTGACCGGCACCACGGCCGAGCAGTGCATCACCCGGAACGTCATCGAGCGCGCCGGACTCCGGCACACCGAATTCCCCGCCGGACCGAACGTCGAGGGGCCGCACTCGCGGCTCTACGAGGCGTGGTTCGGCATGATCGACCCGCCCCGCGACCACAGCGTCCACGACATGTCCTGGGTGGGGCCGTCGGCTTCGCTGATATCCACCGTCGCGGACCTCAACCGCCTCTACGGCATGCTGCTGGCCGGAAAGATCGTCAGCCCGTCGTCGCTGGCGCAGATGCAGCGCACCGTCCGGATCGTCTCCCAGGAGGGAAAGCCGATCGACTACGGCCTCGGCCTGTATCCGATGGAGGGCCCCGGGCAGGGCGTCTTCTGGGGCCATGGCGGCACGGTCTGGGGCGGTGGGTCGCTGGCCATGATCCGTGCCGACGGCAGGCGGAGCATGGCGGTCGCGATGAACCTGCAGAGGTGGAACGGGCTCGACTCCTCCGGCAGGCCGCAGCCCCACCCCATCGACGACGCGCTCGCGACTCTGTACCGCGTGGCGATGTACGGCTGACCCGGACGGCAGAGGACACTGCTGGGACTCCGAGTGAATCTCGCGACGGGCACGGTTCGGACGGGTGCAGGACGGGCTCGTGACGGGGCGCGGCGTTTGCGGCCGGTGACAGTTCTCACCGGTACCCCGGCCCCGGGCAGCAGTCCGTTCACCATCACCCACTCCCCGGCGCTGATGCCGTGGCTGACCGCCCCGCCCGTTCGGTCTCGGCGCGCAGCTTGCCGGCCCGCTCGGCCGGGTCGTAGCCCGGCCCGACGCCCTCGATCAGCAGCACATCGCCCTCGATGTGATCGGTGCGCAGCCGCAGGATGTCCCGGTAGGCGGGCGAGTCGTACCAGGCACGGGCCTCGGCCAGGCCGGGGAACTCGATCAGCACCATGCTGCCGGGCCATGTGCCCTCCACCACCTCGGCCGGCGGACCGTGGATGAGGAAGCGGCCCGCGAAGGGGTCGAGGGTGGCCTGGATGCGCTCCAGATACTCGATGATGTCGGTGTGATGGCGGCGGCTGCGGAGATGGGCGAAGCCATAGGCGGACACGGTCGGGCTCCTTCGTTCCGTTCGTCCCGGGGCGGTGCGACGACCAGAACGTAGCCGGGAGCGACAGAAGAGGGCGATTACCCCGGAAGTAATCACAGCCGTTGCCGACGAGAACGATCATGGTCGGCCGGAGCCCGTTGCGAAAGTGCCGAGTGCGCCGAGTGCGCCGAGTGTGCCGCACAACGATGTCCGATTGCCGCCAGCAGGGGCCTTCTGCGGTGATCATGCTGGCGGAATGACGATGTCATCCACTACGGACCCGGTGACCGTCCTCACCGGAATGTATGCGGCCGAGGCGGAGTACCTGGCGGCCGGAGGCCCCGGCGAGGCCTCGTTCGACCTGCTCGCCCCCTTCTTCGCGCTGGATGTCGAGCTGCATCAAGCGGATGCCCTGCCATACGGGGGTACTTGGCGCGGGCACGACGGAATGACGCAGTTCTTCCTTGCCATGGGAGAGGTCTGGGAGACGTTCGACATGGTGGAGCAGGAGTTTCTCGCCACCGGTGAGACTGCGGTCGTGCTCACACAGGTCCGCGCTCGCGCTCGTGCGACCGGCCGCGAACTCGGCTTCCCGATCCTGCAAACGATCACGGTCAGGGACGGGCGGATCACCGAGGTCCGTCCGTTCTACTGGGACACTCAGGCCATTGCCGACGCCTGCGCCGTGCCCGTGCCGACAGACTGAGAGCACCTGCAAGCCCGCTTGCTCGACTGCCGGATGGATTTTGCTGGTCAACAACCTGGAGCCGGGCGGTGATCCGGTCCCGGGCGCCATCGCGCTGCCGGCACCGGAACAGGCCACGGCCCCGGTCCCACGGGCCGTAACGCCCAGGCACGTCCCGCCACGGGGCATTGGTCCGCGTCCGCCACCGCATGCCGCCGATCAACTGTCGCCGCATCCGGTCCGGCGGGCGGCCCGACTCGATGTCCGAAGGCAACAGCGGCTCCATCCGGGCCAACTGCCCGTTCGTCAGATCCTCATGTACCCCGGCACCGCCACAGCCGCCGCGCTCTTCATCCGGCTCCGCTCCTGACAGGCGCTCATGGAGCGGAAGCATCACCAGTGACAACCTGGAGTTCGTGTTCAGGATTCCCGGTCACGCTGTGACATTCCCCTGACACTCCACGCCTTCCCGCAACGGCTGCCACCTGCGCATACTCCAGGACCGCCGCGCCTTGAACCGTTGACGGGCGATGGCCGATCGAATGGAGCTGATGGAAAAGATGACGTCGCGCACGGTCTCTGCGGCAGCCGCCGGCACGTGGATGCTCGGTGACCTCAAGGTCAACCGGATGGGTTTCGGCGCCATGCGCCTGACCGGCAGCGCCGCGTTCCACCAGGGCATCCCCAGCGACCGCAGTCAGGCGATCAACGTCCTGCGCCGCGCGGTCGAGGTCGGCGTCAACCACATCGACACCGCGGCGTTCTACTTTTCCCGGCTGCGCTCCGCCAACGAACTCATCAACACGGCGCTGGCGTCCTGCCCGGACGACATCGTCATCGCCACCAAGGTCGGCCCGGTCAGGGATGCCAGTGGCGAGTGGGCCACCCCGGCGCGGCCCGACCAGCTGCGCGGCCAGGTCGAGGAGAACCTGCGCCAACTCGGCCGCGATCACCTCGACCTGGTCAACCTCCGCCTCATGGGCCAGGACTCCATCAGCGACCACTTCGGGGCCCTTGCCGAACTGCGCGACGCGGGGCTCGTTCGCAACCTAGGCATCTCCGGCGCTCGCCCGGAACACCTGGACCAGGCCCAGGAGATCGCACCGGTGGTCTGCGTCCAGAACCGCTACGGCATCGACGTACCCGGCGGGGACGAGATGCTCCGAGCATGCGCAGAACGCGGAATCGCATTCGTGCCCTTCTTCTCCATCGCCGGGGAGGGACGCGAGGCCGGAGCCGTCCGCACCGAGCACGACCAGGTCCACGCCGTGGCCCGCGCGCACGGCGTCTCACCCGCACAGGTCCGCCTGGCGTGGATCCTGCAGCAAGGTGCCCATGTACTGGCCATTCCCGGGACGGGCAACCCGGAACACCTCGTCGACAACGTGGCAGCGGGCGCACTCCGACTGACGCGGGAAGAACTCCAGTTGCTCGATACGATCGGCCGCTCCGCATCCTGATGCCGGCCGGGCCGCCGGTACTTGAGCAAGCCCCGGAAACCGAACACGATCGAGGAGACGCCTCCTGGGACTTGGCCGGGCGATCACGCGCGGAGCGGGGTGACGAGGGCCGCTGCGGTGGCGGGTGCCGAGGAAGACGCAGCCGCGCTTGTCGTGTCGAGGGGCCGTCGCCGTGGGCCTCGTCCACGGCGAGGCGGACCGGCAGGAACGGCCGCAGCCGTTCCCACTCGGCATCCGTTGGATCGCCCCGCCCCCATGCTCACCTCACTGACTCGGGCACGGCGGCCGTCACGTGGGCAGTACGACACCTGCGTACTGGCCGCTCCCCGGCCTGGAGAGGAACACCCGGCGGCGAGGCAGCTCGATTTCCGCGACGACGACGGCAATCTCCTCTCCGGCCTCGAAACCCTCCGCCGGACTCGACGCAGGGCGGCCGTCGATCTCTCTGGAGGGGACCAGCCCGAAGATCCCACCCCCGAGGTCGACGAGGACACCGATGGGAAGCACCTCCTCAACCGTCCCGCGGAGTTCCTGGCCCACCACTGTGCGGTCGGCAAAGGCCTGGAGAGGGTCGGGCTCCAGTGCCTTCAAGGACAGTCTGGCCTCGGCGTTGTGGGTGTCGAACCCGATGAACTCGCATGACACACGCTGCCCTGCCTGAACGACATCGGCGGGATCATCGAAGCGCCGCCAGGACAGTTCGGGGAGATTGAGGAACCCGACACCGGGCAGGGTGGGGTGGGGCGGTCCGTCGTCCAGGGCCACGAAGACCCCGAACCGTTCGATCGCCGCAACGGTGCCGGACAGGATGTCGCCACGGTGCAGGGACTCCAGAAACGCCCAGAGTTCCGGGCTCTCGGACTGCCAATCCATACCCGTAACCCTGGCACACGACGTCGTGTGCCGGCCATGTCTCAAGCTGAAGCGACCTTCCGCAATCCCGCCACTGCCTCAGCCGCCGGCGCCCTGATCGCCGGACAAGCCCTGAGAATATGGGCCGGGGAGGGCGTTGGAAGGGCCATCGCGTGGTCGTCAACGGGATCCTCTTCCGGCAGCGGACAGCCTTTGGCCCGGCGTCGTGGTCGTTGTCGCGTACGTCGTGAGGGGGACCGCTTCACCGGCGGGCTCAGCCGCACGGCGGAAAGAGGTCACGACCGGTGACCGACGTGCGTGGAGCGGATGTTGAGCAGGATCGGTCGTGGCAGGGCGGAGGTTCTCCCACTCCGACGCCTTCGGTTCCACGACCCCGAATGGAGTTCCACCATGTCCGGACTCAAGCTGTCCAACCGCGCCGTCACGTTCCTCGCGGCGACCGCCGTGGTGGCGGCCACTGCGGGGGTCGCCTCCGCGTCGACAGCACCCGCGTTCGAGCCCGGCAGGGCCGCGCGGGCCTCCGCCCCTTCCGGGGCCCTCACCTCCAGCCTCAAGGGCTGGGGCCGCATGGACTATCCCGACGCCGGTCACGACATCCAGGTCACCGTCGACGCCCACGCCACCTTCAAGGGCGTGGGCTGGGCCGAGCCCGACAAATCCTGGGGCACCTTCCGCATCTACCACCGGATGCCGGCCGCCGAGGGTGAGCCCGAGAAGGTCAACTGGGGCGACTTCAAGGTCGACTGCCTGACCAGCGGCGGCCCCACCGCCACCGTGACCGGGCGCATCGTGCGCACCGGGGGCAACGTCGGTGGCTGGGACGACTACCTGAAGCGGCATGTCCGCATGGGGATCAGCTTCTACGTGGGAGATGGCAAGGGCAGCGGCCCCAGCCGCATCGGGCTCTCCGGAGGCACCGAGAAGGGCGAGCCGCTGCTGACCAAGTGCATGGCACCGGCCGCCGACTCCAAGGTGATCAAGGGCGGCTACGACCTCACCGACAAAATCCCGGCCAGGTAAGGACCATCCGCGGGAACGGCCCGGGCCACGACGCTGCTCCACCGGGCAGGGCCTGGGCAGTTTCTTGCGGATCATCGCACACGCTCCCAGCAGTCGGTGGTGGGATGGCGTCATGCGACCCGAGCATTGCCTGACCAGGAACCACATTGAGGTGTGGCATGGCCGCGTGCTGCCGTCGGGGCAGGAACGGATCGGGTTCGGGACGGTGCTGCGCGGCTCGCTCCTGCCGATCCTCGTCTGGACCGGCGTCGCCTGCTTCGCGTACTTCGTCCACAACCCGCTCGTGGCGATGGTCCTCGGTGGGCTCTTCGCGTTGTCGTTCGTCGTGGGGTTCGGGCTGCGCCGCCGGGCAGAGCACTCGGTTCGCTGCAGCGTCTACGGCGCGCTGGGTGGAGTGTTCGACAAGTCCATGGCGGGGTTCTGAGGCGTTGCGGCGGAGGGGAGCCCGCCGTTGTATCGGTCGTGTCGACCGATGCCCGGTGGGCCAGGATCGAGCCCCTGTTGCCGAACCGGACTTCTCGCCGGGTGGAAGACGGCATGATCACCGACAGGTGATCGACGCCATCGCCTGGAAGTACTGGACGGCTCTTTCCTGAGATGGGCTGACCACGAAGATCCATCTCGCCTCTCTCAGAATCCCGGGACGGGGATGAAGCTCGGCCACCACGGGGGCACGCCGCCGGGGCACGGAGGAGTGGCAGCGCCCTCCCAGAAGATCGAGACGACACACCAGACGACACCGAGTGGCGTCACCGCGAGGGCAAGGACATGGAGGAGGGGACGGTTCCCGAGAAGGGCGCCCACCGCGACCCAGACCAGCAGCAGGACCGTCCAGAGGCCCGGGATGAACAGCCACAGCAGGAAACCGCCGTTGGCCGCGTTGTTCACTCCCACGTCGCAGGCGGTCCACGACCTGCCCAGAAGCATGGCAGCGGATACCGCGAGGAGCAGCGCCATCACCGTCCCGAGGCCCCCATGCAGCCGTCGACTCCCCACAGGCCCCCCGTTCGCCGTCCGCTGCGGGAAGCACCGGATCCGCACCGCTCATGACTGCCGCATCCCCCGGCACTGATCAACAAGGACCGGATACCCCTGGATCCTAGTAATCACATGACCCGCCGGACAGTGCCCAGGGCATGCGCCACCAGGTCTTCCCCACCGACACCCCCACCGGTGAAGGCCCATCGCAGCACCTGGAGGTCCGCCACCGCGCGCACGCCCGCATCGAGGTTCACATTCGCGGCGGCAGGACCACCGGCTTCGGCCGCTTCCCCTGCCGCCGCTTCAACGCGACCGAACCAGCTCAGCCACCCGGAGCGAAACAGGGAGGCCGGCAGGTCACCAGGGCTTGTACGGCTGACACCGAAATGACGATTCCCTGCTGACATCCCCACCGCAGACCGTTCATCCGGCACGTGCATCGTGTGCCGAAGTGGTGCGTGCAGGCGCGTGGTGGGCGGTGGCCGGGCCCGTACCGCCGCCGTGGACGACATGGCGATCGACGCGGCGGGTCCGGCCGTGTCAGCTCTTGCAGGCGGCCACGTTGTCACTGGTGCCGGGCACGGCGGCGGACCGTGTGGCCTGGAAGTTGGCCTCGAACGCGTCGAAGACCGACGGCGTGGTGATGCGCAGCATGGCCTCGTCGTTGTTGCGCAGGGCCGGGCCGCTCCAGTTGTGGCTGCCGGTGAACATCACCTTCTGGGCGGTGCCGGCGTACATGCCGTCGACCATCCAGTTCTTCGAGTGCACGATCCGGTTGGGTGTCGTGGAGTCGCCGTCGTCGTCGTGCTGGTAGCAGCGGTTCGTGATGCCGGAGACGCCGTGCAGGGCGTTCCAGGTGCCGGAGTCGGTCTCGCTGTAGACCAGGTCGACCAGACAGCCCTGGCCCGCCAGCGCGCGCAGCTTGTCCGCGACGGCCTGCCGGGTGATCTTCAGCATCGCGGCGTGGACGGTGGTGCGGCGCGCGGTGCCCGCGGAGTCGGTCCAGCGGCAGGTGATGTTGTCCATCGCGTTGACCACGGTGTCCGTGGTCGCGTCGCTGCCCGCGCGGGGGAAGAAGTAGTACTTGTAGTCGCCCGCGTTGCCGTACGTGTAGGACCAGGCGGTGCGGTTCTGGGCCGGGAGACGGGTGAAGTAGTCCACGTAGCCGTCGTACATCGCGGTGTTGCCGGCGACGGTCACCGAACTGTTCCAGTAGCGGCTGTAGTTGGACGGCGTCAGGTTCGAGGTGAGCTGGACGACGACGTTCTTCTGGGCGCCGCCGCCGACACTGCTCGCGAGCAGGAACTTGTTGTGGTTGATGCCCGTCTGCTCCGTACTGAGACACGAGCGGTCCTTGGCGCACAGGGCCACCCAGGAGGAGGCGGAGGTGCTGGTGCCGAGGCTGCTCGTGAGGAGGTCGTAGGAGGCCCGGTACTCCAGGGTGCTCTCGTCGAGGACGACCTTGACGCTGACGCCACGGGCCTTCGCGGCGCCGAGGTCCGCGGCGATCGTCTCGTCCCACAGGTGGTACATCGCGAGGCGCAGGACCGAGCCGCTGTCCGCGTTCGCGATCACGGAGCGGACCTGGGCGCGGATGGCCTGCTGCTCGGCGGTGGTGCCGGTCGGCTTGTTGAAGACCGGGCTGGTGGGGACGGTCGCCGCGTCGGCGGTCTGCGCGGGCGCGAGCAGCGCGGCCACGCAGGTGGCGACGGCGAGCAGCACACCGGCCGCACGCTTGCCCGGCGCGGAGGAACGCGGGGAGGGATACGGGGAGGCGGACCACCGGGACAGGGGCCATGAGCGGGTTCCGGTGAGCGTCGGTGTCATCGTCGTCTTTCCTCTTTCCTCGTGCGTCTGCGCGGTGCGGATCTCTCGGTTCGTCAAACCGGTTCAGCAAAGCACGACTTCAGCGCGAGGTCACCCGGTCCGGGCGCCGGGTTCCCGGGGCGTCCGGCACAAGGTTCCGGAGAAGGCCGACAGCCAGGCCGCCCGCCTGCGCAAAGGATCACGCGGCGGACGGCACCCGGCTTCGGTGAAGAACGGCACAGGAAACGCAACACCGTCGAACGGGCGATCAACCACCGGCCCGAGCACGCCGGATCAGTGGCCACTCGCTACGACGAGCGCGGCTGCCTCTTCCCCGGGACCGTGACTGCCACAGCTCTCGCCATCCGGCTCCGCGCATGATCGGCCGGACAAGTCCTGGCTGCATCCCCACGATCCCGTTGCTGCAAGGCCGAGTTGCCGGACCTGCTGGGAAGCATCTGCCGCCGACTGTCCCGTCGCAGTAGGCCTGTCAGATGGTGAGTCTCCTGACCTGCTGGGGTGCCAGATCGCTTGAGATCATGGGAGTCCGCTGTTCTCAACCGATATGGCTTTCGCGGAAGTCCCTTTCGTGAAAGAGGCAGAAGCGCCGGTAGAGAGGGTCCTGGGTTCCGAGGGTGGTATAGATCCGGGCGAATCGTCGGCTTAGTTCGGCGGTCGTGGCCAGATAGAGCTCTTTGGGGACGATGGTGTTCGTCGGTGGGGCGAGGGCCAGGGTGGCCAGCACCACGATCTCGGGGAAAGCCGCGAGGCGGTGGCGGTCCTCGGCTGGAATCATCCAGAAGATCGAAAACGCGGACAAGCACACGCCAGATCCGCTACAGAGAGCTGCTTGTCACTTCGCGGCAGCTTCGGGAGAACAGGGCCGCTTTGAGCGTCTTCTCCCCGTCGGCCACCGGAAAGATCACCCGCCGCACCCTGTCGGACGGCTCCGACAGGGCCGCCTCCGCGTGGGCCTCCCTCCCGGCGTAGCGTTCGCTTCTCATTCATTGCAATGGGTGAAGTGGCTTTCGTTGCGTTACTTCTCAAGGCGTTGCAACAATTGCAAGGCTTTCACCTGCGAAGATGTTAATTCTACGCAACAAGAGTGTTGTCGAGATCTGGAAAGCAACGTAGCTTTTCTCGTGTCGGAAACAACGAGTGAGCACGGGAGAGCATCATGCAGACGTTCGACATCACCGCCCCGGTCCTTGCCGTCCTGGACGTTCCCTCGGGGCGCATCCAGGTGATCGCCGCGGACCGGGCCGATGCCACGGTGGAGGTGCGGCCCGCGAATGCCTCGAAGGGCCGGGACGTGAAGGCGGCCGAGCGGACCCTCGCGGAGTACGCCGACGGGGTCCTGCGGATCGGGGCCCGGGCGGACGGCGGCCGGTACACCGGGCCCCGGGGGTCCGTCGAGGTCACGCTCCGGCTGCCCGCCGGCTCCCGCGTCGAGGCCAAGGCCGCCGCCACGGAGTTCCGGGCCGTCGGCCGGCTCGGGGACATCGCCTTCGAGGGCGCCCACCGGCAGATCAAGATCGACGAGACCACGGGCGTCCGCCTCGCCGCGGTCGACGGCGACATCGAGATCGGACGGCTGGACGGCCCCGCCGACATCAGCACCGAACGGGGCGACATCCGCATCACCGAGGCCACCCACGGCACGGTCGCACTCCGCACCCGCTCCGGCAGCATCACGATCGGCGCCGCCACCGGCACCTCGGCCACCCTCGACGCCGGCACCACCCACGGCCGCATCAGCAACGCCCTCAAGAACGACGGCACCACCACACTCCACATCCACGCCACCACCCCCATGGGCGACATCACCGCCCACAGCCTCTGAAACCCACGGCAACTGACCCGCGGCCTCTGAGATCCACAGCCTCTGAAACCCACGGTCTCTGACCCACAGTCTCCGAACGAGCCGCTTCACACGACCAGGAGGAACCCATGAAGAACAGCACGGCCCCGACCCACGCGCAGTGGACCGGCATGGTGTCGGTCGACGACACGGCCCTGGCCGTCACCGACAGCGGCGGCCCCGGAATCCCCGTGATCTACCTCAACGGCCAGTTCGCCACCCAGGGTTACTGGCGGCGGGTCATCGCCGAACTGGGAACGGAGTGGCGGCACATCACCTACGACGAGCGGGCACGCGGCAGGAAGTCGAAGCGTTCGGCGGACTACTCCTTCGAGGCGGCCGTCCGCGATGTCGATGCCGTCCTGGAGGCCAGGGGCGTGGACCGGGCACTGGTGGTGGGCTGGTCATACGGGGCGGTCGTCGGGGCACACTGGGCCGACCGGAACCCGGGGCGCGCCCTTGGTGCGGTCCTGGTCGACGGCGCGTTCCCGTACGACTGGCTCGACGACGCCATGGAGCAGCGGATCCGGAAGATGTTCCGGCGGATGGGCTGGTTCCTGCCGCTGCTGCGCCCGACGGGCCTGGCCCCCCGGATGACCGCCGAACAGCAGGCGGACAGCAACATCGAGCTCGGCAAGCTCTCCCGCGAGTGCGAGCTGGGCCCCGTGCTGGACAACATCGCCGTTCCGGTGCGGTACGTGGTCGCTTCGGGCACGTCCTTCGGGAGCCGGGGCGACGAGCAGGAGCAGATACGCACCGGCCTCGACGCGGCGACCGTCCGCAACCCGAACATCCGGATCAGCGCGAAGGTCGCCGGCAACCACGGTGCGATCCTCAAGAGGGATTTCCCGGCCATCGCCGAGGCCGTGCGCGAGGTCGCCGCCCTCGACCGCACGGCGTGCTGAGAACGGACCGGCGGACCGGCGGGCCGATGGCCGGTCGGGCGGGGGACGGTCGGGCGGGGGGTGATGGCAGCCGTGTGGCCGTGCGGGCCGGTCCCGCGAGGGCGGGGGAGCGGCTGTGCGCGGCGAGAGGATGCTTGGCGGGCAGGACAGCGATCTGCCCGCCAAGCATCAGCTTCCCGTTGTCGAACCCGGTGAGGGAGCCGAACGGTCTGTGCACGAGCGCCGATGCGGTGCGCAACCCCCGATCCCCGACGAGGAATTCGCCGAGATCGACGAGATCGGCCGGTGAGGCCGGACCGCGGACACGGAGGAGGGGTTCTGCCGTCCGACCTGGGCGGCAGAACCCCTCCTCCGTGTCTTCCGTATCGGGTCAGTCCGTGTGCGCGGTGCCCGCATCGATGGCCCGGAGCGCCGCCAACAACTCGGCCACCATCGCCTCCGGGTTCTCGATCGGGGCGGCGTGCGTGCCCGCGATCGTGTGATGGGCGAACGGTCCATCGGTCAACTCGGCCCAGCCCGGCTGGACTTCGTCCGGCAGGACCGGGTCCAGCGAAGCTCCCACCGCCACCACCGGGATGTCCAGCGGCGCGCGACGGTCCGAACGCAACAGCACCTCATGGTTCTTCGCCATGGTGATGTCGGTCTGGAGATTCGTCACGTAGGACGTCAGCACCTCCTCGTTCTGGAGGAGCGCTTCGGGCAGGATCCCCCGGAACGCCGTGGTCAGCCCGTCGATCTCCGCCGAGTCGACCATCTCCTCGGTCGAGTGCAGCTTCGCCAGCTCCGGCGGCTGCTCCATGTGCGGCGGCAACCCGCAGGCCACCACCATCGAGAGCGGCGACCGACCGGGAACCCTGGTCAGCCGGTGCGCGATCTCCCAGGCCAGCCAGGTGCCCTGGCTGTGCCCGTACAGGACGACGGGCACGTCGAGCCGGTCGGTCAGGGCCGCGGCCACCTCGTCCGCCACCGCGGTGGCGTCCGTCGGGGGAGTCTCTCCCGTACGGGTGTCACGGCCGGGCAACTGGAGCCCCACCAGCTCGATGTCCTCCGGGAGGTGCCGGATCAGCGGCACGTGGGAGTCGGTCGTCCCACCACTGCCCGCGATGGCGAACACCCGGGCGCGCGGCTGCTCGGCGGGCTTGAGGACGCGCAGCCAGGGGCTGCCGGACGTGTCGACCTCGTCGTCCGGCCCGTCCTCGGTCGGCAGGAGCCTGCCGATCACGTAACGGGCGACGCCCGCGCAGCCCGTGGACCTGAGCAGCACCTCGGACGGTACGCCGACGCCGGTGTGACGGGTGATCGCGGAACGCAGCCCGACCGCCAACAGCGAGTCCAGACCGATCTGTTGCAGGGACTGCGATGCCGGAACCTCGTCGGCCGTCATGCCCAGCAGGGTGCCGGTCTCCTCCCGCAGGAGGGCGACCACGACGTCCAGCCGGGCGCCGGCGTCGAGGTCGGCGAGCCGGTTCCGGAAACGGTCCGCGGCACTGCCCCGGCCCGAAAGGGTCCCGTTGTCCTCACCGGTTGCCGAAGCCCCACCGGACGATTCGCGGAGCTTCTGGTGCCAGGTCGAGAGGTACGGCAGAAGCCCGTCGAGGTTCTGGCGGAGTTCCTCCGGAACGTCCAGGAGATCGGCGACCTGCGACACCTCGCCCTGCCGGGCGGCCTGCCAGAAAGCCTCCTCGTCGGGGGAACGACGCATGCGCGCGGCGGGGGTGACGGCCGACCAGTAACTCCGGCGCTGGAAGGCGTAGGTGGGGAGGTTCAGCAGGGGGTTCTTGCCGACGTTCGGGTCGGTTCCGAGGGCCTGGTTCCAGTCGATGGCGTGGCCCTGGACGTGGAGGAGGCCGAGGTTGCGCAGGAGCTGCGCGGTGGTGCCGTGGTCGCGGGCGAGGGAGCCCACGACGATCCCGCCCCGCTCCGCGCTGCCGTCGGTCAGGGGCATGGACAGCACGGGGTGGGCGGAGATCTCGACGAAGACGGTGTGGCCGTCGTCGAGGAGGTGGTTGAGGGCGCGGTCGAAGCGGACGGGTTCGCGCAGGTTGCGGCA